>NZ_JBIRUL010000049.1:0-30996 GCF_044335095.1 Streptomyces sp. NPDC020597 | reverse complement strand
CCGTCTTCCTCGCCTCCGACGCCGCCGCCTACATCCACGGCATCACCCTCCCCGTCGACGGCGGATGGCTCGGCCGATGACCACCACCGACGCCACCGCCACACCCGCCTCCGTCCTGGCCGGCGCCCGGGTCATGCCGGTGCTGACCGTGCCGTCCACCACGATGGCCGGCCCGCTGGCCGAGGCGCTCGTCGCCGGCGGCGCCCGGTGTGCCGAGGTCACCTTCCGCACCCCGGACGCCGAGCAGTCGCTCAGGGCGATGGCCGCCCACGGCGGACTCACCGTCGGCGCCGGCACGGTCCTCACCCCCGAACAGGCGGAGCGGGCTGTGTCGGCGGGCGCCCGCTTCGTCGTCTCACCGGGTTTCGACGATCAAGTCGTCGCCAGATGCCGGGAGTTGAGCGTCCCCGTGATACCGGGTGTCGCCACCGCGACCGAGTTGATGCGCGCCCTTCGCGCGGGTCTGGACACCGTGAAACTGTTCCCGGCCGAACCGCTCGGCGGCCTGCCCACCCTCCGGGCGCTCGCCGCGCCGTTCCCCGGGACGCGCTTCATCCCGACGGGCGGCATCCGCGCAGCCCACCTGGCCGCCTATCTCGCCGAACCGTCGGTCCTCGCCGTCGGCGGCACTTGGCTGGCGACCCCCGGCCACCTCGGGCGGGGCGACTACGAGGAGATCCGCCGGCTCACCGCCGAGGCCGTGGCGAGGAGCATGTCATGACCGACGTGGTGGCCCTCGGCGAGGTGATGCTGCGCTTCGATCCGGGCGAGGGACGCATCCGCACCTGCCGGACCTTCCAGGTGTGGGAGGGCGGCGGCGAGTACAACGTCGTACGAGGTCTGCGGCGCTGCTTCGGACTGCGCACCGCCGTCGTGACGGCTCTCGTCGACAACGCGGTGGGCCGGCTCGTCGAGGACCTGATCCTCCAGGGCGGCGTGGACACCTCCCTGGTCCGGTGGACGCCGGACGACGGGATCGGCCGCACCGCCCGCAACGGACTCAACTTCGTCGAACGCGGCTACGGCATCCGCGGCGCCCTCGGTGTCAGCGACCGCGCCCACACCGCCGTCTCCCGGCTGCGCAGGGGCGACGTCGACTGGGACGCCGTGTTCTCCGCCGGCGTGCGCTGGTTCCACACCGGCGGCGTCTTCGCCGGCCTGTCGGACACCACCGTCGACGTCGCCGACGAGGCGATGGCGGCCGCCCGCCGCCACGGCGTCACCGTCTCCTACGATCCGAACTACCGCCCGAGCCTGTGGAGCGGCCGGGGCGGTCCGGACCGGGCACGCGAGGTGGACCTGCGCCTGGCGCGGCACGCTGACGTGGTGGTGGGCGCGCTGGGGCTGGCCGGTCCGCGTCCCGGCGCCGTGCGCGTCGCGCCCTGCGAGGTGGCGGACGCCCTTGCGCGAGTGGCGGGGCTCGTCCCGTCGGCCAGGGTGCTGGCGACGACGCTGCGCGAGGTGCCCTCGGCCGGGGTCAACGACTGGTTTTCGGCCGCCTGGTCCGCCGAAACCGGTGTCGTCACCGGTCCCCCGATGCCCGGCCTGCACGTTCTGGACCGCATCGGATCCGGCGACGCCTTCGCCGCCGGTCTGATCTACGGCCTGCTGGGCGGTGACGACGCCTGGCCGGGCCCGTTGTCGGCGGCCGGTCTGGAGCTGGCCCTGGCGTACGGCACCGCTCACGGCGCCCTCACGATGACCACCCCCGGGGACGTCTCCATGGCCTCGCTCGCCGAGGTCCGTGCACTGATGGAGGGCGGTTCGGCCGCCGTCAGACGTTGACCTGGCGCCGGACGGCGCCGCCCCACCCGTACTCGCGAGGAGCACAGTTGACACATCAGAGCATCGGACGCCGGACGATCGCGAACACTCCCGTCGGGCTCACCGCACTCGGCTTCGGGGCGTCCGTCATCGGCAACCTCTACCGGGTCACCCCGGCCGAGGACGCGTCGGCCGCCGTCGACGCCGCCTGGGACGCCGGCATCCGCTACTTCGACACCGCCCCTCACTACGGCCTCGGGCTCTCCGAACAGCGCCTGGGCGCGGCCCTGCGGCGACGGCCCCGGGACGACTACGTCGTCTCCTCGAAGGTCGGACGGCTGCTCGTGCCCAACGAGCATCCGCGGGGCGTGGACAGCGAGGGCTTCGTCGTGCGGGACGACCTGCGCCGCCAATGGGACTTCAGCCGCGACGGCGTCCTGCGGTCGCTCGAGGACACCCTGCGCCGCACCGGGCTGGACCGCCTCGACGTCGTCTACCTGCACGACCCCGACGATCACTGGCGACAGGCCGCCGACGAGGCCATGCCCGCCCTCGGCGAGCTGCGCGACCAGGGCGTCATCGGCGCGATCGGCGCCGGCATGAACCAGTCGGCCATGCTCGCCCGCTTCCTGCGCGAGACCGCCGCCGACGTCGTCATGCTCGCCGGCCGCTACACCCTCCTCGACCAGTCCGCCCTCGACGACGTCCTGCCCGCCGCCGAGGAACACGGCAAGAGCGTCGTCGCCGTCGGCGTCTTCAACTCCGGCCTCCTCTCCCGCGACCGCCCCGCCGAAGGCATGAAGTACGACTACCAGGACGCCCCACCCGACCTCGTCGCCCGCGCCCGCGCCATCGCCGACCTCTGCACCGCACACGGCACCACCCTCCCCGCCGCCGCCATCGCCTTCCCCTGCACACACCCCAGCGTCGTCAACGTCACCCTCGGCATGCGCAGTCCGGACCAGGTCGCGCGCAACGCCGCACTCCACCGACGGCACGTCCCCGAAGCCCTGTGGGACGACCTCCGGGCCCAAGGCCTCATCAGGTCCGACGTGCCCCGCGCCGCCGACCGTGCGGGGAGTGCGTCGTGTCCCTGACGGACAAGGCCATCGAGCAGATCCGCGAGCTGATCCGCACGGGGGCCCTGCCCCCGGGATCGAAGCTGCCGCCGGAACCGGATCTGGCCGCACAGCTCGGGCTGTCCCGCAACCTGGCCCGCGAAGCGGTCAAGGCCCTGTCCGTCGCACGGGTCCTCGAGATCCGCAGGGGGGACGGCACCTACGTCACCAGCCTGCAGCCCAGTCTGCTGCTGGAGGGGCTCGGCGGAGTGGTGGAACTCCTGCAGAGCGACGCGGCGGCCCTGCAGGATCTGATGGAGGTGCGACGGCTGCTCGAGCCCATGGCCACCGCGCTCGCGGCCACCCGGATAACCGACGCCCAACTGGACGAGATCAAGGGCCACTTGGACGCGATGCGCGAGGCCCGCGACGACGTCGAGCGACTGAACGCGCACGACGCCGCCTTCCACCGTGCCGTCGTCGCCGCCACCGGCAACGAGACCCTGCTCACCCTGCTGGAGAGCGTCTCCGGCCGCACACTGCGTGCCCGCATCTGGCGCGGGCGGACGGACGACCAGTCCGCGGGCCGCACTCTGGCCGAGCACGAGGCGATCCACCGGGCGCTGTGCAGCCGGGACGCCGCCCTCAGCCAGGCCGCCGCGCTGCTGCACGTGAGCACCACCGAGCGGTGGCTGAAGGAGCACCTGCGCGCCCACGGGCCGCTCGTCTCCGCCCGGCCCGGACCTGGGCGACTGTGAGCCGGGCCGGGACGACGGTCCCGGCCCGGCGTTCACGGCGCCCGCGTCACCTGCTGCGGTGACCGCGGGCAGTGCCGGCCCCCCTGCCGTACTCGCTGGTGACACCGCTCATGGGAGCGCCTCGCGTCCGATGTCCGGCGCATGGCCGACAGTGATCCGGGGGACTCCGCAAGTCACGGTGTCCGCCGCCGGTGCGGCCGGGCTGCCGGGCCGGCGCCACGTGAACGAGATCAACGAGCACAAGGAGCAGTCGTGAACGATCCCGAGCCCCTCGCCCTGCAGCGGGAGATCGCCAGGGAACTCCAGGTCGCCGAGAGCTTCGACGTCGAGGCGGAGATCGAGCGCCGGGTGGCCTTCCTCGCGGAACGGCTGACCGCCACCGGGCTGTCCTCCCTCGTGCTCGGCATCAGCGGCGGCGTCGACTCCACGACGGCGGGCCGGCTGTGCCAGCTCGCGGTCGAGCGGGTCCGGGACACCGGGCGGGAAGCACGCTTCTACGCGATGCGGCTGCCCTACGGTGTCCAGGCCGACGAGCACCACGCCCAGCTCGCCCTCTCCTTCATCCGCCCCGACCGCGTGCTGACGGTGGACGTCAAGCCCGCGAGCGACGCCGCGCTCGCGGCCCTTCGGGCCACCGACGTCGCCTTCCGGGACGCCGGCCACGAGGACTTCGTGCACGGCAACATCAAGGCCAGGCAGCGCATGATCGCCCAGTACGCCGTGGCCGGCGCGCACCACGGCCTGGTCGTCGGCACCGATCACGCCGCCGAGGCGGTCTCCGGCTTCTTCACCAAGTTCGGCGACGGCGCGGCCGACCTCGTCCCGTTGTCCGGGCTGACCAAACGCCGGGTGCGAGCCGTGGCGGACGCGCTGGGAGCGCCGGCCGAACTGGTGCGCAAGGTTCCCACGGCCGACCTGGAGACCCTGGACCCGGGCAGGGCGGACGAGGACGCGCTGGGCGTCGCCTACGACGAGATCGACGACTTCCTGGAGGGCAGGCCCGTCACGGAGCGCGTCTTCGGGACGATCGTCGACCGCTACCGCCTCACGGACCACAAACGGCGCCTGCCCATCGCCCCGTAGCCCGAGGAGGGGCGGCCACGCGGAGGCCATCGGCGACGGTCGGCCGCGCCGCCCCGCTCACCGGCGCTGCCACTCCTGCGCGAGCAGTCGGTAGGAGCGCACCCGGTCGGCGTGGTCGTGGGTGATGGTGGTGATGATCAGCTCGTCCGCGGCGGTGGCCTCCTGCAGTTGCTCGAGCTGGTCGGCGACGCGGGCCGGCGAGCCGACGAACTGGGTGTCGACGCGGTCGGCGACCAGCGCCCGGTCGGCGTCGGTCCAGGGGTGGGCGCGGGCCTGCTCCGGGGTCGGGAAGGCAATGGCGCCCTCGGCGGTGCGGATGCTGCGCACCCACGGGCCGTAGCCGGTGGCGAGTTCGCGTGCGGTCGCGTCGTCCTGCGCGACGACGACGTCGGCGGACACGCTGACGTAGGGCTTGTCGAGGTGGTCGGACGGCTGGAACGCGGCGCGGTACCCCTCGGCGGCCTCCAGGACGGTGGCCGGGCTGACGTGGTAGTTGGCGGCGAAGCGCAGCCCGTTGCGGCCTGCGACGTCGGCGCTGAGTCCGCCGCTGCTGCCGAGGATCCACACCTCTACCTCGGCGCCCTCGCCCGGGACGGCGTGTGCCTCGGTGCCGTCCGCGGAACGGTAGTCGCCGCGCAGTAGCGCGAGGATGTCGTCGACCTGTTCGCCGTAGTCCTGGGCGCGGGCGCCGGGCTGGTGCAGAAGGTGCTGCTGGAGCAGGACCCGGGGTGAGCCGATCAGGTGCTCGTAGGAGAACCGCGGCGGGATCCTCAGCCCGTTGGGGGTCTGCCCGTCGACGACGGGGGTCGTCGTCGGCCGGGGCTGCGTTGTCTGTCCGGGAGGACGTCCGCCGGAGCGTCCCAGGCCCAGGTCCAGCCGTCCGGGGTGCAGTGCGTCGATGAGTCCGAACTCCTCCACGGTGGACAGCGCGGTGCGGTGCCCGAGCTGGACTGCGCCGGATCCGATCCTGATGGTGGAGGTCGCGGAGGCGGTCAGCGCGAGGACGACGGCCGGGGAGGCGCCGGCCACGCCCGGGTTGAGGTGGTGTTCGGCGAACCAGTAGCGGCTGTAGCCGAACCGCTCGGTCTGCCGGGCGAGGTCGATGGTGTTGCGCAGCGCCTGCGCGGCGGTCGCGCCCGAGGGGATCGGGACGAGGTCGAGGACTCCGAGAGGTATGCCGGACATGATCGGGTGTCGCTCCTCAGCGGTCGGCGGGTGCGGGCGCCACTGCTGCGGCCGCTCCACGCGCGGGTCGGGACGGACGGGCCAGACCGAGGTGGTCACGGAGGGTGGTGCCGGTGTATTCGCGGCGGAAGACTCCGCGTTCCTGCAGCAGCGGGACGACGGTGTCGGCGAACCCGTCCAGACCGCCGGGGGTGAGATGCGGGACCAGGATGAACCCGTCGGCGGCGTCCGTCTGGACGAAGTGGTCGATGGTCTCGGCGACGGTGACCGGGGATCCGACGAACGACTGCCGGCCGGTGGTCTCGATGACGAACTCGCGGATCGACAGCTTCTCGGCCGCGGCGCGCTCGCGCCACTGTCGCGCGACGGCGACGGGGTCGCGGAACATGCGTACGCCGGCACGGCCCCGGGCGATGGTGTGCTCGCCGGGGTCCGGGTCGATCTCGGGGAGCGGGCCGTCCGGGTCGTAGCCGGACAGGTCCCGGTTCCACACCTGTTCGAGGTAGTTGACGGCCGTCCGGCCGCTGACCTGCTGTCGGCGTACCTCGCGTGCCTTGTCCTGGGCTTCGGCGTCGGTGTCGCCGAGGACGAAGGTCGCTGCGGGCAGGATCAGCAGCTGGTCGTGGGTGCGGCCGTGCCGGGCCAGGCGCCGCTTGACGTCGGTGTAGAACTCCCGGCCCGCCTCCAGGGTGCTGTGCCGGCTGAAGACGGCGTCGGCGCTCGAGGCGGCGAACTCGCGGCCCTGCTCGGAGTCGCCGGCCTGGAAGATCACCGGGCGGCCCTGCGGGCTGCGCGGGACGTTGAACCGCCCGGCGATGTCGAAGTGCCGGCCCCGGTGGACGAAGGCTCCGGCCTGCGCGTGCCGGAGGAAGGCGCCTGAGTGCCGGTCGGCGACGACGTCGTCCTCGTGCCAGGAGTCGAAGAGCTCGGTGGCGGTGGCCAGGAACTCCTCGGCCCGGGAGTAGCGCTCGTCCTGCGGAAGGAACCCGCCGCGGCGGAAGTTCTCGCCGGTGAAGGCGTCCCAGGACGTGACGACGTTCCATGCGGCGCGTCCGTCCGACAGATGGTCGAGGGCGGCGAACTGACGGGCCACCTCGTAGGGCTCGTTGAACGTGGAGTTGATGGTGCCGGTCAGGCCGAGGCGTTCGGTGACGGCGGCGAGGGCGGCCAGGACGGTGAAGGTGTCGGGCCGCCCCACCACGTCCAGGTCGTGGATGCGGCCGCCCTGTTCGCGCAGCCGGAGCCCCTCGGCCAGGAACAGGAAGTCGAACCTGGCGCGTTCGGCGGTCCGCGCGAAGTGCGCGAAGGAGTCGAACTCGATGTGGCTGCCCGCCTGCGGGTCGCTCCACACGGTGGTGTTGTTGACGCCGGGGAAGTGCGCCGCGAGATGGATCTGCTTCCGAGGCCTGCCGGTGTCCGGCGTGCCGGTGCTGGACGGGGTCATGGTCGTGGGGCTCCCTGCGGCGTCAGGCGGTGGCGTAGCGGTTGGCGGGGCGCGCGAGACCGAGCAGCCCGCGCAGGGTGTCCGCTTCGTAGACGCGCCGGAAAGCGTCCCGGCGCTGGAGGGCGGGCACCAGGCCCCGGGTGATCTGCCGCAGGTCGTGGCCGAGCACGCCGGGACGGAGCCGGAAGCCGCTCAGTCCGGCGCGGCGTCGTTCCAGCAGCAGGTCCGCGAGGTGTGCGGGCGTGCCGGTGAACACGTCGGCGTCGCCCGTGTACGGGGCGCCGGCGAGATCGTCCAGCCTGGCCTTGCGGGCCTCGGCCGCGGCGGCGTCGTCGTCGAGGAACACCGTCAGGTCGCCGAAGACGTGCAGCGGTTCGCCGGCGCGCCCGGCCTCGGCCTGTGCGGCGTGGATCTCGGCGACGATCCGGCGGGCGTCGTCGGTGTCGTGCGGGGTGACGAAACCGATGTCCGCGGAGCGGCCGAGCAGTCGGTACGGCGCGGCGCCGTGCGCGAGCGCGCCGACCAGGGGCTGCCCCTGGGGCGGACGGGGCGTGATCGAGGGTCCTTTGACGTGGAAGCGGCTGCCTTCGAAGTCGATGTAGTGCAGTTTTTCCCGGTCGATGAAGCGTCCGGTGGCGACGTCGCGGATCTCGGCGTCGTCCTCCCAGCTGTCCCAGAGGCGGCGCACGGCTTCGACGTAGTCGGCGGCCTCGTCGAGGAGTTCGGCGGCGAGGCGGCGTCCCTTCGGGGTGTCCCGGTCTTCGGGGCGCAGCGCCGGGATGGTGCGACGGCCGAAGTGCGCGGACTCGTCGCGGCGGGCGGAGACCTGGATGCGCAGGCCGGCGCGGCCGTGGCTGACGTGGTCGAGGGTGGCGATCGCCTTGGACAGGTGGAACGGCTCGGTGTGGGTGGCGATCACGGTCGGCATCAGTCCGATGTGCCGGGTCAGGGGGGCGACGCGGGCGGCGACGAGCACCGCGTCCAGCCGGCCGCGCACCTGGTCGGTGCGCTCGTCCGGCTCGGTGGGGTGCGAGGACTGCGGGCCGAGGGAGTCCTCGAAGGTGACCAGGTCGATGAGGCCGCGCTCTGCCTCGGTGACCAGGTCGGCCCAGTAGCCCGCGGTGAACAGGTCGCGGGGGCGGGCGCCGGGTTCGCGCCATGCGGCGGGGTGCCAGCCCGCGCCGTCGAGTGCCACGGCGAGGTGGAGAGAGGGTGGTGCGGACACGAGAGGAACGCCTTCCTGGTCGACCGTGCGGGAGCGCCCTCGCTGGGGAGGGCCGGCGGTGGGAACAGGTCAGGAGAGACAGAGGGCTGCGGCCACTCGCTGCAGGTCGATGTGGCGTCGGGAGTGCAGGCTGACGCGGCCGTGCGTGCGGCACGTCGTCGAAGCCGGGGCGGACCCGGGGGTGGCACGTGACATGCCGTCACCTCCGCTTCTTGTGTGGCTGGTTGCATGCCCTCGGACGCCGGCGCGGCCGTGGCGGTGTGGGCCTCGTGTCCTGGCAGCCTAGGCGGAGGGGGACGGGCGGAGGTGGAGGGCGTATTGCGGTTGCGTGAAACCGGTCGGCCCGTGATCAAGGGAACGGTCCGGGGCGGGCCGGGGGATGTGGCCGGCCCAGTCCAGGATCTGCACGGCGGCTCCCGCGGCCTCCAGTCCCCGGCAGTGGGCGTGGTGCCGGCGGGCGATGCCGTCCAGGTCGAGGTGGGCGCCGAAGGCGGGGTGGGCGGCGAGACGGCGCGCATAGGACCACAGGTGCGGGTGCTCGGCGATGCGGTGGACGGCGGCGGCGTCCAGGTGCAGGCGGTGAACGGTGTCGAGCTGCACGAGGGTGACCCACAGGTGTACGTCGGCGACGGTGAGGGCGTCGCCGAGGATGAACTTCCCTTCGGCGAGCCGCCGTTCGAGCGAACCGAGGACGCGCAGCAGTGAGCCGAGGGCGCTGCGTCGCTGCGTCGCGTCGCCGCCTGCCTGCCCCGCCCGCTGGGCGGCTTCGCTGATGCGCTGCTCGCAGAGGCGGGCGACGGCCTCGATCTCGCGCTCCGCGCCGCGGAGGCGCAGGGCGGCCCGGTCCGAACCGTCTCCGTGGCTGTGGCCGTCGAAGTGGACGACGAGGTCGCGGAGGATGTCCGGGGCGTGGGCGCTGACGATCCGTCCGCTCCAGTCGTCGCTCAGCACGGGCGCGGCGGCCGGTCCGGGGTGCCGGTGCGAACTGGCCTCGTACAGCGGGCGCAGAGCGGAGTGTCCGCCGTCGGGGCTGTCCGGCACAGCCGGCAGCAGGACCACCGGGAGGGTCTGCTCCAGCCCGAGGAGGCTGTGCGTCACGGCGATCCGCAGACAGTGCGGGCAGGACGGCGAGAGGTGGAGGCGGTAGCGGCGTGGCGCGGCGTAGTAGCCGCTGCCGGCATGGCAGCCGATCCTGCCCCGCAGCGGCGGGGCGGACGAGAGGGACGGCACGGTGGGCAGGGGTGCGGCGGGCATGGGTCTCCCTGGGTCCGGGGCCGGCTTCTGGTTCTCAGAAGTGCGACGGGGCAGCGCACATGGGGCTGAGGGGCACGCGGCGGCGTCGGCGCGTGCCCGGTCTCGACGGGGTGCGGCGCCGGTGGGCGCCGGCGGTTCAGCGCATCGACCTTGTCGCGCTGCAGACCCGCAGGAGATCGATGTGGCGGCGAGAGGTCAGCAGGAGGGGCGGTCGGCCCGCGCGTTCGGCACGGTCGGCGGGCGACTCCGCGCGACGCTCCATCTGTTCCCTACCCATTCACTAGGAATCCCTCCTCTGGAGTGTCGGGCGGCCGCCGCGCGCCGTCAAGAGGACCGTCCGCCGACTCACCGGAGCGTCTCACATCGTGGAAGCGGAGGGGCTCCGGCCGCTCACCGCGTCGCCGAGCCCGCGAAGGGCACGCCGGTGACGAGCGGGACGTCCGCGTCCGGCCGCGTCGGCGCAGCGCGGTTCCACAGGCCCTGCTCGGCGAGACGCGGCAGGACGTTCTCGCCGAACCAGTAGGCCTCCTCCAGGTGCGGGTAGCCGGAGAGCACGAACTCGTCGATGCCCAGGCGGTGGTACTCGGCGATCCGTTCGGCCACCTCGGAGTGGCTGCCGACCAGAGCCGTGCCCGCTCCCCCGCGCACCAGGCCGATGCCGGCCCACAGGTTCGGGTACAGGAGCAGTCCGTCGCGCCCTCCGCCGTGCAGGGCGAGCATGCGCTTCTGGCCCTCGGACTCGCTGCGGGCGAGCCCCGCCTGCACCGCGGCGACGGTCTCGGCGTCGAAGCCGTCGAGCAGTCGCCGCGCCTCGGCCCAGGCCTGCTCGGCGGTGTCGCGGGTGATGACGTGCAGTCGGATGCCGAAGCGGACGGTGCGCCCCTGCCGCTGTGCGAGGTCGCGGATCCAGGCGATCTTCCCTGCCACCGCCGCCGGGGGCTCGCCCCAGGTGAGATACACGTCGGCGTGACGTGCGGCGACGGCTCCCGCGGCGGGCGAGGAGCCGCCGAAGTAGATCTCGGGCCGGGGTTCGGGCGTCCGGGCCAGCCGTGCCTCCTCCACCTGGATGTGCCGGCCCGTCAGGTTCACGGTCGTGCCGTCCCAGAGCCCCCGGACGACGTGGAGGAACTCGTCCGTGCGGGCGTAGCGGGCGTCCTTGTCGAGGAAGTCGCCGTAGGCGCGCTGCTCGTGGCTCTCCCCTCCCGTGACGACGTTGAGCAGCAGCCGGCCGCCGCTCTGCCGCTGGAAGGTGGACGCCATCTGGGCGGCGAGCGTGGGCGAGACGAAGCCGGGCCGGAAGGCGACGAGGAACTTCAGCCGTTCGGTGTGCCGGCTGACCATGGCGGTGGTCAGCCAGGCGTCCTCGCACCAGGCGCCGGTGGGGGTCAGCGCTCCGGTGAAGCCGAGGTCCTCGGCCGCGCGGGCTATCTGGGTGAGGTAGCCGACGCTGGGCGGGCGGTCGCCGCCGGTCGCGGTGAGCGGGGCGCCGTGGCCGCCGCCCACCACGTGCCGGCTGTCGCCGCTGGTGGGCAGGAACCAGTGGAAGGTGAGGCTCACGCGGACTCACGCCCTTCGTCGGTCGTCGGCGGATGTGTGTCTTCGCTCTGCTGCGGCCGCCCGGCGCCGAACCGCTGTCGCCGGAGATCGGCGGAGACCGGGCCCGCGGTGCTCATACGGCGGCCGCCAGGAGGGCGCTGCGGCTGCCGAGGGCGTGGGAGAACTGGTCGACGACCTGGGCCAGGCTCTCACCTGTGCCCGGTGCGACGGTCAGTGTCCCGTCGTCGGACACGGTGATGTCCTTGTCGAGCGTGAACCAGCCCTGGACGATGTGCGCGGCGCCCATGGAACTGAGCACCGGGCGCAGGGCGTAGTCGATCGCCAGGACGTGTGCCGTGCTCCCGCCCGTCGCCAGGGGCAGGACGGTCTTGCCGGCCAGGGCGTACTGCGGCAGCAGATCCAGCAGGGACTTGAGCAGTCCGGAGTAGGCGGCCTTGTAGACGGGCGTGCCGATCACGACGCCGTCGGCGCGGTCGAACAGCTCGGTCGCCTCGACGATCGCCGGGTGGCGGAAGTCGGCGCCGAGGAGCGCTTCGGCGGGGATGGTGCGGACGTCCAGGGGAATCACGTCATGTCCCTGGGCGGTGAGCCGCCGGTCCAGGTGGCGTAGCAGGCGGGCGGTGCGGGAGGCGGGGGACGGGCTTCCGGAGACGGACAGGACGGTGGCCATGGCGGACCCTTCGCGAGCATGGGGCGGGTGTGGATCGTGGTGCGCAGGTGTGCGGCGGGAGCGGGGTGGCGCCCCCGAGTGGGCCGTGAACGCTATTTGTTGGTCTTGGGCAGTCCGGGCGGGTTGATCCCGGAGGTGGTCACGGCCTCGTCGGACAGGCCCCAGCGCTTGAGGACCTTGGCGTAGGCGCCGTTGCGGATGATCTCGTCGATCGCGTCGGCGAGCGGCTTCACCAGGCCGTTGTCCTTCTTGGTGGTGGCCGCGATGAGGCCCTGGAGCGTGGCGCCGGCGCCGGAGTAGGTTCCGACCACCTCGGTCCTGCCGGTGGTGGCGGCGTGGTAGGCGGCGGTCGGATTGGGGCCGAGGTAGAGGTCGATGCGGCCGGACTGGAGGGCGAGGTAGGTGTCGCTCTCGTTCTGGTAGTACTTGATGTTCACCGGCTTGCGGCCGGCCTTCACGTTGTCCTTGCTCCACTCGACGAGGAGCTTCTCCTGGTTGGTGCCGCTGCCCACGGCGACGGTCCGGCCGGCGACGTCCTCGGGTCCGTCGACCTCCAGCCCGCTGCCCTTCTTCGCCTCGAAGCCCAGATTGTCCTCGCGGTAGGGGGCGAAGTCGTACTTCTCCTTGCGCTCCTCGGTGTCGGTGATGTTGCTGATGCCGACGTCGTACTTGCCGCTGTCGAGGCCGACGAAGATGTTCTCCCAGGAGACGGTGTTGATGTGCGGCTTCAGGCCGAGCACCTGGGCGACGAGGTGGGCGAGGTCGGGCTCGACGCCGATGACGGTCCTGTTGTCGGTGGCGTAGAAGGTCAGGGGCGCCGCGGAGCCGGAGGAGCTCACGATCTCCAGGGTGCCTCTCCTGCGGATCTGCTCCGGGACCTCGGCGGCTATGGCGTCGACCTTGCCGGTGGTGACGCGGTTCTGGTCGGGACTCAGGTTGATCTTCGTGCCGGCGCCCGGCGTGGCCGCGACCTCGGTCGTGCCGCCGTCCTGGGGGTTGGCGCACGCGGCGAGGACGAGGGCGGCGGCCAGTCCGAGTCCGGCTGCGGCGGTGCGGCGGGTGAACGAGGGGGACATGATCGTGCTCCTTGCTTGCGGAGGAAGAGGGCGGGGCGCGGATGCGGGGGGGTCAGAGGACCTTGGAGAGGAAAGCGCGGGTGCGTTCGTGCCGCGGGTGGTCCAGCACGGCGGCCGGCGGACCCTGTTCGAGGACGACGCCGTCGTCCATGAACACGACGGTGTCGGCGACTTCGCGGGCGAAGCCGATCTCGTGGGTGACGACGATCATGGTGGTGCCGCTGCCGGCCAGACCCCTGATGACGTCGAGGACCTCGCCGACGAGTTCCGGGTCGAGCGCGGAGGTCGGTTCGTCGAACAGCAGCACCTTCGGTTCGAGGGCGAGCGCGCGGGCGATGGCCACGCGTTGCTGCTGGCCGCCCGACAGCTGGCGCGGATAGGCGTCCGTCCTGTCGGCGAGTCCGACGCGGGCGAGCAGCAGGCGAGCGGTCTCCTCGGCTTCCCTGCGGGGGCGGCGCAGCGCGGAGACTGGGGCCTCGGTGACGTTGTCCAGCACGGTCAGGTGCGGGAACAGGTTGAAGTTCTGGAAGACGAACCCGATGTGGGTGCGCTGCTTCAGGACGTCCTTCTCCTTGAGTTCGTGCAGCTTGTCGCCGGAGCGGCGGTAGCCGACGAGCTCTCCGTCGATGCCGATCCAGCCGCGGTCGACCTTCTCCAGGTGGTTGATGGTGCGCAGCAGCGTGGACTTGCCGGAGCCGGACGGGCCGAGGATGACGGTGACCTCTCCGGCGCGCACCTGGAGGTCGACGCCGCGCAGCACGTCCAGCGCGCCGAAGCTCTTGTGGACGCCGCGGACGTCCACCATCACACCGGTGGCTCGCGTGGCGCTGCCGACGGCCGCCGTCAGCTCGTCGGCGTCCGCCGTCGCTTCCGTCATCGGGGGTCTCCCAGGGGGTTGAGGGCGGTGACGGGCCGGTCGCGCCGGGCGGCGGCGGCGGGCAGGGCGCGCGTGAAGCGCCGGGCCCGCTGCAGGGGCGTGGGCGGCGGGGTGCGGTCGGCGCCGCGGGCGTAGTGCCGTTCGACGTAGTACTGGGCGACCGACAGCAAGGAGGTGAGGATCACGTACCAGGCGGTGGCGACCAGCAGCAGCGGGATCACCCGTCCGGTGCGGCCGTAGATCACCTGCACCTGGTAGAACAGCTCGCCGATGGACATCACGTACACCACCGAGGTGCCCTTGAGCAGGCCGATGATCTCGTTGCCGGCGGTGGGCAGGATGGCCCGCATGGCCTGCGGCAGCACGATCCGGCGGATCTGCCGCAGCCGGGGTATGCCCAGCGCCGCGGCGGCCTCCAGCTGGCCGTGGTCGACGGCGATGACGCCGCCGCGCACGATCTCGGCCGCGTAGGCGGCCTGGTGCAGGGTCAGTCCGATGACGGCGGCGCCCATGGTGCCGATGAGACTGTTGGTGTCGACCGACCACAGGACCGGCCCGAAGGGGACGCCGAGGCCCAACTCCTTGTACAGCGCGCTCAGGTTGAACCAGAACACCAGCTGCACGATCATCGGGATGGAGCGGAAGATCCAGATGTAGGTCCAGGCGACGGTCTGCAGCACGGGGCTTCGCGACAGCCGCATGAAGGCGAGGACGGTGCCGAGGAGAAAGCCCAGCACCGTGGCGTAGGCGGTGAGCTGGAGCGTCACCCATACGGCCTGCACGATCGTCTCGGACAGGAAGTAGTCGCCGAAGACGTTCCATTCCCACACCGGGTTGGTCGCCAGGCCGTGCAGGAACTGTGCGAGCAGCACGGTCACGGCGACGGCCGCCGCCCAGCGGGCGTGGTGGCGGGCGGGGACGACCGTGAGCGAGGCCGGGTCGTCCTCGGGAAGGGATGCTCCGGGGTCGGGGCCGGGGCCGTGCGCGGGGGCGCCGGGAGGCGCGGCGGCGGACCGGGTGATGAGTCCCATCGTGGTGTCCTGCTCAACTCTCGTATGTGCTCGGGTGGGTTGATCCGCGACGCGTCGATCGCGGAGGCGCCGGCCCCTCGTTTCCGGAGGATCCGCTCGTGTGCCTCGACCTTCCGCAGGCGGTGGGCGCCGGCAGGGGCGGCGGCAGACCTGCGGCGGCGGTGACGCGCGCACGGGATCGGACGCGGCGGGCGGTCACGGCCCCGCCGCCCATCGTCGGTGCGTACCGGCCGGCAGGTGCTTCTCGAAGGGCAGCGGGCCGATCGTCTCCGGGTCGGCCTCGGTGTCGAAGAGGGGGGTGTAACCGGTCGTCAGGTAGAGGGCGCGGGCCTCGGGCTGACGGGGGCCGGTGGTCAGGTGGATCCGCCGGTAACCGCGGGCGGCCGCCTCGCGCTCCAGCTCGGCGACGACGCGTCGGGCCAGACCGCGCCGCCGGTGCGCGGAGTGGGTCCAGATGCGCTTCAGCTCGGCCGTCGTCGGGTCGTAGCGGCGGAAGGCGCCGCCCGCGACCGGCTCGCCCTGTTCGAGGAGCAGGAGCAGGATCCCGCCGTGGTCGGGGGTGAACTCCTCGTCGGGGTAGCGGGCGAGTTCGGCGTGCGCGTCCCTGCCGTAGCGCGTGGCGTACTCGTCGCCGAGCTCGCGCAGCAGCGGTTCCACGCGAGGGTCGGACACGGTCACGTGCACGACCGTCGGCTCGTGGGACGTCGACGGGAGCGGTGCGAGGGAGGTCATCGCCCCACCGCCGCAAGGGTCTGCGGGCCGCGCCGGGCGCGCTCGGCGTCGCGCTTGGCGACCTCCTCGCGAACGATCGGGATCACGTGCCGGCCGAAGTCGATCGCGTCGCCCAGAAGGTCGTAGCCGCGCGCGGAGAGGATGTCGACGCCGAGGTCGTAGTAGTCCAGCAGTGCCCGGGCGACCGTCTCCGGGGTGCCGACGAGGGCGTTGGAGTTGCCCGCGCCCCCGGTGGCGGCGGCCGTCGGGGTCCACAGGGCGCGGTCGTAGCGCTCTGCGGCCTCGGCGATGGAGAGCAGCCGCTGCGAGCCGGTGTTCTGCGGCTGTGCCTGCCCGTTGTGGCGCCAGGTGACCGGCTCGCCGTTGCCACGGCGGGCCTTGATCGCGCCGACCGTGCGATGGGCCTTCTCCCAGGCGAGTTCCTCGGTGGGGGCGATGATCGGGCGGAACGCCACCTGGATGCGCGGCACGTCGGTGCGGCCCGCGGCCTTCGCGGCGGCCTTCACGCTCTCGATCTGCTCGGCGGTCTTCGCCAGGGGCTCGCCCCACAGGCAGTAGACGTCGGCCTCGGCTCCGCCGGCGCGGTACGCGGCGGCCGACGAACCGCCGAACGAGACTCCCGGGCGCGGTTGTTGGACCGGGAAGACGTCGCTGACGAAGTCGTGGAAGCGGTAGTGCTCACCCTCGTGGTCGAAGGGCTCGCGGGTCGTCCAGATCTTCTTGACGATCCGGATGTACTCGCGGGTGCGGGCGTAGCGCTCGTCCTTGGACAGCGTGTCGCCCTCACGGCCCTGCTCGTGGTCGTTGCCACCGGTGATGAAGTGGACGGTCAGCCGGCCGTCGCTGATCCGGTCGAGGGTGGCGAACGTCTTCGCCGCGAAGGTCGGGTAGGAGACGTTGGGCCGGTGGGCGAGCAGGATCTGGAGGCGCTCCAGCCGGCTCGCGATGTAGGCGGCGGCCGGCGCGGGATCCGGGGAGCCGGAACCGTAGGCGAACAGCACCCGGTCCCAGTCGTGGTCCTCGTGGGCTCGAGCGAGCCTGAGCGTGTACTCCTTGTCGAAGGCGGCGCCGGAACGCGCTGTGGTCTCGGAGCCGTCGTTGGTGGCGGCGATGCCAAGGAACTCCACGGGCATGGGAGTCGGCCTTTCGTCGAGTGCGGTACGTCCTGCGGGGCCGGGCCGCGGACAGCGCGCGGGCACGGCGGTGCGCTCCTCGGCGCAGCCGGGTGCGACGGCGCTTCGGGGCACGGCGGGAGGGCAGGGGTGAACAGGGTGAGCGAGGGTGACGGCGCCGGGACAGGGCCTCGGGTGCGATGGTGCGGCGCAGGCGCGTTTCAGGCCTCGCGGGCCTGTCGGTGCGCGGGTCGGGGGTGTTGTACCGGCGTGTGCGGACGACGGGTCACGCAGGGACGCACTCGGGTCGCGAAGGGGTCACCGAGGGACGGAAGGGCCGGTCAGACAGCCCGCTGCCGCGTCAGGCGCAACACGCTGCGGACCACACGCGACCGAAGTCGATGTGGTCGCGGGTGACCAGGCGCTGCTCGGCGTTCATGCGGTCAATTGAGCAGTACATCCCGCCTCTCGTCAACCACTGCCCGGATGCCGGACCTGCCGGACCTGCCTGGTGCCGACGGCGTGGCGTGCGCCGCTCGGACGTGCCCCGGCGTGACGCTCGCCGCCCTTCGCCGCCCTCACAGGACGCGACTTCCCTATATTTCCTATCGGATAACTAGGAAAGCATTGACGGCCCGGCCGCCTGATGCGCAGGATGATGCACACGCCACCCATGCGGTGAACCGCACGCGGCAGGAAGCCCGTTGCGCTCCGCGCACGCCCCGAAAGCCCCGCACCACCACGCGGACGTGATGCCCGCGCCACCGAACCGGACGTGATGCCCGCGCCCCGCCGCCGCATCCGTCGCCGACCCCGAGGAGACCGCCGTCATGGGCGTTGCCACCGCGCCGTCCGCACCCGCCTCCCCGCACCACCGGACCGCGCCCGGCCGTGCGCACTGGCTGCGCGTGGCCCGCGAGACGGCGGACGACCTGGCCACGGACGCGGTGACCAGGGAGCAGGCGGGCAAGGTCCCCTTCGACGAGGTGTCCCGGCTGCGTGAGGCAGGACTGCTGACACTGCTGGTCCCGGCCGGGCAGGGAGGCGGCGGCGCCGACTGGAGCACGGCCTACGCGGTGGTCCGGGAGATCGCCGCCGCCGACGGCGCGATCGCCCAGCTCCTCGGGTGTCACTACTTCCTGGGATGGAGCACCCGATCGCTCACCGAGCCCGGTCGCGCCGCGCAGGTCGAGCGGCAGTCCGTGGCGGAGGGCTGGTGCTGGGGCGGCGGCCTCGCCCGCCGGGAACCGCCCCTGACGCTGACCGGATCGGCCCAGGGGTACGTACTGGACGGCTGCCAGAGCTACGCCTCGGGGATTCTGGTCGCCGACCGCATCGCCGTGCGGGCAGTACGGTCGGACACCGGTGAACCGCTCGCCGTCGTCGTCGATCCGGCCGACCACCGGGTGCGGACCGACGGCGACGGCGACGCCGGTGCGTTCGGTCAGCGGCTCGCGGCAGGCGGCGCGGTGGCGTTCGACGCCGTGCCGGTCGACGCCCAGGACGTACTGGGCTCCCTGTCCGCCGACGAAGACGTCCTGTCCCCCGCGCTCGCGCTGGCGTCGCCGGTCGGGCGCCTCCTCTCGGTGCAGCTGCTGCTGGGCCTGACCGAGGGGGTGCTCGCCGAGGCCCGGGAGTACCGCAGGGCGGGGCAGGCCCCCTGGCATCCCGCCTGGCCGGCGGGCGCCTCGCAGGACCCGCACGTACTGAGTGCGTACGGAGAGCTGACCGTCCTCGCCCGCTCCGCCTCCGCGCTCGCCGGTCAGGCGCTCACGGCCGTGGAAGGCGCACTGGCGAGCGGCGCGAACCTCTCCTACGACGAGTGCGCGGAGGCGTCCGTCCTGGTTGCCGTCGCCGAGGCCGCCGCCGCCAGGGCCGCTCAGGAGTGCACCACACGCGCCCTCGACATCATCGGCGCCCGCTCCGCCTCCTCGCGGCTGGGCTTCGACCGCTTCTGGCGCAACGCACGGGCCCACACCCTGCACGAGCCGGTGTCCCACCGTCTGCGCGACGTCGGGGACTATTTCCTCAACGGCACGCACCCTCCGTTCGTACTACCCGCCTGACCTGCGCAATTCGGCTCGGACTCGGGCCGCACACACACCGCCCGAGAGACATGGTCTCAATGGGCGAGATAAGGCCGTCCATCATACGAACACCCCCTTGGGGGAAGCGCGAGCTTCTGCCACGATCCCTATCAGCCAGGTAGGAATACTAGGGATCAGGGGGTGGCCATGAGATCGTTCGACCGCACCGGCCGGGCGCTGCCCCTGCTGACCTCGCGCCGTCACATCGACTTCGGCCGTACCTCCAGCGCCTTCTGTCGGCCTTTCTGACGCCACAGCAGCTGCACTTCTCCGCATCAGCGCTGACTTCCCGTCCGGCCGCCGCATCCGCGCGCCGGACACCCCGGCTCGCCGCTCCCCCCACTCCCCGCGCGCTCCGTCGCCCCGCCCGCCACGGCTCCTCTGCCACCGGCGGCCGAGGCGCGGCGTGCCGGTGCACGCGGAAGACCGTCGTCCCGACCGCCCGTAACGCCCCGCTCTCTCCGCTTCCCTGAAAGGACACTGCCGTGTCTGCCGCAAGACCGCTCGCCACACTGCGCGCCATCGCCGCCCTCGCCGCCCTGCCTCTCCTGCTCACCGCCTGCGGCTACGGTTCCGAGGCCACCGACGACGACGGCGGCAAGCAGACCGCGGTGGCGGCGGACGCCAAGAAGCTGTCCGCCGACGAGGTCAGCATCGGCTACTTCCCCAACCTCACGCACGCCACCGCGCTGGTGGGCGTCCAGGAGGGCCTGTTCCAGAAGGAGCTCGGCGGCACCAAGATCAAGGCGTCCACCTTCAACGCCGGCCCCTCCGAGATCGAGGCGCTGAACGCCGGCTCCATCGACATCGGCTGGATCGGCCCCTCCCCCTCGATCAACGGCTACACCAAGTCCAAGGGCAAGAACCTGCGCATCATCGGCGGTTCGGCGTCCGGCGGCGTGAAGCTGGTGGTCAACCCCGACAAGATCAAGACCCTGGACGACCTCAAGGGCAAGAAGATCGCCACGCCGCAGCTCGGCAACACCCAGGACGTCGCGTTCCTCAACTGGATCGCGGAGAAGGGCTGGAAGGTCGACGCGCAGAGCGGCAAGGGCGACGTCTCGGTCGTCCGCACGGACAACAAGATCACCCCGGACGCCTACAAGTCCGGCTCCATCGACGGCGCCTGGGTGCCGGAGCCGACCGCGTCCAAGCTGGTCGCCGAGGGCGCCAAGGTGCTGCTGGACGAGTCGACGCTGTGGCCGAAGAACCAGTTCGTGATCACGAACATCATCGTGTCGCAGAAGTTCCTCAAGGAGCACCCGGACGTCGTCGAGGCCGTGCTGCGCGGCTCGGTGAAGACCAACGAGTGGATCAACGCCAACCCCGACAAGGCGAAGGCGTCCGCCAACACGGCGCTGGAGAAGCTGTCGGGCAAGGCGCTGCCCGCCGAGGTCCTCGACCCGGCCTGGAAGTCCGTCACCTTCCTCGACGACCCGCTGGCCGCCACGCTCGACACCGAGGCTCAGCACGCCGTCAAGGCCGGTCTGCTGGACAAGCCCGACCTCAAGGGGATCTACGACCTCGCGCCGCTGAACAAGGTCCTCAAGGCCGCGGGCAAGCCCGAGGTCAGCGACGCCGGTCTCGGCGCCCAGTAGCCCGAACCCACACAACAGAACAGCTCCCAGGAGGTGACGACCATGGCCACCACGATCGCCCAGGCTGCCGAGAACGCCACGGCGGTGACCCACGCCGCCCGTATCGCGCACGTCTCGAAGTCCTTTCCCGCCCCGGGCGCTCCCGGCGGACATCAGCTCGTGCTGGACGACATCACCCTCGATGTCGCACCCGGCGAGTTCGTCACCCTCCTGGGGGCCTCCGGCTGCGGCAAGTCCACGCTGCTCAACCTGGTCGCGGGACTGGACCGGCCGTCCGCCGGCTCGATCGCCACGGACGGCCGGCCCGCCCTGATGTTCCAGGAACACGCCCTGTTCCCGTGGCTGACCGCGGGCAAGAACATCGAACTCGCCCTCAAACTGCGGGGAGTCGCCGCACCGGAACGCCGTCAGGAGGCGGAACGGCTCCTCGACCTCGTTCGACTGCGGGGCGCGCACGGCAAGCGCGTGCACGAACTCTCCGGCGGGATGCGCCAGCGCGTGGCCCTGGCCCGTGCCCTCGCCCAGGACAGCCGGCTGCTGCTGATGGACGAGCCGTTCGCGGCCCTCGACGCCATCACCCGTGACGTGCTGCACGACGAACTGACCCGTATCTGGCGCGAGACGGGACTGTCGGTCCTCTTCGTCACGCACAACGTGCGCGAAGCCGTGCGCCTCGCCCAGCGGGTGGTGCTCCTGTCCTCACGGCCGGGACGCGTCGCCCGCGAGTGGACGATCGGCATTCCGCAGCCGCGCCGCATCGAGGACAGCGCGGTCGCCGAGCTGTCCGTCGAGATCACCGAAGAACTGCGTAGGGAGATCCGCCGACATGGCCAGCACTGACAGCGGCGTCGCCGTCGACGAGGACGGTCACCCGCGAGACGGACGCCCCGGGGACCCGCACGACCTGACCGGGCTCGAGGCCGGACTCGACGCGCTGGACACGGTGCAGACGCGTCGGACGCCGCTGCGCGAGACCCTGCTGCGCAAGGTGCTGCCGCCCGTCACCGCCGTCGTCCTGGTCCTGGCGGTCTGGCAGTTGCTGGTGTGGTTCGAGGTCGCCCCCGACTACAAGCTGCCCTCGCCGGCCGACGTGGGGAGCGAGATCCGCAACGCCTGGCTGCAGGGCACCCTGCTCGACTACATCTGGACCAGTGTCTCGCGCGGGCTGCTCGGCTTCCTGCTGTCGCTCGTCATCGGCACCCCGCTGGGTCTGCTGGTCGCACGGGTGCGGTTCGTCCGGGCGGCCATAGGCCCCGTCCTGTCGGGACTGCAGTCGCTGCCGTCGGTGGCCTGGGTGCCGCCCGCCGTGATCTGGCTCGGGCTGGACGACTCGATGATGTACGCCGTCATCCTGCTCGGCGCGGTGCCCTCCATCGCCAACGGCCTCGTGGCGGGCGTCGACCAGATCCCGCCGCTGTTCCTGCGGGCCGGCCGCACCCTGGGCGCGACCGGGCTGCGCGGGGCCTGGCACATCGTGATGCCGGCGGCGCTCCCCGGCTATCTGGCGGGTCTGAAGCAGGGCTGGGCGTTCGCCTGGCGGTCGCTGATGGCCGCCGAGATCATCGCCTCCTCGCCCGACCTGGGCGTCGGTCTCGGCCAGCTGCTGGAGAACGGACGCAGCAACTCCAGCATGCCGCAGGTGTTCATGGCCATCTTCCTGATCCTGCTCGTCGGCATCGCCATCGACCTGCTGATCTTCAGCCCGCTGGAACGACGGGTCCTGCGCGGCCGGGGTCTGCTGGTGACCCGCTGACCTGAGGAGGGCCGGCGCAGAGCTTTTCGCGGGGCACGGGAGAACTCCCCAGCTTCTCCTGGACCTCGTCGAGATCCGCGAGGAACCGGTCGGGGTCCTTCGTCGCGCCGGTCGCGTAGTCGAGGACGGCCCGGTAGAAGGCGGCCGACACGTCGGGCGTCATCGCGTCGGCCGCGCCGAAGCACAGGGTGTAGCCGGAGTGCGGTCGGAGCATCCCGGCGATCCGCTGCTGCGTCGAGGTGGCGTAGCGGGTGACGTGACCGTCGGCGGAGAAGGCCGCGCCCGCCTCCTGGTCCACCCACAGCTGCTGGGCCCTCGTCCCGGCGAGGAAGGCGATGAACGCCTCGGCGCCCGGGTTGTCGTCGGTGAACATGCCGACGAAGTCCGCCGAGACCTCCAGCCGGCGTGTCGGGGAGGAGGTCACGAAGTCGTGGTCGTGTCCCTCGTCGAAGCCCATGGCGGACAGCGCGCCGTGCGCGAGGGAGCACCTGGGGGGTTTCGTGGTCATCCCCGCGGCCGCCTCGCCGAAGTTGCGGACGGCCGCGCCCCGCACGCCGGAGCCCATGAGGGCGCGCCACGTGGTCCACGCCTCGTCGAGCTGGGGGGACCTCCATCTCTCGCCGCCGGTCAGCCACTTCGTGTAGAAGTCGACGCCGGCCCGGGCGAGGAGGATGTCCGCGATCCAGTCCGCGCCCGGCCAGCCGGAGGTGGGTCCGGACTCCAGTCCCAGGCACCAGATGCCGGGTGTGTCGAGATCGGGCGGCGCCGACGGGCCGGTCGCCGCCTTCGCGAACCAGGCGAGGCTCTTGACGTCCACTTTGACGGGCACGGCGTACACCTCGCCCCGCACCGTGGCCAGCCCGCGGAACGGTTCCAGATAGGCGCCGGTGGGCACGTCCAGCGGCTGCAGCCTCCGCTCCTTCCCCTTCCCCCGCTGCACGTAGCCGTGGACGGCTCCCACGCTCGGCAGCATGGCGAGGTCGGGCGGCGCCCCGGCCGTCACGGCGGCGTCGAGCTGCTGGGTCAGGGCGCGGGTGACCTGGACGTCCACCTGGATGCCGGTCTCCCTCTCGAACTCCGTCAGCACCGCGTGGAAGGCCTGGAACTCGTCACCGGACCACGGGATCATGATCGTCACCCGCTCGGGCCCGGACCCGCCTCCGCAGCCGGCCGCGGCCAGCAACAGGCCGAGGACCAGGACACAGCGCGCGAGCCGCGCCGTCGGCGTCTTCTTCATGGGCGCGGAAACCTGTACTCGGCCAGACGGGGCCGGTAGCCGAGGTAGGCCAGCACCGCGGCGACCGCGAGGAGGCCCAGCGTGAGCGTGGTGGTCAGCCAGTGCCCGAGGAGCGGGGTCTGGTGCAGGGCCAGGGTGTCGCGTCGGCTCAGCCGGCTCGCGGTGACGCCCACCGCCGCGGTGGCGGCCAGGGCGACGACCAGTGGCAGGCCGACGAAGCGCCGGAAGCGCCGGGCGACGACGTGCCCGGTCGCCAGGACGCACACGAGCATCACGGCCGTCGGCCCGACGAGCAGGGAGCGGACGTAGACCGGGTTCAGCCAGCGCGACTCCTTCTGCGCGTCGAGGGCTTCGTTCTGCAGGTCCTTCAGGTCGGTGAGGGAGGCGGTGAGACCGCCCGTGCCGGGAATCCATTCCCCCGTTCGCGGATCCTTCGCCCGTGGGGCGGTCAGCGCCAGCCGGGCGGCGTCGAGGACGCCGGGCCCGCTGCGGGCGTAGTCGCGCACCGCCGTGTTGGCCAGTTGCAGACAGGTGGTCAACTGGCCCTGGACGTACTCGAACTGGGTGCGTCCCCGGTTGCCCGCCGCGTTGCCCGCGGCTGCCGAGGTGACGAGTGTGTTCACCCGCGCGGTGTCGTTGGCGAACTCCGTGCCCGTCCCGATCAGCGTGACCTGCCGGGTGGCGGCGACCTTCGCGAGCGCCGCCTCCGCCGCCACTGCCGTACCGCGCGCCTGCTCGATGTCCTCGACCGCCGCCTCGGTGCGTCTGGCGGCGGCCATCTGCTCTCCGGCCCGGGCCGACACCAGCAGGTACAGCAGCGCCGTGGCCGCCACCATGGCGAGGACGCCCGCCCTGAGCCACCGCAGCACGGTGACGGGGTGGATCGCGCGCGCCCGCCGGCGTCCGTCGGACGCCCTCTCGCGGAAGGAACGCCGGGGCCGGCCCGCCGGGGCGCTCACGGGGCGTCCACCGGCCCGCCGTCCGTCCCGCGGTCCGGCTCGTGCGCCGGCGCGTCGAGGCGGTGACCGCACTCCTCGCAGAACGTCGCCGAACGCGTCGACGGCCTCGTGCCGCACCGGGGGCAGAGACGGACGGCGTCGTCCAAGGGCGGTGAGGGGACCGCGTCGACCGGCGGGGTCACGGTCCTGGTCGAGTCGAGTCCCAGTCGTTGCACCTGCCCCCGGGAGACGTCGCGGCGCAGGTGCGGCAGGTCGTCGGGGCCGGTGACCGACACCGAGCGCAGCAGCCGCAGGCGCGCGGTGTCGCCGAGCTCGGCGGCGAGCCGTAGCGCGATGCGCAGTTCCCGGTCGGCGCGTTGGTGCCGCCCCTTCTGCCAGGCGTCGGCGCAGGCCCGCATCGCCATGCCCAGCTCGTGCTCGTTCTCCACGCGGGTGAGGTCGGCGGACGGCGGTATGCCGAACCCGGGTGTCCCGCGCCGCCGTACGACCATGGCCCGGGGCTCGCTGCACGGCACGCGTGTCCCGTCGCCCTGCTCGGCGTGCAGCGTGACGCGGGCGGCGCGCAGGTCCTCCTCGACGGTCAGCGCGTCGGGATCGAAGCGCAGGGACACCTGGTACTGGCGGGTTTCCGGCGGCCAGGAGCCGAGGGGGACGTGGATCTCGTCGCCATGCTGGCGACGGGCCGTCAACTCCGCCTGTACGGGGCGGGTCTGGCGGACGAATCCCAGCCGGAAACGGCTGTTGAGGCGCAGGCCCAGGTAGACGCGGGGCACGACGATGCGCTGGGCCTGCCGCATGGTCCGGGTGAAGTCCTGCGCGAGGTCGGAGGCGGCGACGACGGCTTGCGCGCTTCCGTGCAGGGCCTGGGTGATCCTCAGCAGTTCCGCGTAGTTCCAGTCCTCGCCGAGCCCCCGCGCGTCGCAGACGAACCGGTCGGTGCACGTCTCCAGGACGCCGCCCAGCTGTTCGGGCGTCTCGTGCTCGTCCTTGCCGTCCGTGTAGAGCACCGCGTGGCGTACGACGGCGGGCGAGGCCACCGACGCGAAGAGGCGGTCCGCGCAGGCCAGCCACCGGCCGATCGCCGTGCCGCCCTCGGCCAGTTGACCGATGATCCGGCTCTTGGCCTCCTGCCGGGCGTCGGCGTCGACCGGTGCGAGGCCGCCGGTGGCGGGGAAGACGACCTCGGCCTCGTGATGGCCCGCGACGATCCCGAGGAGGGTCCCGTCCCGCAGAACGTCGACGGCCGCGCACATGGCGCGCTTGGCCTCGTCCAGCTTGCCGTGCCCGGCCATGGACAGCGACCGGTCCATGATGAGGACCTCGGCGGTCTGCGTCCGCGTCGCGCGCCCGGGGACGGGCCGGGCCCGGACCGTGACGAGGGCGTCGGCGCGCGTCTCGTCGTGCGCCAGGTCGGCGGGTGCGTCCACGTCCACTTCGAAGCTGAGCCCTGTCAACGGCGGCCTGTCCCCCACCGGCACCACCCGACTGTGTCCCGTGTGTCCCCGTGATGCCTGCGCATCTCCGCATGCCCGTGCGTAGCGACTCAGGAGCTTAGCGTGTCGGGTCCCGCTTCGACACGGGAACGACGGGAACCACGGCGGAGCGCCGGCCACCTCCAGTCCAGGGCCGGGCGCAGCCGGTTCGCCAGGTCCACCAGGGCCACGTAGGCGCGCTCGGTGGGAGCGTGCGCGCCCAGCCCGCGGACCGCTTCCGACAGCCGCAGCCGGTCGTGGGCGCGCAGGAACTCGGCGTACTGGATCTCCGCCTCGAGACCGGCGGCCGAGGCGTCGTCGGCGTGGAGGCCGGCCAGCGCCGCACGGGCCGCTCCCAGGTCGTCCCGCGTCGGCGGGGCGGGCGGCGTCCGCCGGGCGGGGACGGTGACGAGCAGGCGGACGACCGCGACCCGCGCCTCGCGCTCGTAGCGGAACTCCTGGGCGAGTCGTTCCGCGGTGGCCACCGCCTCCGCGCGCCGGCCCGACAGCAGGTGCACCCGGGCCAGTCCGAAACCGGCCGCGCCGAGCGCGGGCGCGGTCTCGAAGACGGTGCCGTAGTGCGAGTGGGCGACCTCGTGGTCGTCACGGAACTCGGCGCACAGGCCGAGCGCGAGCTGCGGGATCAGCTCCCCCGGCAGCGCCCGGCGCACCTCGGTGAAGTGGCCGACGGCTCTGGGCACGTCCTCGCGGGCCAGCGCGATCAGGCCCGAGTACCAGGCGTGCAGCCAGTGCCAGTCGGGCAGCCCCGCGTGCGTCAGCGCCTGTGCGGCCCGGGTGACGTCGTCGCGGCGCAGCGCGAGCCGGCTCTCGGCCAGCGCGTTTCCGGCCGCGTCGCCGATGCGCGGATCGTCGGGGTCGGACAGGGGCGTGGGCAGCGCGCCCGCCATGTCGCGAGGGCCCGGACAGGAGAACGGCGCGGGCATGGTCAGCAGGGCGTCCGCGGTGACGGTCGCCCGGACCCAGTGCTCGAGGGGACGCGCCGTGCCCAGCCCGCCGTGCAGGGGCTCGGTCATCGAGCCGAACAGCGCCGACGGCCGGGCCACCTGCCGGCCGGCCGGCGGCGCCGCCACGATCTGCCGGACCACTCCGCTGAGCTGCTCGCCGAACTGGCGTGCCGAAACGAATCGCCGCTCGGGCACGACGACGTCGGTGGCCCGGTCGAGCAGCAGCATCAGCGAGTCAACCCCCGGCGCCGCCCGGTCCGCGCTGTGCGCGCGGCACACCTCCCGCAAGGTCATGCCGAGGCCGTACAGGTCGAATCCCGGAGTGGGACGCACGTGCTCCGGGTCGTCCTCGGGGGGCGCGTACGCCTTGGTGTACGCGACGATCGGCCCGGCCTGCTCCTGGGAGCGCACCGCGCCGAAGTCGATGAGCCTGACCCGGTCCAGCGGCGGGGCGGAGCCCGCGGATCCCTCCTCCCGGAACCGGATCACGTTCAGGGGTTTGACGTCGCAGTGCAGCAGCCCCCTGGCGTGCAGGTAGTCGAGCGCCTGGAGGATGCGGACTCCGTGCGCGAGGAGCGTCTCGAGCCGGTCCCCGTCGCGCGCCGACAGGGCGACGCCCGGCACGTACTCGAGCACGAGGTGGGGTCCCTCGGGTTCGTAGCCGAGGATGCGGACGATGCTGTCGTGCCGCAGCCCGACCAGCACGTCCCGCTCGTGTTCGGCCGTCCTGGCCACCGACCGGTTCAGCGCCTTGAGGACCACCTTCGTCTCGAGGTTGCGGTCGTGTGCGAGGTAGGCCGCCCCGTAGGCCCCCGAGCCGAGGACCCGCTCGACGTCGTAGCGTCCGGCGATGGTGAGGCCGTGCGGCTGGGCGAAGTCGAAGCGGGTTCCGCAGTCGGCGCAGAATCCCGCGGTGCGGCCGCGCTCCCCGCCGTGCCCCCGGCCCACCGGCTGCCCGCAGACGGGGTTGGCGCAGAACCGGTGCTCCTCGGCGACGGGACCCGCGACGGGAGACGGCGGGTCGGGGAGGTCCGCGGCCAGACCGGAATCGATCAGGCCGAGGCCGTACCAGGGGTCCGGGCGCACCTGCGCCACACCGACGCCGACGCCCCGTGGCACGCCGGCGCGTGGTTCCCGGGCCGCGGCGTCGGGCGCGGCGGCGTGGCCCGGCGGCAGCGGGCGCCGGTCGCACACCGGGCAGAATCCGTCCTCGTCGATCTCGCCCAGGGCGCAGTCGGGGCGGTTGCACCTCGGCAAGGCGTCACCCTTCGTCGATCCGTCGGTTGACCTCGTCGGTGTGGAGCCGGACCAGCCTGCGGGCGGCCGCGAGGTCGATCGGCACGGTCTGCAGCGCGCGGGCCGCGGGCGCGTGCAGCTCGGCGAGCCGCCGGTCCTCCTCGCCGAAGAACCGTGCCGCGCGCACCCGGTGGAGTTCGAGGCTCGTGGCGAGGTCCGCGTGGTCCTCCACCAGCCGCCGCAGGGCCCGGTCGAAGGCGGCGACCTCGGCGCGGGCTTCGAGAGCCCGGTCATGGACCGCGGTGAGCTCGGGGTTGGGTTCGGTGGTCCGGGCGACGGCAAGCCGGATCCGCAGACGGGGCGCCGCGCTGCGCGGCGGGCGGGGCGCGCCGAAGAACTTTCCGCCCCACCGCGCCCACAGCCGTGCCGCCGCCTCCTCCTCGGCGGCGAGCTGTCCGACCGCGGTCTGCGCCTGGGCCGGGGTGACGCTCGCGGACGCCGGTCCGACGACGGGCGCCGGGTCGAGGGACACGTCATGGGGAAGGTCTTCGGGGGGCCGGTCCTCGAAGCCCAGGACCAGTCGCAGGCCGCTCGAGCGGGCCCGGCGGGCCAGCGGCCCCAGCAGCTCCCGTACGAGTGCCTCCGGGTCCGCGGCCCGGTCGACGCGGCCCACCACCAGGCACGCGGGAGGCCGCCGGCGGGCCAGCCGGCGCACCGCGTCCCGGTCGTCCTCCGCGCGCAGTCCGAACCGGCCCGTCAGGTACCGGCGGACCTCCGCGACGGACCTGCCGCAGGCGTCGTACGCCGCGTCGATGGAGCCGAGCCCGAGAACGGTGTCCCCGGGGGCGCCGGTCAGCTCGGCGTCGGACACGGTCGCGCGGGCCGCCGGATCGGCCGTGCGCACCAGGCGCACCAGCCACGACGAGCCCGCGCCGACCGAGGCGTCGGTGCCGACGGCCACGGTGCCCGACCAGTCGCCGTCGAGCAGCCGGGTGAGCTCCTGGGTGAGCGCGAGGCGCAGCGGGTCGTGCAGGACGTCCTGGGGCAACTCGCCGCCGGACGGGCCGAGTTCGTCGGTGCGGTGGCCGCCGGTGAACTCCTGGATGCGCGGCAGGTACGTCAGCAGCGTCTCGGTCGGCAGCATCCAGGCCGCCCGGGCGTCGCCGTTGACGTAGTCGGCCACCACGATGCCGATGACCCTGCCCTTGAACTCGCCGTCCAGCGCGACGACCCCGGCGCCGGAGTAGCCCGCCTCGATCCACGGGTCGCCGGCGCGGATCTGCCTCAGCAGACCCCATTCGCCCTCCCGGCCGCCGGAACCGGCCAGTTCGGCGTCCGTCCCTATGCCGTAGGGCTCGGCCTGCGGAAAGCCGTACACCCGCACCCTGCCGCCGGAGATCGGCACCTTCCACAGGGTGGTCCTGGTGGCGCAGTCGGCCGGCTCGTCGAGTGCGAGCAGCGCCACGTCACCGCGCCGTGTGCCGTGCTCGTGCACCCATGAGCCGGGGACGACGCGCGCGGTGCGCGTCCACTCCGGACTGCACGCCACACTCCTGATCCGTACGCAGGACGCCGTGCCCTGCGGCTGCGCTCCCACGTACCGGACGACATGCGCGCAGGTCAGCACGTGCCGGTCGTCGAGAAGCACCCCGGCGCCGCAGGGCGCCCCGCGCTCGTCGTCCACTCTCACCCGCCACGCGTTATCGCTGTGGTGATGCAGCGCCATCCCTCAACAGTATGACAACTCCCGCCCCAGGGGCCCTGGTTGCCCCGAACGCGGCCCCGAACGCGGCCTCGAACGCGGCCTCGAACGGGGCACTGTCCGCCGGCGGGGCGGGGGCGGCGGGCCGGTGCGCGTCCGCGAGGGCAGATAAGAAAAAGATAAGCATCGAGGCATGCAGGTCCTGCGGCGGGGCACACGGCGGAACGGAGGTTGATAACCATGGTTCCCTTGCTGCTGGTTCTTCTGCTCGCCCTGATCCTCTTCGGCGCCGGGTTCGCCCTCAAGGCCCTATGGTGGATCGCCGTGATCGTCCTCGTGGTCTGGCTGGTCGGCTTCTTCGCCCGCTCGACCGGAGCAGGCGGGGCACGGGGTCGCTGGTACCGCTGGTAAAGCGGGCCGGCACACGCCGCCGGGCATGACGTGGCGTACGAGTGGGACATACGGGTGGGGCGCACCGGACAGGTGCGCCCCACCCGTATGTGCGCCCCAGCCCGTATGTGCGCGACAACCTCACCCGACGCACACACACCTGCCTGTATCGCCGGCCCGCCCGCGGGTAGGCGGCTGGTCAGCTCGGGGCCGGCGCCTGTGCCGGCAGGGAACCCCGGCGCCTCCAGCAGGCGCCGGCCCCGAGTCGAGCGCGTCGTCCGGTGGTTCAGGCGTTGACGTGACGGCGCCAGGCCGTCCTGCGCGGCGCGGCATGGTGCGCCGGCTCGCTCGTCCGGGAGAGCCGCTGCCGGCCCAGCCACAGGGACGTCACCGACAGCAGCCCCGTGAAGACGATGAGGAAGAGCAGCGACACCCACATCTGACGGCTCCCCGGTTCCTCCCATCCCGTCCAGCCCGCCGACGCGGCCCACAGGACGGCGCCGCCCGCGTAGACGGGCCGGATGCGCCGCAACTGTCGCACGGCACACACGGATTCAGCGTGATCGATATTCGATGCCATGTCGGCCCAGGTACCCCGATCCGCGCCCTCCACCACGAGGACGCGGACGACTTGCCGGGAGCGGTACGGCGCCGCCGCAGGACGCGAGTTCCTGCCGTCACTTGATCCAGGCGTCTACCTTGGTGCGGTTGGCGTCGACCCACTTCTTGGCTGCGGCTTCGGGGGTCATCTTGTCGACGGCGATGTATTTG
>NZ_JBIRUL010000048.1:0-32595 GCF_044335095.1 Streptomyces sp. NPDC020597 | reverse complement strand
ACGGCAATATCAAGCACGGCTCAGTCACTACAAGCGCCGTGGACACAGCCCTTGAAAACTGCCCAGCACTCAGAACAAGCACCGTTGCAGTACTAAGAGGTCCTAACAAAAGCGTTGGACGTGTCGGTGGGTGATGAGGCAGGTGGCGAGGCCGAGGAAGGTTTCGTGGATGTCGTCGCGCCTCTCCCAGCGGATGCGGAGCCGGCGGAAGCCGTGGAGCCACGAGATGGTGCGTTCGACGACCCAGCGGAAGATGCCCAGGCCGGAGCCGTGTGGCTGGCCGCGTTCCGCGATGGCCGGCCGGATGCCGCGTTTCCGCAGCAGTCGCCGGTACTTGTCGTGGTCGTAGCCGCGGTCCGCGAAGAGCATGTCCGGCCGTCTCCGCGGCCGCCCGACCGCGCCGGCCACGGGTGGAATCTTGTCCAGCAGCGGGATCAGCTGAGTGACGTCATTGCGATTGCCGCCGGTCAGCGACACCGCGAGCGGGATGCCCTGCCCGTCGACAAGGACGTGGTGCTTGCTGCCCGGCCGTGCGCGGTCGACCGGGCTGGGACCGCTTTTGGGCCCCGTCGGGCCGCCCGCACGTGGGAGGAGTCGATCACCGCCCTCGACCAGTCCAGCTGCTTCGCCGACCGCAGCTTCTTCAGCAGCACCAGGTGCAGCTTCTCCCACACACCGGCCTCGTTCCATGCGGCCAGGCGCCGCCAGCAGGTCATGCCCGAGCCGAAGCCCAGTTCCTGGGGCAGGTACTCCCACTGGATGCCCGTGTGCAGCACGAACAGGATCCCGCACAGGGCTTGTCGGTCCGGCACCCGCGGCCGGCCCGCCACCAGCTTCGGCCCCGGCTCCGGCAATAACGGCTCGATGAGCGACCACAGTTCGTCCGACACGATCCACGGCCGCGACTGACGTTTCCCCACGACCAGACCAACGAGCGGACAAGCCGACGGTCACTTGGTCAACAACTTCTGTTAGGACCTCTAAGGCGCTGTGGCCCTGCGTTCCCTACGGGACCGAAACCACAAAAACAGGGACCCAGCGGCTACCACCGACGCGGACGTCACCGCAGTGGTCAGCCAGCCCCGGTAATCGCCCGTGAGACCAAGGAAGAAGCGCATGACAAGGGTGGAAAAAACCCAAATCGCCAGCACTCGAGCCACCTTGGCCATTCGTGTCTGTCCTCGCACAGTGTGAGCATATCGGCGGGTCTCAGGGGGGAACAGGTCAGTCGTCCATCTGTCGTGCTCCACGAGCCACAGAACGGCGTCCCTGTCGGGAACCTGCCGACGACATCCGAAAGGCTGGCGGACCTGAAGGCGGCACGGTCCGAGCGGGTCCCGGAACTGCAGGCGATCGCCGACTGGCTGGCTGGCTGGCCGGCTGGGCGGAGCGCGAGTTCGGCGCCAGCGGCCACAAGGTGGAGCGGAGCTGTGATCCTGGCCTTCGGCGGCCGCAAGCGTCTGACCGACTGGCAGGTGGAGGTCAACCACGCCATCAAGGAGACCGGCCTGAGCTTCAACGTTGACGCCGTCCTCGCATGGCCGACTACGACCAGCGAGGTGCGCCTCTTCGAGCTCGACAACGGCATCATGTCCCAGGCCCGCCTCGCCAAGGAGGTCTGGGACTACGAGCGCTACGCCGGGCACCGCGTCTGGGAAGGAGCCCGCGGCACCAACGGCCGCACTTTCCCCTTCTGACAGCGCCGCACCGCCCTCGGCCTCGACAGCACCCTGCCCCGCCGTCTCCGGCTCGACTTCCTCGAGCGCGCACTTCCGCCCGCCTCCCGCTGACGAGGAGGACCTCCCTGTCCCTGTCCGGGTTTGCGCATGATGCATGGGCTTCAGCGGCTGAATGGGGCCATTCGGAGAGCGGCGGCGACGTCACCGTCGGACGGGGACGTATAGGTAGCCCCGTTATCTTCTTCGCGGTCCTGCAAGAGGGCCGCGGGCCTCCGGGCCCGGCATGGCTGTTGCCCCCTGTCGATGGGATGACCTGGGGGGTGGTGCCACCGGGCCCGGGAGGTGCCGTCGGAGACGCTGATCAGAGGTCCGACCACGCCCGGCCGGGCGCAATGCCCGGCCGCCTGCGGGCGGCAGGTCTGCATAACGTGGCTGCGCGAGAACGGCTCCCGACCCCGGGGCCGGCACGCGCCGACACATGTGGGGGCACGGTGATCAGCATCGACGGGGTGGGCGTCTTCCTGAGCCTGGACGTCGGCAAGCACACCCCTCACGGCCACGGACTGACCCCGGCCGGGAAGACGGTCTTCGACAAGCCGCTGCCGAACAGCGAACCGAAGCTGCGGGCCGTCTTCGACCAACCGAAGGCCAAGTTCTCCACCGTCCTGGTGGTCGTGGACCAGCCCGCCTCCATCGGCGCCCTGCCGCCGACCGTCGCTCGGACCGCGGGCTGTCAGGTCGCCTACCTGCCCGGCCTGGCGATGCGCAGGATCGCCGACCTCTACCCCGGCGAGGCCAAGACCGACGCGAAGGACGCCGCCGTCATCGCGGACGCCGCCCGCACCATGCCCCACACCCTGCGCACCCTCGACCTGGCCGACGAGGTCACCGCCGAGCTGACCATGCTCGTCGGCTTCGACCAGGACCTGGCAGGCGAGGCCAACCGCACCTCCAACCGCATCCGCGGCCTGCTCACCCAGTTCCACCCCAGCCTCGAACGCGTCCTCGGCCCCCGCCTGGACCACCAGGCGGTGACCTGGCTCCTCGAGCGCTACGGATCCCCGCGGGCCCTTCGGAAGGCCGGCCGCCGCAGGCTGGTCGAGGTCGTCCGCCCCAGGGCACCACGCATGGCCGAGCGGCCGGTCGACGCCATCTTCGCCGCCCTCGACGAGCAGACCGTCACCGTCCCCGGCACCGGCACCCTCGACGTGATCGTGCCGTCGCTGGCGAAGTCGCTGGCCGCCGTCCACGAGCAACGCCGGGCCCTGGAAGCCCGGATCGAGGCCCTGCTTGAGGCCCACCCTCTTTCCCAGGTCCTGACGTCGATGCCCGGCATCGGCGTCAGGACCGCCGTGCCGAGGCCAAGGCGTGTGGCTGCGGCCCCGGATGCGACTGCTGTTCGTGAACATCTCGTTGCGCACCGGCCGTACCGGCACGCCGTTCGCCGATACTGATCCGCCGATGATCGAGGGCCGGGGGCTGCGGTGGACGCGTGGATGGCGCTGGGAGGGCTGGCCGCCGGGCTGCTGATCGCCGTGGTGACCGCGCCGGTCGGGGTGTCGGGGGCGGTGTTTCTACTCCCGGTCCAGCTGAGCGTCTTCGCGGTGCCGAGCCCCGCCGTCACGCCGACCAATCTGCTGTTCAACATCGTCGCCGGACCCGGCGCCCTGTGGCGCTACCGCCGAAACGGTGCTCTGCGCACGGCGCTGGCCCGGCATCTGGTCCTGGGCACACTGCCCGGGGTGGGCATCGGCGCCCTCATACGGGTCTTCGCCCTGCCTGGCCAGGCCGTCTTCCGGCTGCTGATCGCCGCCCTGCTGCTCCCACTGGGCCTGTGGCTGTGCGCCCGTACCCTGCACCCCGCGCGCGACCGGGCCGGCGAGCCGTCCCCGCGCACGGTCACCGGCCTTGCCCTGGCGGTCGGGGTGGTGGGCGGCATCTACGGAATCGGCGGCGGCTCGCTCCTCGGGCCGATACTCGTCGGCCGGGGCCTACCGGTCTCCCGCGTCGCTCCGGCCGCCCTCGCCGCCACCTTCGCGACCTCGCTCGTCGGCGCAGGCGCGTTCACGGTGCTGTCCCTGGTCAGTTCCGGGGACGTAGCCCCCAACTGGTGGTTGGGCCTGGCCTGCGGCACCGGCGGCCTGATCGGCGGCTATCTCGGCGCCCGCCTCCAGCCCTACCTGCCGGAGACGGCCCTGCGCCTCCTGCTCGGCATGCTCGCCGCAACTCTCGGCGCTCTGTACGCCGTCCAGGCCCTGCACTGACGCAGCAGATCCCAGCCGCCTCGGATCGGGCCCAGCCGATCGCCGCTGCGGTGCAGTTGGTCAGGCTGCCGCGGTCGTCAGGAGCTTGCCCATCGCGGCCAGGACGGAAGGCTCGACGCGGTAACAGACCCAGGTGCCGCGCCGCTCGGAGGAGGTCGGCGGGGTCGGGCTGGAAGGCTGGGCGACGGCCACGCACATCCCGGACGACCCCGGCCCAGGCGACGAATGCCTGCTCCTCGTGCACACCCGCCAGGTCGTCGGCCAGGTCCGCTACTGGATCTGCACTGACTGCGCCCAGGGCGTCATTACCACTGTTGCCATCAACGAGCGCTTCCACAGCACCGGCCTGGGCACACGTGCGCTGTCACACCTACGGTCCCGCCACCCGGGACTGACCTGGCGCAGCACACTACGCAAGCGCACCACCCGTGATCTCCTGCGTCGGATGCGCATTCCCACAGCCACTTCTGCCACGCCCTGACCGCACGCTCACCAGACACTCTCTGCCGCGGCCGGCCCGATACTCGCCAGCGGCTGACCCCAACGCTCACCGGTCACAGTGCAGGGTGAAGAGGCATCCCCTCATCCCGGGCCTGCCTTAAAGGGCTGTTTCGGGGTGCAGCTCAGGCTGAGCGACCGGCCGCGATGGTGTGCTGACGTACGTCACCGCGCCGCGCGGCGGAGCCGGCATGGGGGGACGAGTGGTGGGGCATCCGAGGCGAAATGGTGGTGGGCTGACCGCGGTTTTTCGGTGCCGCCCGTCGACGTCAAGAGCCTCTTAGGGGTGAGAAGGTGAAGGGCTTCCGCAGCTTCATCCTGCGCGGCAACGTGGTCGATTTGGCCGTCGGAATCGTCATCGGGGCAGCGTTCACCGCCGTGGTGAACGGCTTCGTCAGCGCCTTCCTGACGCCACTCGTCGGGCTGGCCACCGGCGCCACCGGCGACATGAGCCGCAAGACCTTCACCGTAGGCGCCATCGAGTTCCCCTACGGTGCCTTCGTCAACGCGGTGATCAGCTTTCTCCTCCTCGCCAGCGCCCTGTACTTCCTGGTCGTGCTCCCGATCAACAAGCTCCACGAACGCCTCGCCCCGCACCAAGACGTCCAGGCCCCCAAACGGGACTGCCCCGAATGCCTCAGCCCCGTACCGGCCCAGGCCCGGCGCTGCGCCTCCTGCACCGTCTCCCTGCCGGCCGTACCCGCTCGGGCTGGGGAGACAACCCAGCGCGTCGGGTGACCCGGCCTCCAGGCCCGGCCTGCGTTGGGCACGGACTCCGCCGCCCAGGCCGGGCAGGGCCCGGCGACGGACATCGGCCCTGGACACCTCCCGGGGGCTGCGCGGGCGCCGTTCTGCCGCGAGGGTCTGTGTGAACGCGGCGAACGGCGCGCGGCGTGGGTGGGACAGGTCTGCGGAGTTCACCCCTGGCCGGGCTGGTGGCGAGCCTCGTCTGCGACCTGTCTGCCTGATTCGCGTGCCTGGTCGGTTACCTGCGCGGCCTGGTCGCGGGCTTCGTCCTGGGTGGTTCGGGCGGCTTCCGCGGCGGTGTCCTTCACCTCCTGCGCTGCGTTCTGGGCAGTCTCCTTGGCGCCTTCCTTGAGGTTCTGCGCGGAACTGAGAGCGGCCTCCTTCACCGGCTCCAGTGCCCCGCCGCTTCCCACCAAGGCGGCGGCCTTGTCCTGCTCCACTTCGGACGCGGGCAGCAACGACGACGCCAGGAGGCCCACGCCGAAGGCGATCAAGCCGGCGGCCAGCGGATTGCCCTGTGTCTGGCGCATCGCCTCGTCCGGCGCCTGCCGGACCGCTTCCCCCGTCTGGCCGGCCACGTCGCGCACGGTGCCGGCCGCCTGCTGGGTGCCCTCCTGCAGGGAACCGGCCGCCGCCTGGGGCGCTGTTCGTGACCCCGTGAGCGGTGTCCGAGGCCGTTCCCATGACCCGTTCACGCACCCCCCCGACGGCGCCGCGCATCCTTCGGACGCGGCGACGGGCCACCTTGCGGGGGCTGGCCCGGTCTGCGAGCCGATTGACGTCCGCAGACAGCCGGTCCCGAGTGGCGTCGATCTCGGCCCTCATCCGGTCGGGTGACGTGCCCATTGCGCATTCTCCTTCATCGTCTCGACGGTCTGCTCCGGTTTGGGTGCCACTGTGCGCAAGTGCGTTCTGCCTCGCTGATACAGCACGGCTGCGATCACGGCCCACACGGCGGCGACGATCAGGGCGGCCCAGCCCGCATCCATCACGTTGGCCAGTCCGAACACGGCGGCCAGTGACAGGAACAGGACCACCAGGTAGCCGGCGAACCCGGCGCCGCCATACATGCCGGCAGCCTGGCCCGCCTTGGCGGCCTCCTGTTTGACCTCGACCTTGGCCAGTTCGACCTCCTGACGGAACAGGGTCTGGACGTCCGACGCCACGGCGGACAGCAGCTCGCCCACCGAGCTGTCACCGGCGTGCTCGACCTGCGAGTGGGATGGGGCGAAGGCCATCGCTCACACCTCCGGGCCCGGCCGGCCCGGAGCGCCGCCCGGGGCGGTGCCGAGAGACGGCGGAAACTGCGGCGGATCGGGCGGCACCGCCTGTACCGGGTCGTGTACGGGCCCCGGTGAAGGAGCGGACGGGAGCGCAGCGGATGCCGGCTCGTCCAGCCCCGTCGTCTGCTGCGAGGTGGGGGCCCCATTCTGGTTCGTTCCAGAAGACGTGTCCGCCTTGGCCACCGCCTTCACCAGTCGCCCGGCGGCGAACCCTGCCAGCAGGGCGCCGCCCAGGAAGGCCGCAGGACGGCGGCGGGCGAAGTCCTGCACATCGGAGAGGACGCCGTCGGCTCCCTGCTTCTCCAGGTAGTCGGCCGCCCGGTGCCCGACGTCGGCCGCCTGAGCGGCGAGGCTGCGGGCAGGCGAGTCGCTCTGCGCGTTGTCGGCCAGTCCTGCCAGGTCGTCCGCCCACTGATGCAGTGTCCCGGCGGCCCGCCGGGTCTGTCCCTGGGCCTCGTCCCTCGCGCGGCGGCGCAGGTCGTCGGCGACGATGACGGCCTGCTGCCTCGCCTCGCCGGCCACGGTTTTGGCCTGGTCGACGGCTGTACCCGCAACCTGTCCCGCGGCCTGCTGGGTCTGATCGGCGGGGCGGACGCCTGCGCCTTGGCAGTCTCACCGGTCTGCTGTATCCGTGTGGTGTCCTGCACTGCCTCACTCATCAGCTCACTCCTCCTCGCAAAGTCAGAAACCTGTTTGCCGGATATGTGCATGAGTGACTGATTTGACATCTTTTACACCCATCGAGGGGTGAAATCGTCATGCCGTCCTCCTCGGCACACGCGAGGACGAAGCAGCCCGTGGGCCGCCGTCAGGGGGAGGCCGGCCTCCGCCCGCCGATGCGGCAGGCCGCAGTGGTGTCTGCCGAGGCGCTGCCACCCGTCGGCGGACCTGGGCAAGGCGTCGACTTCTTCAGCTGCAGCTCACGGCCAGGTCGTTGCCTGGACGCGGTGGTGCTTCGCTGCAGCAGCCCTGTGAGTGGAGCGGTGAGGTGCCGGGGCGGGTTCACGTGGATCAGATCCCCGAAACGGGCGGTCCAGCGTGGCGATCGGATCCCGGCCGGTGAGGGCACACGCGTGCTGGAGCTGCGGCTGCGCCGGAGCTCGTGGAGGAGCGATTATTCGAGGGGCCGGTCGGCGTCCACATCCAGCTGCCACCGCCCGTGCCGGACACACACCCGCTGCCAGGGGCGCGTAGCGCACCACCCTCACGGCCATCCCCGTACGCCGGGCCGCGCACAGGAGAATGCGGTGGCATGGTCTGCCTTCTTGCGACAGGCGGCCGTGGTGTCGTGTACGCCTGCTGAGCTCGTCTCGCAGGTGAGTTCTGCTCTGGCCCAGGCCGGCTTCGATGTGCTGGGCGAACGGACAACGGCGTTCCCGGGCTGTGGGTGACCGAGGTGCCCGAGGGTGCTTTGGTGACCTGGACGGCCTGGGACGGGTTGACCTCGCTGGCCCGTGAACCAGCCAGACGCGGTGTGAGCGGCGACAGTATGCGAATGGTCGTGCAGGCCGCGGTAATGGGGCTGCTGGTCCAGCTCGGACACACCGTCACAGAAGCCTCCGGCCAAGGCGACGTGGTGGTCCTTGCCGACACAGCCGCATCGGGCCGACACCTCCGGCCGCCACATAGCCAAGAAGAATTCGACCACGCAACGGCCCCGTGACACCACAGCCCTGCGCCGCCGTCAGTGCAGCGGTGACGTCAGGCGGCGGAGAGGCCGGGGCGCGCACGTCCTGGGCGCCCCGGTCGCCGTCCGCGCCGGCCTCGGGGTGGAGCCACGCGGAGTCGGTGGCGCCGTTTCGGGGACCTTGACCTACTCCTGGCGTCGTTCGACACGGCCCACAGCGATCACGCCACCGCACGCGGCGCCCTCGTCGACTTCTACCTGTCGGCCGAGCACCGTGACCAGCCGGGCACCGGGTTGCCCCACCGCCGGATTCGCAGGGGACATGGCTCGCGAGGCCACAGCCGGGAAGGTGCGCGAAACGTACACGGCCGGAGTCCAGGAATTCGCCGCGTGGATGTCCACAGACGCCGACGACGGCCTCACCATGGTGGTTACCCTGGTCGGCGCGATCCTGCCGGCCCGCGCCACGGCGGGCACAGAGCTGTCGGAGAAGATCCTGGAATCGACCCACAATCCCTGACCGCACCACACGGGCTCCGACCCGGACTCCTGGGAACAAGGGGCTGTGGGAGTGGGACCCGACGCCACATAGGTGGGCAATCTCCGGAATCCCAGCAGCACGCGGCGGTGGCCCTCCGGCCGGTCGCCCCACCCGTCCAGTCAGGGCGCTATGGGCGGCAACGGCCGGATGAGCTGCCATTCGGGGATTCGGGCCGTGCCGCAGCCGAGGACTGCCCGGATGGTCACCCGGGCCTGAGGCTGGGCCCCGCTTCAGCGAGGCAGCAGGACGTCGACCTGCCTGCGGATGTCCTGCACGATCTCCTCGACGCTCAAGGCGATGTTCACGCTCACCGCCATGCTGAGGAACATCACGGCCGACACGATGTGTGCCAGCGTCGCGGCATCGCCCTCTGCGATCCGCTCGTCTCGGCGCAGCACGGCGGCGACGGTCTCCTCGGTCTGCGCGACGATGGCGAGTGCCGCGCCGTGCCGGGGCTCCTCGGGGTCGCCGAAGACCATCTCTCGCAGGTAGGTGCGCCCGTTGTGGATCTGGACGCGGTTGCACTCGACGATCGGCCGGACGATCGCCAGCACCGCGTCCAGCACGCCCGGGATGGCCTCGGCGTCCGCCCGGCCCCGCTCAAGTGCTTCGACGTACTTGGCGTTCTGGACGAGGAGGAGGAGTTCGCCCTTGGTCTTGGCATAAAGGAACAGGGTCCCGGTGCCGATGTCGGCCTGGTCCGCGATCTGCTGGGTCGTGACCTCATCGACGCCGTGTTCGGCGAACAGTTCACTAGCGGCGGCGACGATGCGGTCGAGTTTCTCCTGCTTGTTCCGCTCGCGCCGTCCGACAGGCATTGCGGTGTCCTCCGGGAATAGATTCTGACTGTAATCAGTTATGATTGTACTCAATGTCATGTGGGCTCGAGTGTGGCTCCGCTCATTCTCCCATCGCGGGGCGACGTGTCCTTGCTCCATCCGTGCGCAGCCACGTACTTCACATCCCCCTCGGAAAGAAGGAACCCATGCCCTCCCTCGATGGAGCGGTCGTCCTCGTCACCGGCGCCAATGGTGGTATCGGCACCCACTTCGTCCACGAGGCCCTGGCTCGCGGCGCCGTCAAGGTCTACGCCACCGCCCGTTCCCCCCGCGCCTGGGACGACGAACGTATCGTCCCCCTGACCCTCGACGTCACCGACCGCACGTCGATCGACGCGGCCGTGGCAGCCGCGGCGGATGTCACCGTGCTCGTCAACAACGCGGGCACCATCCCGCCGAGCGCGAGCCTGCTGGACGTCTCCGAGGCGGACATCCGGGCGAACATGGAGACGAACTTCTTCGGACCGGTCTTCCTCGCCCGCGCCTTCGCACCGACCCTCGCCGCCAACAAGGGGTCAGTCCTCATCGACGTGCACTCCGTTGCCAGCTGGTACGCCTTCGGCGGCGCCTACAGCGCGTCCAAGGCCGCACTGTGGTCGGCCACCAACTCGCTGCGCATCGACTTCGCACCCATGGGCGTCCATGTGACGGGTGTGCACATGGGCTACGTCGACACCGATATGGCCGCGCATGCCGACGGACCCAAGATGCCGCCGAGGCAGCTGGTGACGACGGTCTACGACGCCGTCGAGGCCGGAGAATACGAGGTCCTGGCCGACGACTTGACCAAGGGGGTCAAGGCGGCTCTGAGCGGCCCGGTCGAGGCGCTTTACCCGGACGTGCACAGCACGGAGGCCTGAGCTTGTTGTTCGGTCCCGACGTGATCTCTTCACCTCGGGCCCCAGTGATCCATGGCGTGCGAACGGTTGGCCGACCGGTGTCCAGAAGCGGTGCACCGTCGCGGCCGTCGAGCGGTGGAGGACATCGGCGGTCGATCCGGCAGCAGCCCGATCCGACCACCGTGCCGAAGACGTCGGAAATCAGGTGGGCCCCGCGGCAAAGGAGGACGGACGCGGCATCCGCTGCGTCCGTCCTCGTTTTCTGATGGGTGTCAGCTTTGCTGGTTGGCGATGCCGATGTAGTGCCCGAGCCGGTACTCGAAGTCGATGCCGGCCTGTTCGACGACTGCCTGCGTGCCTGCGGCCCGGGTGAGGAAACCAGGGAGGGTGAGGGAGTGGGCGAACTCGCCGTACGCGGCGACCAGATCCGCGTCCGGGGGCAGGGACGCCCGGTTGATCTGGGCCTTGGCCGAGGCGAGTGAGGTGCGGTCGAAGGAGGCGAGCCGGGCGGCGACGGTACCGACGAAGGCGTCGAGTTCGCTGTCGGGGAGGGCGCGGGTGACCCAGCCCCAGCGTTCGGCGGTGTCGGCGTCGTAGTCGTCGCTGGTGAGGATGGCTTCCAGGGCGCGGTCGCGTCCGATGGCCCGGGGCAGGCGTTCGCTGCCACCACCGCCGGGCAGCAGTCCGCTGCCGACCTCGGGCTGTCCGAAGATCGCTTTCTCACGGCTGGCGTAGCGCAGATCGAGGGCGAGGGCGAGCTCGTTCCCGCCGCCGCGGGTGCGTCCCCGGATGGCCGCGATGGTGATGTAGGGCGCTTTGGAGAGTTCCAGGACCAGATTCGTCCAGGCCGGCACCGCTTCCGGGTCCTCGGGGGCGGGGAAGTCGGCGGCGGCGGCCAGGTCGAAGTGGTTGTAGAAGAAGTCGGGGGTGGCGCTGTCGAACAGTACGACCTGGATGTCGGGGTCGGTGGCCAGTTCGGTGACGATCTCGATGAGGCGCAGGACCGTCTCGCCGGCGATGAGGTTGACGGGCGGGTTGGCGAAGGTGATCTTCGCGATCTGCGGTGAGGTGCGCTCGTAGTGGATGGTGCTCTGCTGCTCGCTCATGGCCGGCTCCGGATGCGTGGTGGGTATCAGGCGGCGATCGGGGTGAGAGGAGGGCAAGGGAGCCGGGGCGGATGGATGTGCCGAGCAGATCCGGTGGTCCCGCTTCCCGTCTGCGCTGCTCACTCCTGGTAGTGCGGGAGGATGTCGCCGTTCTTGACGTAGGTGAGGGCGGCGGCGACGTCGTAGGCGTGGATCGCGGAGACCTGCGGTGCCAGCCGGTCGGACAGGTCCGCGATCACGTTGCCGGTGAAGAAGTCGTCCCGTGCCGCGGTGTCCGTGAACCCGAGGCTGACCGAGGCGTGGAAGTGCTGGTCGTGGGGGTTGTCGTGGGCGACGTCCGGGGTGTCCCAGAGTTTCTTCGTCCAGGGCAGGAATGTCTGCGTGCGCAGTTCCTTCAGCACTCCGGTGCCGGCGAGCGCGGGTGCGAGCTGCTCGTTGACGAACTTCCGGAAGGCGCCGGCGCCGACGCCGTCTCTGCGGCGCAGGTAGATCAGCGCGCGGGCACCGACTGTCTGCCCGGGGCCTGCGACGTCGTACCAGCGGGACGAGTTCGGCGGGCCGGCGTAGAGCAGGGTGCGGCGGAACACGTTGATCTCGTCGGCGTAGGCCAGCTTCGTCTGCTCGCGCCCTTTCAGGGGTGCAAGCACCGATTGGAAGGTGACTTCCGCGACGCCGTCGATCTTCCGGTCGGCGGGGATCGCGGTCTGGACCCCGTCGATGGCCGGCCACAGGCCCGTGTTGTGCTCGGCGAGGTGGATCTGCCGGTACTCCTCCAGCCCCGGGGTGGCGGAGATGATCCCTGAGTGCGGGCCCTTCCAGTGGTCCATGCCGGTCTGGCGGGGCTGGTCGGTACGCACCCACAGCAGGATCGAGGAGGTGAGAGGCTTCTTCACCGCCGGGGGCGCGGCGGCCGGTGACGTGCTCATGATGTTGCCCTTTTTTCCTGGTCAGGTCGTGGTCACGGGGCGAGGAACTCGACCGCCACGGGGGCGAACCGGTCGTGGTACTGGAAGATGCCGCCGTGCCCGGAATCGGGGTAGATGATCAGCTCACTGCCCTTGATGCGCTGGTGCAGGTCCTCCGACAGGACCGACGGCACCATGCGGTCGTTGTCGCCGTTGGCGATCAGGGTGGGCTGCGTGATCGACGACAGGTCGTCAGGGGCGGAGCGCCCCCACTTCTTGATCGCCCTCAGCTGCGTCTGGAACGCCTTGGTCTTGATGTCCGCGTCGCGGTCGACGGTGCGCTCCTTGAGCCGGTTGACGAACGCGCGTGCGGCAGGCTTGCCGGTGGCATTGCGGTTGAAGAACAGGAACTCCTTGGGGTCCGAACGGGTCAACGTGGCACGCAGGATGTCCCAGTAGGTGACTCTGGCGACCTTGTCCATGTCCTTGCCGCCCTTGGGCCCGGTGCCGGTGAGGACCAGCTTGCGGACGAGCTCGGGGTGCTTCACGACCAGAGCCTGGGCGACCATGCCGCCGAGAGAGAAGGAGAAGACGTCGATCTTGTCGTACCCGAGCGCCTTGACGAAGGTGTAGGCGTCGTCGGCCATCGCCTCGACACTGTCCGGCACCTGGCCGGTGGATGCCCCGACACCGCGGTTGTCGAAGGCGATGACGTGACGGCCCTGCGCGATGGGATCGATGATGCGGGGGTCCCAGTTGTCCAGGGTCGCGGCGAGATGGACGAAGAAGACGACGGGGATGCCGCCCTTCGGTCCAAGCTCGCGGTAGGCGTAGGTGACGCCGCCTGCGCGGACGGTGCGGGCCGGGGCCTTCGCGTAGGAGGTGACGACGGGTTCGTTCGGGGTGGCTGTGCTGCTCATGACGGATTCTCCTTGCGAGTTCTGTGTCGCTGTGTGTTTCGTGTCGCCCGTCGCGGTTGCGGCGGGTCAGCCGTTGCCGATGACGGCCTTGCCGCGGATGCCGCCCTGGGACAAGGACTGCAGCGCCTGCGGGGTCTGGTCGAAGCCGAACACCTTTCCCACGACCGGACGCACCACGCCCTCGTCGATGAGGGTCGTGATCTGGCGGAGCTGGTCGCCGCTGGCGCGCATGAGCAGGAACTCGTACGTCACGCCGAGCTTCTTCGCCTGCCTGCGGATCTTGCGGCTCAGGCCTGCGACCGCGAGGCGCAGCAGCGGGTTCAGGCCGGCCTCGCGGGCGAACGCGGGGTCCGGGGGACCGGCGATCCCGATGGCCTTGCCGCCGGGCTTGAGCACCCGCAGGGACTTCTCGAGGGTCTCCCCGCCGAGGCTGTCCAGCACCAGGTCGTAGCCGGTCAGGAGCTGCTCGAAGTCCTGGGTGCGGTAATCGATCACCGTGTCCGCGCCGAGCGCGCGCACGAAGTCCGCGTTGGAACCGCTGGCGGTCGTGGCGACGCTCGCACCGAGGTGCGCGGCGAGCTGGATCGCGATCGAACCGACCCCGCCGGCGCCGGCGTGGATGAGAACCTTCTGCCCGGGCCGCACCTTCCCGCGCTCCACCAGCGCCTGCCACGCCGTGAGCGCCGCCAGCGGCAGCGAGCCGGCCTCTTCCATGCTGATCGAGGCGGGCTTGAGCGCCAGGTCGCCCTCCGCGACGGCGATGCGCTCGGCGAACGTGCCGATGCGGTCCTGGTCGGGCCGGGCGTAGACCTCGTCTCCGGGCTTGAAGCCGCGAACCGCCGTCCCGACGCCGATGACGGTGCCCGCGACGTCGTTACCCAGGATCAGCGGCAGCTGGTAGGGCAGGATCTGCTTGAACTCACCGGCGCGGATCTTCTCATCCAGCGGGTTCAGCCCGGCGGCCTCCACCCGCACGAGCACGTCGTGTTCCCCCACGGTGGGCTCGGGGACCTCCGCCTCCTGCAGCGGCTCCTTGTACTTGGTGACGACGAACGCTCGCATGAAGCGCCACTCCTTGTCTTCATCCTGTTTATCCAGGCAAGAGGCCAGATCAGCCAATTTGGCATGACATGGGGGGCCTCGCCTCTCTCCATTAACCTGAGTACACTCAACTATGAGTCTACTCAGAATTATTGTCAAGGGAGGTCCCATGGGACGCGGCCACATGCCGATCGGGCGCCGCGAGCGGGCCAAACAGGCCAAGCGCGAGCGCATCATGACCGCAGCCCGCGAACTGTTCGCCGAACACGGCGTCAGCGGGGTCACGACACAGCAGATCGCCCACCGGGCCGACGTCGCGATCGGCACCCTTTACCTGTACGCGTCCACGAAGGCCGAGTTGCTGATCATGGTGCAGAACGAGAAGTTCGCCGCCGCCATCGACGTCGGCCTCGCCGCCGCGAACGCCGCCGTCGGGCAGGGCGTACTGGAGCCGGTCGTCGCTCTCCTCCGTCCCGTGGTGGCGTGCCTGAGGGAGCACACCGAGAACGGCCGCACATACCTGCACGAACTCGTCTTCGGTGACCCGGCCGAGCCCTACCGGCAAGCGGGTCTAGCCCTTGCCGGCCGCCTCGAGGACGGCATCACCGGCCTGCTCGCCCGCAACGAGTACATCGATGCCGCCGACGCGGCGACGCTGGCGCGGGTGATCACCGCGATCATCCACATCACCGCCACCGCCACCGTGTACCTGCACCGCAGCGATGAAGCCGTCCTCGCCGACATCCGCGACCAGATCCACGCCGCTCTGGCACCCCACCACCGCGCGGCATGACCACTCGCTCCACGAGCCAACCATCGAACCCCCTGGAAAGGGGGCACTCATGAGCGCGCACTACGACGTCATCGTCCTTGGTGCCGGCTCGAGCGGGTACGTCGTCGCGATCCGCGCAGCGCAACTCGGCAAGAACATCCAGTCCGGCAGTGCGGGCAACGGACAGCCGCAAACCCTGTCCATAACTTGGACTCTGCCGCCCATCCAGCCGGCAAAGCAGAGGTGACCCACACCATGGCCGCCCACACCGGTCACGACGGCCAGACCCGCGGCGCGAAGCCGCTCGGCGACCAGTGCTGATGTGCGCCGCTCCTCACCGGCGAGATCGGGATGCCGGTGGATGTCACGGCGCGTCCCGATCAGCTACTCGTCGATCCCGGCCGCAATCTTGTCGATCATCGCGTGGTCCAGCGCGGAAGACATGCGCCGGAGGCTCACGAGCCGATCTCCAACCCGGCCTTCAAGTTGCAGAAGGCTCATTTCCAGGGGGCGGCACACGGCCGGGGCGGACTGCCGTGGTGGGGCGACCGCGGGCCCGACCATGAACGTCTGGCGGTACTCACCCGGGCTGCCGCCGAACGGCCCGTACATGTCCACCTCCCCGCCGGCCACCACCCCGGGGGCGACCGTGTCGGGGCGCAGGCAGACACCGACCAGCACGATCTCCGCACCGGCCGGTGCGCCGTCGACGACCCGGGCGAGAACCTGGGCACTCGGTTATGGGGTCGAGTAGGGGTCTTGGCTGATCAGGTGGGCCTTCAGACCCTCCCCGACGCCGGGTTCCGGGGTGCCCGCCCAGTCCTTGATGAGCACGCCACCATTGCTGCAGCCCCAGGGGTTCCAGGTCCACGCGAGATAGCTCATGTTGTGCGCGTCGGCCCAGTCCACCAACTGCTGCATGTAGTCGAAGCCGCAGTTGTCCTGGCCGAACTCACCGATGACGACCGGCACGTGCTGGGCGAGCGGCGCGACTTGGCTGTCCCAGCAGGACACTGTCGCACAGGCGTTGAAGCTGTACGAATGCCATGACGCGGCGATGTTGTTCAGCGGGTCGTTCGGCATGTGCGTCAGCCACTCGCGCATGTCGTTGGCCCACTCAAGGCCCCCCAGCATGAGGACATTGGTCGCGCCGGTGGCCCGGACCGCGTCGACCAGGTCCTGCATGCCGGCCGTCTCGTACGGGAGGCCCGTGCAGGTGCCGCCGTCGCGCCAGCACTGCCAGCCGACGGTCTTGTCCCAGCCGGCGGCGATCTCCGGGTACGGCTCGTTGAACAGATCGAGGACGACGGCGTCATTGCCCTTGAAGGTGTTGGCGACACCGGTCCAGAACTGGGGGGCGTACTGCGCGTCCGGCATGGGTTTCTGGCAGGTCGCGGTGGCGTCCTTGCAGTGCCAGTCCGGCCCGTTGGTATAGGCGCCCCGCGTCCAGTGCAGGTCGAGGATCGGGTTGATGCCATTGGCGACCAGCAGGTTGACGTAATCTTTGACGCCCTGCTGGTAAGCGGCCCCCTCGGGCGAGCCGTTGAGGCCGAGCCAGCATTCCTCGTTCAACGGCACACGCACCGCGTGGATGTTCCAGGTCTTCATCGCGTCGACGGAAGCCTGGTCGACCGGGCCGCCGTCCCACAGACCCTTGCCCTGAACACAAGCGTATTCACCGCTGGAGCGGTCCACGCCCAGCAGCCGGTACGGCTTGCCGCTCGCGGTGACGATCCTGTTCCCGGAAACCTTCAGCTCCGGGGCCGGACCGCTGGGACCGCCGGTCGCAGTGGTGGTGGGGCTGGGGGTCGGGGATGTCACCGAGCCGGTACAGGTCACGCCGTTGAGCGCAACCGATGCGGGTTGCGGATTGGCGCCCTTCCACGCACCGTTGAACCCGATGGACGCCGACCCGCCCGTGTCCAGCGTCCCGTTCCAGTCGAGGCTGGTGGCGGACACGTGGGTTCCGGACTGTGCCCAGGTGGCGCTCCAGCCGTTGGTGACCTTCTGGTCGGAGTTCGGGAAGTCGAACGTCGCGGTCCACCCTCGCACGGGGGAGCCGAGATTGGTGATGGCCAGGTTCGCGGTGAACCCTCCCGGCCATTCGCTCTGCACCTTGTACGCGACCGAGCAGCCGGTGGCGGCTGCCGATGCGGGCAGGGTGGCGATGGCAAGGCCACCCAGGATCAGTGCACCGGCGGCGCCGGTGGCTATCAAGGTGTGACGACGTTTCACCTGATCTCCTTGTTGCGTAAGGGATCGATGAGCTCGATACCCATCTGATCGACGGACGGGTGAGCCAGGGCCCCAGGCCGAGGGCCTGCAGCTGACCGGTCCACCAGGCGGGTGCTGCGCGCCGTACGGACCAAGGAATCGACAACTGTCGCGCGTTCAGATCCTGTCGTCCCGGCACATTCCACGCGGGCGTCAGCAACCGATCGGTGAGGAGCCCAGGGCCACGTCGTCGAACCAGAGAGTGTCGTCCCCGGTGCTGTAGCTCTCCCAGCCCAGGCGCAGGCCGGTGGGGCGGGGAGGGGTCCTGCGGGCGAGCCACTGCCCGTCGACGTTCTGGGTCGGCACCCCGTCCACGCGCAGCCCGGCGATCTCCCGGTCGTCGACCCAGGTGCGCATGGACTGGGCGGTGGTGTCGATCTGGTACCGCAGGCACAGCCACCGGCCGGTCGCCAGCGGGGTGCTGAGCGCGACACCCGCCGGGCTCTGTTCCGGCAGTGTCGCGTCGTCGCTCTCGCGGTTCCACTGCAGCGCGCCGTTCTGCCCGCCTACGCGCAGCGCCTTGCTGCCCTGTGAGGCGTCCGGCATGGACACGAAGGTGATGTGGTTGATGGGCAGGGCGGTGGTGTGCCGGACCCGCATCCGCACGTACACCACGGGCCCGACGGAGGACAGATCGCGGGTGGAGGCTGCGAAGACGTGGTTGCAGTAGCCGGCACCGCCGTCGACGCGCAGCGACCTGGTGCCGCTGTAGGCGACGGACGTGTCGACGCTGACCTTCCCCGTTCCCTGGCAGTCGGGTGCCGTGGTCTGCCAGGCGCCCGAGGGCACGGTGCCGGCTTGGTCCTCGAAGTCGGAGCAGATCGTCGCCCCGGCCCCGGCGCATTCGGCCGGCGCCGTGGATGTCGCCGTCGGCGTCGGCGTGGGAGTCGCGGTTCCGCCGCACGGAGCGCCGTTGAAGGCAAAGGCGGTGGGGGCGGGGTCGGCGGTGCGCCAGGTGCCCTGGAGGCCGAAGTCCACGGACCCTCCGGCGCCGAGCACGGCATTGTGCGCGGCGTTCACGGCGGTCACCGCGCTGCCCGACTGGGTGACCTGCGCGTTCCAGGCGGACGTGACCTGCTGGTCGCCGCCGTAGGCCCACTCCAGCCGCCAGCCGTTCAGGGCGGCGCCGAGATTAGTGACGCGGATCTGAGCGGTGAAGCCGCCGGACCACTCGTTGGTGGTGTACGTGACCGCGCAGCCCGTCGCCGCGCCCTGTGCGCGCGACGTCACGATGGCGGGAAGGGCAACCGCCACCACGGTCAGAACCAATGCCCACACAGGCAGCCGGTGGCGGCGCACGCGTAATGAAGTCATGGCCATGATCACTCTCTCGACGGGAGTCAGGACGCGGTGCAGAGGAGTGTGCCAAGGTCTCGGTCGTCGCCGTTGAGCGTCATTCCCCAGGTCGTCGACGCGCCAGGCGCCAGGGAGCCGTTGTAGGAGGCGTTGTGCACGGTGGTGGCGGGGCGGGACGGATCCACCACCGCGTTCCAGCGGTTCGCCACGGTCACACCGACCGGCAGGGTGTGGTGCACCGACCAGCCGGTGACCGGCCGGGACCCCCTGTTGGTGACCGTGACGTCGGCCTGGTACCCGCCCTGCCATGAGCCGGTCAGCTTCCACTGCGCCGTGCAGGCGGTGTCGCCGGAGGGGCTCGGCGCGGGAGTGGGAGGCGGTGTCCCCCCAGAGGCGTCAGTGGTGTAGGGGACGGCGGTGTAGTCCTGCGAGCAGCCTCCCGCGCAGCCCGACGGCAGCGAGAAGGAGTACGTACGGCCGCCGCCCAGCCAAGCGTCGGCGGCGTCGCGGATCCGTACGGTGAAGTCGCTTCCGCCGGAGGCCGTCGCGCCGATGACATAGGACTGCCCCATGTCGCTGTTCATGGCGGCGTCGGTCCAGGTGCCGTTCGCCAGGTACTGGATGCCGTGGACGCCGTTGGGCAAATGGGAGACGGCGATGGCGGGCCAGTAGCGCTGGGCTCCCTTGAGAAAGCCGATACGGATGTCGCCGCTGTAGTCCGGGGCCGTGACGAAGCTCCAGGAGACATGACGGTTGTTCCAGCGGTCCGGGTACATCGCCCCCACGGGGGTGCCGCCGATCCGGAAGCGGTTGAGGGAATCGGTCGCCAGGTCGAGGTGGTTCGGGTCGTCCCGGCACCAGGCGTTGGAATCGGCACAGCTGTCCGCGACGAGCATGGTCAGGGTGGCCCCGTTGTACTTGTCGGCCACCCAGGAGCCGTTGCGGCAGAAGGGCTGGCCAGGGGCGCCGTCGTTGGTGCCGGAGCAGTAGTCCCCGATGGTGACCTTGACCCAGCGGCCGCAGTTGCGGCCGTTGTCGAAGGCGCCCTTGATCGGTTCTCTTGAGTCCGGCACCGGGCGCGGGTAGGAGCCCGAGTAGTCGCCGGGGGTGTTGAACACGTTGAGCGCCACGAAGTCCTGGCTGTCCAGTTCGCGCTGCGGCAGACCGCAGCCGCCGTAGGGGCTCCCGAGCCCGTCGAAGTGGGTCGCGTTGCCCAAGACCTCAGTGGCGGCGGCGCTCGCCACGGGCGACTGGGCGGCCGCGGCCACGACGGGTAACGCGGCACAGCAAAGCGCTGCCAGCAACACAGCAATGCGCTTTCGGGCGGGCGAGCGGTGGATCGAAAGAAGCTGCATGGGGGGATCCGCCTTCTTCGTGACGGGGCGCCGTGACGTTCGCGCGGGACCCCTCTCGGAGTGAGCGCTGGAGCACCAGACTGTGGGAGCGCTCCCACAGTCTCCGTATTCGGGACTGTAGAAGAGGGCCATGACCCTGACAAGGGGTCGCGTTCCTGTCGGAGTTTTCGCCGCGTCCGGGCCGGGGCGTGTGCCCGGCCCGGACAGGGAGTGGAATCAGTCGGGGTTCGGCCTCTGCTTGGTGCCGCCGCTACAGGTCCACAACTGGACCGGGGCGCCGTCGGTGGTGGAGGCACCCTTGACATCGAGGGGCAGGCGGTGCGGGGCGGGACTGGACTGGACGTCGGTGACGAACTCGCCGGGGTTGAGGTCTCCTGCTGGTGGGCCCCGTCCTGGCAATGAACCGGGACGTTTGAGTCGGCAGTCCCGCAGGATCTTCCAGTGGGGCGACTTCGGACGGTCCGAGGCCTCTCGCGGCCCCCTCTGGATACCCCGCGCAACCCGCGAACCGCTCACCACGGAGCCTGAGCAACTCGCCGCGTTCCTCCGACACCACCTTGCCGAGGTACCCGAGATCACCCCCGGCGTCATCAACGGACCAGCCGGACCGCTCTCGAGTCCGGCCACCGCTACACCTTCGACCACTACCGCCTGGCTGGTCGGCCACCGTCCGCGTCCGCGTCCACACCGGCGTGCGTCCACACCGGCGTGGGCCGCGACACCCGCACCGACCTCTACCAGGGCCGCCGCGCCTACGTGTGGAACAACGACTACGACACCGCCACCCTGCGCGACGACCGAGGCCGTTTCGTCGACGACGAGTCCTGGGGCCACCGCCGCGGCGGCCGCCACTGACGCGCCCGACAACAGGCCGGTGGGTGCCGCGCCGCGACCACCTGCCGACGCGATCCCTTCGACGGCGCGCTACCCCCGAGAGGGGTGGCGCGCCGCTTCGGCGTCTGCGGCCGCGGTTCGCCCTGCTGGGATGCGACGACATCCGGAAGTGGACAAGCCGCTCGCGCCTCGCGGCGCAGCCCTACGGGCCAGCGTGACCGGCTCTGTCGGTGCGCGGGACGCGGTGGTGCTATGCGGCCAGACGCATCAACAGTTCCTTGGCACGGGACTCGGCGGCCGTGAGGGCCTCAGCGCGCGAGGCCTCGAAGAGCGGGACCAAGTCGGCCATTGCGGGAACGCTCGGGGCCAGGGTCAGCTCGGGGACGATGAAGGTGACGTCCAGGCCGAGACCGGTGCCGAGGGCCTGCTGGAGATAGCTCCGCACATAGTCGTTGCCATGCTGGGGTGTGCCCCGCTGGTACGACCCGCCACGGCTGGTCACGACGACGACAGGCTTGCCTGCGAGCGAGGGCTTCTCGGTCATCGCGGTGCGGCCTACGGCGAAGACGTGGTCGAGCCAGGCCTTCAGCGTCGAGGGGATCGAGTAGTTGTACATCGGGGCGCCGAGCAAGATCGCGTCCGCCGCCTCGGCCTCTTCGATCAGCTTGGCGCGCAGTGCGAAGGCGGTCCGATCCTCGGGGGACTGATCGGTGGCCTGGGTGTAGCCGGCGTAGTAGGCGGCGGCCTGCAGATGGGGTATCGGTTCGGCGTCGAGATCACGGTAAATCACCGTGCTCTGCCGGTGCTCGTTCTCCCACGCCGCGCGGAACGCGGCGGTCACAGCGCGAGAGTGCGAGTTCTCGCGGTTGAGTGAGGTGTCGATGTGCAACAGCGTGGCCATGACGGTTCTCCTGAGCTCAGTGGTCCGCGGTCGGGCAACCCGGACGGGCCGCAGAACCCACGCAGACTTCGACGGTGGATCAATTGGTGAGCGAGTTGCAGGGCTGCCTCCGCGACCGCCCTGCTGTGTGCAACAGCCTGCTTCCTCAAGCAGGGTTGAGGTCCAGCAGACGTGGTCCAGATCACCATCCAACGCGGCATCGCCTACGCCCAGGACAGCCCTGCATCCATCGCCGAGCGCAAAGCGGCCAACCGAAACTTCAGGGGCCAGGGGCCGCTCAGTCACAGCGGCCGATCCGTGGCCGACATTCGATTCGGGCTGCATCAGGCCTTGCGGAAGATCAGCTCGGCCACCAGCCCCGTATCGCGGCCAGCGGGCGAAGAAGGCATACACCCGCGGGCAGGGCGATATGCGGGCTCGGACCGGCCAAGGTCATAGGCGCTGGATTTGACCGGCCTTATACGCCGCTGCGCCGGGCACCTATATGTGGCCCGCGTCCCTCCCACCGCCTCGGCCACGAGTTCGAGTACGCCGCGTGCCGCGGATGCGGCGATCCAGGCCAGGATCGCCGCCGTGATCGACGTCGCCTTGGCGCCGTCGACGTCGCCTCGGTGGTGTTCGTACTGAACGACGGCGGCCGGTTCCGCCGTCGGCACCCTTCCGCCGAAGCTCACCGCGCCTCGCCCTCGTCCTGCGGCCGCCGCTGCCCCGGCCTGGGACGCCTGCGCGACGGCGGTGTCTTACAGCGTGAGGAGGCGGCGGGTGCTGACGCCCGGAGGGGCTTGTCGGCGTATGGGGCGGAGGCTGGCGTCGCCGCCTGCGATCTGGTGCAGGCGCCGCCGTTCGGCGCGGTCGCGTTTGGCTATCGCCGCTTCGACCGGCTCCGTGGTGCCAGCTGTTCCTCGAGTTCGTCCAGTTCCGCACGCCGCGCAGTCACTTCCGGAGCGGGTGGAGCGTGAGCTGGCTCGGGTTGTGCAGCGCCGCCGGAGCCAGGATGATGCCTCGGTCCGGCCCCAGTGGAGCGGTCAGGGTTCGAGGGCCTGCTCGAGGGTGGGGTGGCAGGTGATGAACGTGTCGACGCCGACCAGTTGCAGGACGTGCAGGACGGGCGTCTGTGCGGCGGCGATGCGCAGCCACCCCGCGTTGTTGCTAACGGCCTTGTGGGCGGTGACGAAGACGTTGATGCCGCTGGAGTCCATGAAGGTCACGCCACTGAGGTCGACCACGATCCGTGACGGCGGTGCCTCGCCGTACCCGGACAGCATCACTGTGCCGAGCAGCTCTTTGACGTCGTGGTCGATCTCGCCCCGCACAGTGACGACGCGCACGCCGCCGACCATGCGGTGTACGGCGGAGAACCGGTCGGGCCGGTCCGCGTTCTCGATGTCGCTCACCGTCTCCTCGACTGCGCTTGAGCCTGCCCCCGGGAGGGGGCGCACGGACGATTGTGCCCCACCGTTCGGAGCCCATGCACGCAGGTGATGGTGCCGAACAACATGCCTGTGACATGTATGACGGGATCGGGGGTAGAGGCCTGCTCGTGAATGGTGAATGAGGGCGACGCCAGTGGCATCCCATGACGACGGTGACGGTACTCCGGCACCGGACGAGTACCTGATCCGCGCCGGCTACGCCCTCAGGGGTGACGACGGCTGCATTGCCGACGCCCGCCAGCACGCACTCGCCTTCCTCAAGCAGGCCGAGACTGACTACCCCCTGTCGGTGCCCGCCCGCGCGAGGGACCTGACCCAGCTGGTCGTCAGCGAGCTGGTCACCAACGCCTGCAAGTACGCCCCCGGCCCGGTCCTGGTGGAACTGCGCATCACCGCCCGCGTCGTGGACGTCGTCGTGTGGGACAGCGATCCCACCGTGCCCGCGGCCCGCGCCGCCGATCCCGGCAGGATCGGCCAGCACGGCCTGGAGATCGTCAAGGCCGTCACCGAGGACCTGTTCATCGAGCAGGAGCCGGTCGGCAAACGCATCACAGCCCGCATCGCCCTGTCCGACATCTCCAGCGATAGCGCCGCGCGCAGATAGGCGTCGTAGCCCTGCTCGCATCCGGCCGGGTGCGGGCCCGAGCTGGGGCCCGGCTCCATCTGCCGGTCGGGATCCGGTGCTGGAGAACATGGCCCCGTCCGGCGGCCTGCTGTTCGATGCCGCCCACCACGCCCAGCGCCGGCACTCACCCCCGGACGAGGGCGCGCACGGTGGCAGCGATGCGCGAGCGCCTCGCTGCCTCTGTCGACTGGATCAACACCATCGCAACCCGCCTTGGCCGGCCCCACGAACGTGTCCCGCCCGACCCGCACGGTGCGCTCACCCCGCGCCGCCTGCACCGCACCCCCTGGCCTGGCTCATCGCCCCAGACGAGGGGGAGCATCTCGATGTAGGGGTTCGCAGCGACGGAAGGTGAACTGTGCCCGGATTGCAGGGCGGGCCCCGGCCCGGAGAACGCTTGCGTCGGGGTGGGGCTGCCGATCCAGATGCGGCACACGCCGGACTGCCCGCAGTAGCTGTTCCGTTAGCGACAGGGAGGCCCGGAGCTGCCGCTGCAAGACCGTCCCCGGCGGTCAGGAACGCGGCCTGGACGGGGACCGTCTTGGACTGCGGCGCAGCCCCCAAACCATGAAGGAATTCATCAAGTGGCTCTCTCCTCCCTCATCCGACGCCGGTCGACCGCGTTTGCGCTCGTCGCCGCTGTGACCCTGCTCGGTCTCGCGAGCTGGTACGTGTTCTCGGGCCGAGGCACAGAGCTGCTGCCGCAGAGCAGCTGGGGGTCGTGGCGGGAGAAGCCACAAGTGAACCACTGGGGAGTGCAGGTGCGGGTCAACTCGTGGAGCAACGCCGCAGAGGCGCACGTGTACATGGGCAAAGCGGAGGACTTCACCATGAAGGCGTACGGCACGCGAGCCAGTGTCACGACGGCAATGGACGGAACCCGGTTCACCCTGACGCCCGACGGCAAGATCACCGGACACTGGCCACACGAGCAAGGAACGAGGTGACGCACACACCACACACCCGCCCGCTCGTAGCGCAGCAGCCCATCCATCTCGTACCGTGCGCTCGCGGCGTCGGCGAGGCGGTCGGGGCAGCGAGTAGGCGGAAGGCCGGCCCGGTTCGCCCAGTACGTCACCTCGCTGTGACGACCCGCGCCGACGGACACCAGAGCCCTGAACCCGTCCTTCTCCAGACTTCGATGTGTCTCATGAGACATCAGCTCGCGTCTGTGCCCCCAGAAAAGACCAAGCACCGCAGGGGCCGCTCATGAAAGGGACGCCGGGCATGTCTGGCCGCGCGCTGAGTTTCGGAGTGCTGGCGGAAGCATACGAACGGTTCCGGCCGGGGTATCCCGTGGAGCTGTTCGACATGGTGATGCCCTGTGCGGGCCACCCGGTTCGGACCGCCCTCGAGATCGGCGCTGGGACAGGCAGGGCAACCCGCCTGATCGCTCAACGAGGGCTGTCCGCGGAGTGGGCGTCGGCAAGGGCCTCGCCGAAAAGCCGTCCGGCGAGTTCCATGCAGCGCATCCGGGCAGGAGAGAAGTCGTAAGGCATCTTGGTGATCGCTGCGGCAGCACTCATCTCTGTGCCCTCCTCACCTTTCAGATCGGCGTCGTAGATCTCGAAGATCTTCTCCTCGGCCGCGTCGAGACCAGCTGCCTCGATGGCCTGATTCAGGGCCATTTGGTGAGCGCATCGCTGTGCGGCGAGCTCTTCGACGCGCGGGTCGTCGGGTTCGACGCCGTCGTCGAGGGCGGCCTCGGCCGCCTCAAGACGGTCCTCCTCGGCCCGCAGGTCGGGGTGGGTGCCCAGCACGATGAACGTGCCGGCCTGGATGGCGGCGCCCAGCGGCCCGAAGATCCGTTCTGTGACCAGCAGGGCGTCCACATCGGAGGGGCGCAACGCGCCCGGGGGCAGGTGGCTGAGCCGGTCCGTGACCAGTTCGGAGAGCAGCCCCAGCGGGCTGCCCACCGCCTGCAGGCGCTGGACAGCCGCGCGCCGACGTTTGATGGCGGCCTCCTGCGCCGCCAAGGTTTTCTCCAGCCTGCTCAGGACCGACTCGATATCCGGGGCTTGGTCCAGGGCTTCGTCTCCAGCTTCGTCCCGGGCTTCGCCGAAGGCGGCCCGCATGTCGTCCAGACTGATGCCGGCATCAGCCATCTTGCGGATCCACAGCAGGCGGGTCATGTCGGCATAGCCGTAGCGGCGGCGGCCGTCCCCGCCGCGCTCGGGCTCCGGCAGCAGACCGATCTCGTGGTAGTGGCGGATGGCGCGTGGGGTGATCCCGGCGAACGCAGCGGCATCACCGATCTTGACCTGCCGGGGAGGCGTGAGGGAGGGGTACATCGCAGACAGAGCCTTTCGTGCTGTGGTGCCCCGACCCCACCACATGCCGCTACGGCATGTGCAACAACCCCATCCAGGTGCCACCGGAGCCAAGCCCTAGCTCCCGCCGGGACCGATCAAGACGGGCCGAGCACCGTTGCGGATGGCCGGCACGGTCAAGCCTGTTCCGGCCATCCGCCATAGGGGTCCAGACGCCGGCGCGGCGGCCTCGCGGGCGTTGCCGGTGAGGTCTTTTGGTTGGCGGCCCGGGGCCTCCTGGACGTGGATCTTTACCGCGCCGTCGACAATTCCGCCGCCTTCGCGAACTCGCGGAACGTCGGCTTGTCGAGGTCGTTGCGAAGCACGCTCAACGGGAGGGCCTCGTACCGTGCCGGGAGCCCGGCGCGCGCGCCGAACCCCGCGGCGATCTGAGGGCCCGTCAGCTCGTCGCCGACGAGCTCGACGGCTCCGCCGGGCACCTCCGCGGTGTCGAGCAGGAGCCCGGCGGCGACCCGGCCGATGTCCCTGACCGAGATCATCTTCAGGGCGACGTTCTCCGGCAGCAGCAGCCTCAGCACGATCTCCCCATGCTCCAGGCTCGGTGCCATCACGCTCGCGAAGTTCTCCATGAAGGCGGTCGCGCGAACCATCGCGGCCCTGAGGCCGGACTTCCTCATCTGGGCCAACGCCGAAGCCGCCCGCCACCACCTGCCCGGCGAAGAGATACCGCGCGACCGGCACGGGCGCTCGGTACAAGGCGCTTCCGCCGCACCCTGGCCTGGCACATCGCCCGCCGCCCGGGCGGGCTCGTCGTCCTCGCCATCCAGTACGGCCACCTACGCACCGCACTGGTCTCCGAGGCCTACGCCGCGCGCAGCCGCGACGGCATCCACGAACGGATCGACATCGAAACCGTCCGCGCCGTCGCCGACACCGTCGCCGACCTCAACGACGACCTCCAGGCCGGCGGCGGCCTCTCCGGCCGGGCCGCCCGCCGCGCCATCGAGGCCGGCGTCCCCCGCTACGCCCTCACTCAGCGCCACCTCGATCTGAAGAACGAGTTCTACGCCAAGGTCAAAGAGCGCGGACAACTCACGGACGCCGAGACCCGGCTCCGTAAACAGGTCGTACGGCTCAAGGAATTCCGCGCCAGGGACCAAGCCGAGCTCGAACAACTCCGGGCCGATGTCGAAGGGCTGGTGCGGGCGGTCAACCAACTGACATTGGAAGACCGGCAGCTGCGCGGACTGCTGTCGGCTCTCGACTCGGCCGTCCGTGTCCTTCCCGTCCAGTAAATCCCGCCCCAGTCCAGCTGACGTCGAGGCCAGGCAGGGTGGCGCGGCTGAGAAGGCGACGGGTCCGGCCGCCTGCGTGTGGGCAGGAACCAATGACGTCAGTGAGCACCTCCCGCGTCCGTCTGCCGTTCCGAGCGGCTCGGCAGGATTGCCACCGCCAGGGCGGGTACTGCGGCGAGGATCAGCCAGGGCACGGCAGGTGGCAGGTCGAGGTCGAGCAGGGAGCCGGTGACTGAGCTGCCGATGAGGACGATCAGGCCGGAGACGGAGGACAGTGCGCCGGTGTAGAGGCCGATGCGGCCGTCCGCGGCGAGGTCGGGCACCCAGGCGCGGGCGGCGGGGACGACCAGCATCTGGCCGAGGGTGAGCAGGACGACGTACCCGGCAGCGGGCAGCAACGCCGCCACACCCGTCCAGCCGGCGGGCAGGGCGACGGCCACGACGGCGAAACCGGCCGCGATGAGCAGCAGTCCGGCGATCATTGAGCGGCGCAGGCCGAGCCGGTCACCTGCCCAGCGCGTGAGGGGCAGTTGGGCGCAGACGACCAGCAGGGAGGACAGGGCGAACAGCCAGGACAGGGCTGCCTGGGAGCCGGTCACCCGTTGCACCTCGTCCGGCAGGGCGAGGTAGAGCTGGTTGTAGGCGAGCAGGTAGGTGCCGTAGGCGCAGCACAGGGCGAGGAAGCTCCGGTTGCGCAGCAATACGCGCGTGCCGCCCCGCTGCCGGGTGCGCACTCGGCCGGGGATGTGCTGCGGCATCAGCCATACGTGCCCGGCCAGGACGAGGACGAAAACGGCGGCTCCGGCGAGGCAGGTGGTGCGGAAGTCAACGGCTAGCAGCAGGGCGCCGAGCAGCGGGCCGATGAAGGCGCCGGCCTGTCCGGCCGCGCTCAGCAGAGCCAGCACCCGAGTGCGTGAACCGTAGCCCTCCTCCTCCCTGATCACCGCCTGCCGGGCCACTTCGGACTCCACCGCCGGGGAGAACAGCGCGGCGGCGAAGCCGATCAGAAGCACCGCGCCGATCACCGTCCAGGTCTGCTCCGCGTACCCCAGCCACGCGAACCCGGCAACCCGCAGCACGCAGCCGGCCAGCACGATCGGGCGTACGCCGTAGCGGTCGACGAGTGCGCCGCCGACCACGAAGAGGCCCTGCTGGCTGAAGGTGCGCAGACCCAGGACGAGGCCGACCATCCATCCCGCCATGCCGATGGCGGTGCCGAGGTGCTCGGCGAGGAACGGCAGGACGGCGAAGAAGCCGATACCAGAGGTGAGTTGGGTAAGGATCAGCAGCCGCAGCAGCGGAGACAGCTGCTTCCAGGTCCGCTCGCGTGAAGGCTTGGTCGTCCGGACGGTTCGGCGGGTCAGGGCGCGGGAGATGAGATCGGGCATGGCGGTGTCCGTCAGTTCCTGGGTGGTGTGAGTACGGGTGTAAGCGATCGCTCCGGCGCCGTCTGCGCCGTCCTGCTGAGATGGTCCGTGTGCGCTCCGGGGTGGGCCGACGCCCGCTGCCTCAGCCGCGGGATGCCTACTCCGCCGGCCGCCGTGACCGCGAGCGCCCGGAGCAGGGCCCAGGACGGCGGCGGGGGCGAGGACGGCGGCCGGGGCGAGGACGGCCCGGGGGGCGCGTACGGCATACGGCTGGTTCTCGGCGTCGTTGCGGGACATCAAGAGATGAGTCCCGCAACGACCGTCAGCCGAATTCCGCTACCGAGGCCACTGCGCCGAGGCGGCAGCAGTGGGCGGCTACCTGGTCTTGAACCGGTCCGGACGCGCGAAGTCCAGGCCTTCGAACGTCTGCTTGCCGAGCGCCTCGTGTGCGGCGATGTGGCCATAGCCGGTCGCCGTCTTGAAGCCCTTGCCGGAGAATCCGGTGGCGCAGTAGACGCGGCTGTTCTGATCCAGCCAGCCGATGAGGGGATGCCCGTCCTGGGTGAAGAGGTCGGGGAAGGCGTCGGAACGCACGATGGTGGGGATCAGGCCGGGGAAGAATTCGGTGACGATCTCGGTGACCTTCTCGCTTTCTTCCCAGGTGAGTTCCCTGGGCACGGAGTCCGGGTCCGGGGTCGCCCGTGTGCGCCCGGCCAGCGGTCCGTCGATCGATGCCTTGACCGTCACGCCGTCCACGGCGGGTGCGCCGTACATGGAGCGGTCCTCGTACCACCGGCTGAAGGCGGGGAAGTTCTCCGGCGAGAACTGGGTGCCGTCTTCGGCGATGAACCAGGTCAGGACGATCCGATGGGTTTCGGTGACGGCCTTGAGGTGGTCGGGCATGAGCCTGCGGGACCAGCCGCCCGAGGCGACGATGACCTTCTCGAACGTCCAGGTCCTGTCGCCCGAGGTGACGACCACGCCGTCTTGGGTTTCGGTGATGCTGTCCACGGGTGTGTTCTGCAGGACGGTGGCGCCGTTCGCCTGGGCCGCCGCGACGGCGGCGCTGACGGCGCGGTCGGTGCGCAGAACGCCGCCGCAGGGGTCGTAGACGGCGCAGTCGTCGGGGCGGAGGTTGTGCTGGGGATAGCGCTCGGCTATCTCCTCCCGACTGAGGACGCGGTGCTCGGCTCCGTTGATGCGCGCTGTCTCGATGAGGTTGTTGATGAAGTTACTGTTTGCCGTCCCGATGGTGAGACCCCCGGTGGTGGTGAGGATCTCCTGGCCGGTTTCCGCTTCGAGCTCGGCCCACAGGCTGCGGGAGCGTTCGATGATGGGGTAGTACTCGGGCCTGCCACGGTAGATCATGCGGAACAGGCGGGTGTCCCCGCCCACGGCGCTGCGGCCGTGGGCGGGGGTGGCTGCCTCGAAGCCCACGACCGAGGCGGACAGCCGGGAGGCCTGCCACAGGGCCATGCTTCCGATGCTGCCCAAGCCGATGACGGCGAGTTGTGTGTCCATGAGAGCACGTTCCTTTACGTCTACTCGTGCAGTCCGGCGAGGCGGCTGCCGAACTTGGCCAGGAGTGAGGTCTGGCTGGAGTTCCTGCGTTCTTCCCAGCGGTCGGCGATGCCGAAGAGCCGGTACATGGCGTGAACTCCCAGCCAGCGGACGGGTTCCGGTTCCCACTTCCGTGCCCGGTAGCCGACCCAGGGAAGGGTGGTCCGTTCGGTTTCCTTCTCGAAGGCGAGCTCCGCGAGGGTCCTGCCGCCGACGTAGGCCGACGTGACACCGTGTCCCGCGTAGCCTGTGGACGATCCGATCCCCGATGCCGGGTCGAAGTGCACGCCGCCGTTCCAGTCCCGTGTGACGCCCAGAACCCCCGACCAGGCGTGATCCACTTCGAAGGGGATGCCGGGGAAGAAGGTGCTGAGCTTGTGCGAGATCAGGTCGATGGTGGACTGGGCGGTCGCACCGGATCCCCCGGTGCCGGACCCGAAACGGTAGGGGACACCGCGGCCCCCCATGGCGATGCGGCCGTCCGACGTCCGCTGGGCGTAGACGAACGAGTGCGCGGAGTCGCTGAGGCACTGCGGCCCGTCCCAGCCGATCTGCCGCCATGCCTCATCCGGCAGGGGTTTGGTCACGATCATCGAGGAATTCACCGGGATCAGGCTCCGGCGGCCGAGCAGCTGTCCCGAATAGCCTTCGGTGCAGATGAACGTCCTGGCCGCGGTGACACGTCCCCCGGCCAGGGTGAGGGTCCTGCCCGCGACGCTGTCCACGCGGCTTCCCTCGTAGATCCTGACCCCCATGGAGGTCAGGGTGCCGGCGAGGCCGTAGACGAGTTTCGCGGGATGGAACCGCGCGCAGTGCTGATAGAAGAGCCCGCCGTGGACGGTGGAGATGTTGATCAGGGACTGGAACTCGTCCCGGTCGAGCATGCGGACCCCGTCGTCGGTCAGCCCATACTTCAGGTCGGCGTCCCGCCGGGAGACGAGCCGGCCCAGCCCCGCTCGAGTGTGGGCGGCGACGAGTGCTCCGCCCTTGTGCTGATCGGCGTCGATGCCTTCCGCCTGAAGGATGTCCAGGACGGAGTCGACGCCGGCGACGAACTCCTGCTGCAGTGCCCGGCTCGCTTCCAGCCCTCCCCTGGCGCGGGCGAAGGTGGCGCGGTTGCCTGGGGGCATGGCCGAGAGCCAGCCGCCGTTGCGTCCTGATGCGCCGTAGCCCACTTGTTCGGCCTCGAAGACGGCGACCGAGAGGGACGGTTCGAGCTTCTTGGCGAAGTATGCCGCCCACAGGCCGGTGTAGCCACCGCCGACAATGGCCACATCCACGTTGTCCTGGCCGGTGAAGCGGGGGAACGAGGGTCTCTTGTCGGCCAGTTGGGTCACCCAGAAGCCGAGCTGTCCGTTCCGGGGTGATGCCGCGAGCGCGTTCATGGTGTGTCCTTCATCTGTCTCTGGGAACCGCGTGAGCCGCTGCGACAGGCGACGGCGTAGGCGAGCTCTTCGGGAGTGGCGCGGCGCGGGGGTGGGATCCGCTCCTCACGCCACCGCGGGGCCTCTGGGCGGACCTGCGCCGGAAGGACGCCTCAATGACTCTGGTCGAAGCTGTCGTGCATCGCGTCGCCGGCACGATCTGCGCCGGGATGCCGGTTCGCTCGACGAGGGCGTCGAGTGCCTGGTGGAGCCTGTTCACCGCCGCACTGCTCACCGAAGTCCGGCGTACTGGCCACGAGGACCGGCATCTGCACGATCCGGATCCGGCCCAGGCCACCCACCGCCCGCACAGCGGCGGCGAGGCAGTTGAGCGTGGCATGGCGCGCGAGCTCCTTCGCGATGTCCAGCTCCATGTCCCGGCCGACAACGTCCTGACCCAGCAGCTCGCCGTCTTTGAGGAGGAGTTGGCCGGAGAGGTGGAGGGTGGAGCCCACCCGTCCGGTGGGGCATGAGGTGGGTGGTGCCGGCGAGGACGGGTAGTTCAGTCCCAGGGCTTGGAGCCGTTCTGAAGCCGAGTCGCCCTTGACGGTTCGAGGCAGGGGCTGACTCATGCCGCCCCCGCCTTGCTGTGGATCACTTTCTCGGTTCACCGCTGCCGTGTCAGGGGCGCGGCAGGCCGAAGAGGACGGGGAGGTCGGCGATGTCGGTGATCCGCTCGTAGCCGAGCCAGTGCTCGTCGTGCTCGAAGCCGCGGTCCATGTACACCTTGTTCTCGATGCCCATGATGGCCGCGGGGCGGTGGTCGTACATCGGGCTCGCGGAGACGTGGACGATCTCGTCGGGTGTCACACCGAGCTTGTCGAGCATGTACTCGAACGCGCGGAGTCGCGGCTTGTAGACGCCCATCTCCTCGGCGCTGATGACGACCTCGAAGGGGGC
>NZ_JBIRUL010000047.1:0-35074 GCF_044335095.1 Streptomyces sp. NPDC020597 | reverse complement strand
CTACACCATGGTCATCGGCTACCGACCAGCGTGAGTACTCGAGCCTTCACTCACACCAGACCCGTGACCTGCGCAATCACGATGCACGCAACTCACTGGTCTCCGCGGCGACGGCCTTCATATGTGCGGCCCTGGTCTGGTACGCCGCAGTCGGGCGGCCCGCACACACCGCACGCCGCACACGCCCCACACTGGGCTGACCCCCCGGCCGGCTCCGGGCGGGAACCGGCGCATCCCGGCAAAGGGACGACCCGATGCCACCGCCCAGTCGTAGAAGCCGTCGACACCCGAGCGGGGATGCGCTCCCGCCCGGCGTGTCCTCCCATGGTCCGGTCGACAGGTCTTTTCCGGACCAAGAGGTCGTCGTGGCCGTGCCTGGCTCAGGGCCGGGTCGGCTTCGAGGGTTCGGCAGCCGTTGCCGGTGACGGGCCTCGACGTCTTCATTTGTGATCGCGCACGAAGGTGGGGATCTCGTCGCGGGCCGGGTAGTTCGGCAGGGGCGCCGGCTCGTCCTGAAGGAACGCAGTGATGGCGGCGGCGGCTCGATCGTTGTTGTCGTCCAGGCCGTTCCACATGTGGTCAAAGAGCGGCTTGTGGAGTGCGCGACCGAGATGCTCGCCACCCGTCCGCGGGAGTCGGTCACGGTCCGCGCCGTGGCCGCCGCCGCCGAGGCGTCGACGACAGCGGTGTATTCCTTGTTCGGTGGTAAGAACGGGCTGATCGGTGCGGTGCGCGACAGCGCTGTCGCCGGCCTGTTCCAGGATGTGCCCGCGGTGCAGGCATCCGCAGACCCTCTCGCCGACCTCTACGCGCTGGCCGTCGCCTACCGTCGTTGGGGGCGCGGACACAGCCACCTGTACACGGTGCTGTTCGGTGGTGTGCAGTCCTTCGACCCGTCGGGGGAGGTCAGTGCCAGAGACCCGATCCATCCGCTCCTCGCGGCAAGCGATCGCGCGTTGGCGGTGTCTGTCCTCGCTGGCGGCGCAACGGCAATCGCCCTGTCGATCTGGGCCACCCTGCACGGGCTCGTGACTCTTGAACTGGCTGGGGCTCTCGACGCCGCCACGGCCGAGGCCGCATTCCGATCGGCGATTCACGCCACGTTGCGCGGGGGTGGGCGACCCGCGCGGTGTTCCGCAGCATGCGCGAAGCCGAACTCGCTCCTTGACGGCAGGGCCGGTCGTCCGGGCCTGCCCGGTCCCGGCGGGGGCGGGCGGGCGGAGCTTGCTTGAGGCTGTTGAACGTGGCCATCGCAGCGTCGAAGCCGACCCGGAGTTCCTCGACCTGGCCGAGCCAGCCCGCCCGCTCGGCCTCGGCGATGCGGTCGAGGAGGTTGTCGCGGTTGTCGACGAGTCGTGCCCGTTGGGCCGGGTCTTGGTCGGAGGAGTGAGCATCTGACACAAGCGTGCTTCAGGCGTTGAAAGGAGACGCCTTCCTCGCGGAGCAGGATGCGCAGGCCCTCGAGGCTGATGTCGTCGACCACCCCCTCGGCGACCAGGAAGTCCGCGAGCTTGGCCAGACTCCCGGTCGAGAACGGCAGGTCGTGCTCGGTCGGCTTGGACTCGGCGATCTTCTTGATCTACCGTCGCTCGGGCAGCGTGAACATCCTGGGCCGGCCGCCGGAGTGCTTCGGACACAAGGACCCGAAGCCGTCGGCGGTGAAATCGTGGATCACGCCCCGTACCCGGTCGGGGCTGGTGAACGACACCTCGGCGATCCGCGCGACCGGTATGCCCTGCGCGGACAGCAGTGCCGTCTGCGCACGCCGCCGGGTCACCACCGAATCCGTGTCGCTGCGGATGATCCGCAACAGGCGCGGCCCCTCGTCGTCATCGATCTCGCGGACCTGTACCTGTTCTGGCACCCGCACAGCCTGGCAATACCGCGTCGTCCGGACCAGCGTCAGGACGACGTGTCACGTCCCCTCAGGGCGCGATGACGAACTCCAGGGTCGCTTGCGCGAGGTCGGTGAGGAACCGGGCATGGTCGAAATCCTCGGCTTCGACCATGCCCGGCGGAGGCGTATTCATGAAGCTGAAGTGACCGGCCCCCGGCACGACACGAAGGTCGACCTGGGCCGGTGCGCTCTGCAAGCGGACGGCCTGCTCGACGGGCGTGACGGTGTCCATCTCTCCCGCGTAGACGAGCATCGGCGTCTTCACCGCGTCCAAGGCGCCCGAGGCGGCGAACCAGCCGGCCGCGGGGGTGTACAAGGCGAGACGGCTGACGCGTGGCTCGCGTGGGACGTCCAGCGGTCTGCCGTCCCGTCCCCAGGGCGTCGCGCCGGCGAGACAGAGGCCGGCCCATCCGCCGATCGAGTGGCCGACCACCGCAACGGGCGCGTCCCCAGGCGCCCACTGGTGGAGGGCCTCGATCAGCCCCACCGGGCGGGCAAGAAGCTCAGCGGTGGTCGCCTCCCGGGCGGCGAAGGTCTCGAAGCGGGGCGCAATGACCTGGCAGTCATGGGCTGCCAGGTGCTCCAAGAGGGGCCGGTAACGCTCCGGGTCGCCGCCTGCTCCAGCCGCGAAGAGAACGACGTGCTCACTTTTCGTGGGGCCAAGTGTCAGTGCCTGCATCTCGTTCCTTCACCAGAATGCCGCTCCCCGAAGCCGGCCCGCGGGTCACGCCTCGCTCATTTAGGCCTCAGGCTAGCGCGCCGCAGATCGCGGGATTCGAACGGCTCGCGTGGCCTCAGCGAGGGGCTGCGACCATCCTCATCAACACCCGCCTGGTCGTCGCGGTCGGCCGGCCGCTCGCCGGGAACCGCAACGACTGCAGTGGGTCTACTCCGTGCGCAAGGCGGCAGCCGTCCGCATCCGGGCCGCCCACCGGGCCGGCAGCAGCGCGCCGAGAACGGCGATGACCAGCCCGCCCAGGGTCAGCAGGACCAGCTCAGGCGTCTGGTACACCGCGATCACCGTGTCGGGCAGGCGCAGCCCCGCGCTGTCGCCCATTGCGGGCATCACCCAGGCGTGCAGGGCCACCCCGAGAGGCACTCCGAGGGCGCCGCCGGCCAGGCCGGTCAGCACGACCGAGGTCAGGACCATGCTGGTGGTCTGGCGCGGCGTCATGCCGAGCGCCTTGTGGATGCCCAGCTCACGGACCCGTTCGCGGGTGTCGAGGAGTACACCGCCGAGCACACCCAGCGCGGAGACCGCGACGAGCATCAGGGTGAGCAGTGCGGACAGGGAGTTGAGGGTGATGACCATCTCGCTGCTGCCCTCGGAGCCGCCCACGTCGGCGGTCAGACCCAGCGGGCGCAGGTCCGTGTTCAGGGCGGCCGTGTAACTACCCGCATCCGTACCGGACGTGACCGCGATGTGGTGAGCCGTGGGCTCAAGGCCCGGTTCGGCGGACTTGAGCGTCGCGGCGTCCGTGAGCACCTGCATGCCGTCGTAGCGCGGGTCGAGGACCTCGCCCACGATTCGCACGGTTACGGGCGCCCGGCGGGCGTTGAGGGTGATGACGTCGCCCACGTGCCGTCCGGTCGCGGTGAGGAATCCGGTCGGTACGACGGCCTCTCCGGGCTTGTCGAGCCAGCGTCCGTCGACCATCGCGTACCCGGCCCACGAGGCGTCACCGGTGAACGCCGTGACATGGGTCGAGCCGGAGACACCGGCCACCGTCGCCGACGTGGTGGCCGTGCCGAAGTGTGCCCGGGTGCCGGGCTGTTCCTCGATCACCCTGCTCGGATCGGCCTGCGGCCTCTCCGTACCCGGGAGCGGGGGGTGGAGGACACCGATGGTGACATCCGCGGCGTCATGGTCCCGTGCCGCCATCACCTGTCCGAGAGAGGAGCCCAGGCCGACCGTGAAGGTGACGGCGATGGCGCCGAACACGATCGCCGTGCCCATGGCCAGAGTGCGGGCGGGCCGCGCGAAGGGCCGCGTCAGGCCGAGCGCGACCGGACGGGGCACGGGCAGCCGTGCCGCCAGGTGTGCCGCCCACCGGCCGCGGCCTGCATGCTGGGCGCGGCCCGTGGCGAGCGCGTCGACGGTCCGCAGTCGGCCCGCCCGCAAGGCGCCGACGCACGCGGTCGCGGCAACAAGACCGAGCACCCCGGCGATCACGGCCGCGTCCACCCACGGCTCCACCCCCAACCCGCTGGTGCCGTAGGCCTCTTCGGCGTCGGACAGGATCGGGACGGCAAGCAGATGACCCGTCACCACGCCGAGCGCCGTGCCCGCGAGCGTCGGCAGCAGGGCCTGGCCCAGGTAGGCGCGTACGACCTGGGCGGGAGTGAAACCGATCGCCTTGAGGATGCCGATCCGGCGGATGCCCGAGCCGACCGTGGTCGCGACCACATTGCCCACGACGAGCACCGACATGACCAGACCGAGCACCCCGAACGCCACCAGGAAGGGGACGTAGAGCGCGGTGTCCCGCTCGGCGTTCTTCTTTACGGTGAGCCACGACTGCGCCCCGGCGACCGCCTTCGCGGGAAGCTGTGCGGTCACCGCATCGCGGCCGGCCGCGACCTGGGCGGCGGTGCTCGCCGCGGCGAAGCGGTACAGCATCTGGCGGCCGTTCGCCTGCCCGTGCGGGGTGAGGGCGGTGAGCTGGGCCGGGGTGACCCAGGCCTCGGCGGTGCCGGTCGCGGAGCGGGCCGTGCCGACCACCTTGAGGGCCGGAGTGCCCGGCAGATCGGGGAAGGTGACCTGCCGGCCGATGACGGACGCGCTCCAGCCGCCGGCCGGCAGCACGATCTCGCCCTGACCGGCGGCCCATCGGCCAGCCGTCAGGGTGAGGCGGTCGACGGTTCCGCCCGGCTCGGCCCGTCCGACCACGGTCATCGGCGGCTCGGGGAAGCCGTCGGAGAAGCGCGGGGTGAGCGTCGTCGTAGGGAAAGGACCCGCCGCGGCGTTCACCCCGGCAGCGTCGCCAGTGGCCCGCAGTTCGGCGTCGCTGGTGCCCGGCGCGTACTGCACGGACAGATGCGCGCCGTCCTGCCGCGCGAAGGCGGCGTCGAACGGGCCGCTGGAGGCGACGAGCAGCGACCCGGCGAGCACGGACGAGGCCACGGCCATCAGCGCGGCGAGCACGATCACCACGGTCTGCACGCGACGCCGCCCCACCCCGGAGCGGACGACACGGCTCAGGGCGCCCGCGCGACCGCGCAGCGACCCTCGGCGTTCGGCGCTCAACGGACCGCCTCCACAAGGGAGTCGGCGACGATCCGGCCGTCGGCAAGGCGGATCGTGCGGGTCGTGCACGCCCGGGCCAGCGCCACGTCGTGGGTGACCAGGACGACGGTCTGGCCGTCGGCGTGCAGCTCGCGCAGCAGCTCGCTGACATCCTCGCCGGACGCCGAGTCCAGGGCCCCGGTGGGCTCGTCGGCCAGCAGCAGCGGCGGCCGGTTCATCAACGCCCTCGCCACCGCGACGCGCTGCCGCTCACCACCCGAGAGCCGGCCGGGATGGGCGCGGGCATGCCGGTCGATGCCCAGGCTCTCCAGGAGCTCCGTCGCCCGCCGGTACGCCGCGCCGCGCGCCATGCCGGCCAGCTGGGCGGGCAGCATCACATTGTCGGCGACGGTCAGATCGTCGAGCAGATGGAAGAACTGGAACACCATCCCGATCTTGGCCCGCCGGAAGCGGGCCGCCGCCGCTTCACCGAGCCCGTCGACCCGTACGCCGTCCACAGTGACCGTCCCCGCGTCCGGCCTGTCCAGGCCCGCGATCAGATTGAGCAGCGTGGACTTGCCGCTGCCCGACGGCCCGAGAATCGCGACGGCCTCACCGGCCTGCACGGTCAGGGAGGCGCCCTGCAGGGCGGGCGGCCTCTCGGAGGCTGCGTCGTAGCGGCGGCTCACGTCGCGCAGTTCGATCACTGGCGTGGTGGGCATGGGGTGCTCCTCGAGTCCGTACGTTCCGCCCGGCTGGGCCCGACCGACGCTAGGAGCGAAGAGGGCCGCGCCGCGTCGGCTGCCGGACCCATATCGGCGGGACGCGAGGACGACATCCCGGCGGGAGTCCTCCATGGGGAGTAGTCGTACGGCGTACGCGGGTGATCTGCGGGAACGATGCGAGGCGCGGGACCGCTCGGCGACAATGGCCCGATGAACACAGCGCCCGTGGCAGCCAGGCTGAGCGACGGCATCGCCCTGCTGCGGCGACCGACAGGTCCACCGCCCTGCCCCGCCCGGCGCAACCTGGTCTTCGACGTGCTGCTCGTCCTGGTCATCGGCGGCGTCGTACTCCACTGGGCCGTGCACAACGGCGCGGAGCAGCTGCGCAACTCGCCCGACGGCATCGCCACGCTCGTGCCCGGCTCGGCGGTGGGCATCGAGATCACCGTGGTGGCGCTGACAGTTCTCGCCTGGGCGCCCCTGGTCCTCCGCCGCCGACACCCCCTGGCAGTGCTGTGGACCGTGACGACCGCGGCGGCGATGACGCCGGCCGGCGCGCAGCGGATCACCGTCTACGCGATCGTCATCGCCGCCTACACGGCCGCCGTCTACAGCCCCTACCGTGCCGCCACCCTGCTCAGCCTGCCGGTGACCGTGTTCACCATCGGCACGGACGAGCACACCCGCATCATGGGCGCGATGACCTCGCCGCCCGTCGTCCCCACCCAGTACGTCCCGCTGCTCATCCTCATCCCGCTGATCTTCGCCGCCAACGGCATGCGCACCTGGAAGCTGCGTACCGCCGAAAGCCAGGACCGGGTGTCGGCCCTGGAGCGCGAACGCGCCGAGGAGCTGCGCCGCGCCACCGAGCAGGAGCGAGCCCGCATCGCCCGCGAGCTGCACGACGTCGTCACGCACAACGTGAGCATGATGACCATCCAGGCGGGCGCCGCCCGCAAGGTCATGGACCTCGCTCCCGACGAGGCCCGCGAGGCCCTCCTCGCCGTCGAGGCGGCCGGCCGCTCGGCACTGACCGAACTGCGCCACACCATGGGCCTGCTCACCATGAACGACCCACAGGACCCCGACCGGCCGGCGGCCCCCGACCTCGCCCCACAGCCGGGCCTCGACCAGCTGGACTCCCTCGTCGACCGCATGCGCCACACCGGAGTGCCCGTCACCCTCACCACGTCCGGCACCCCGCGCGACGTACCCTCCGGCATCGGACTGGCTGCCTACCGCGTCGTCCAGGAAGCCTTGACCAACACCGTCAAGCACGCCCACGGGGCGCAGGCGAACGTGAGCGTCGACTACGCCCGCGACCACCTGAAGGTCGAGATCACCGACACCGGCGGCGCCCCCTCAGCCACCGCGGCCACCGGCACCGGCCGCGGCCTGCTCGGCCTGCGCGAGCGCCTGTCCGTCTACGACGGCACCCTGCACACCGGACGCCGCCTGACCGGCGGCTACCGCGTCAAGGCCCGCATCCCCCTGACCCCCCTGGAGACCGTGTGAGTGCCCCCCTGCGGGTGGTGGTCGCCGACGACCAGGCACTGGTCCGCACCGGATTCCGCCTGATTCTCATGGCCGACGACATCGATGTGGTCGCCGAGGCGGCCAACGGGGAAGAGGCCGTCGAGGCGGTCCAGCGAACCCGCCCCGACGTCGTCCTGATGGACATCCGGATGCCCGAGCTGGACGGCTTGGAGGCCACCCGCCGCATTCTCACCGGGTCCCCCGACGAGCCCCGCGTGATCATGCTGACCACCTTCGACCTCGACGACCTGGTCTACGCCGCGCTCGCCGCCGGAGCCAGCGGCTTCCTGCTCAAGGACGTCACCCCCGAGCACCTGGTCGCCGCCGTCCGCCTGGTCCGCACCGGCGACGCCCTGCTCGCCCCTGCCATCACCCGCCGCCTCGTCGAGCGCCACGCCCACACCACACCGTCCGCCCCCGACACCACCGCACACCGCGACCTGCGAACCCTCACCCCACGCGAACTGGAAGTCCTGCACCTACTGGCCCAGGGTCTGAGCAACGCCGAACTCGCCGAGCGTCTCTACCTGTCCGAGACGACCGTGAAGACCCACGTCGGCCGCATCCTCGCCAAACTGCAGCTCCGTGACCGCGTCCAGGCCGTCATCACCGCCTACGAGACCGGACTGGTCAGTCCCAAGACAGCCGGGTGAACGCATTGCCGAAGATCGGCCCCACGGCAGCGACTTCGGGTCGCGGCGGCAGGCGAATTCAGACGGACCTGGGAGATCCTCCGCGACTGCCGCCTCGAAGGCGACGGCGTCCAGCACGCCATGCTCGGCGTCGCCCGGACGCACCGCCTGGCCCTCTGCGGACAGGTCGCACGTGGCACGACGGCCTGCCATGCCCGAGGCGGCCCGGGGAGCTTGACGGGACACCCGTCAGGGCACGGTGAAGAGGACCTTGTCCTCGTCCGCGGCGGGGTCCGCCTGCTTGAGCCTGGCCCTGATGCCGGATCCGAGCTGGAGATCCGTGCCGTCGGTCGAAACGACCTTGGCCAGCACGGCGGGGTCGGCCAGGAACACCTTGCCCTCGCGCGGCCTGCCCCGCTCCGCGTCGGTGTCGATGACCGCGGCGTCGAACACCTCGCCCACGCGGTCCTTGAGCACCGCGGCCTCGGCCAGGTCCACGGTCTGCCGGTCCGCCAGGCCGCCCTTCCCCCGTGCCATGTCGCACGGGATGCAGGACAGGGCGTCGAGCACCCAGCCGGGCGGGGCCTTGTCGGCGCACGCCGTCACGCACAGCTCACCGGTGTACCGGTCGACCAGGCGCCGCAGTGGAGCCGTGCAATGGGCGTACGGGGCCGCGATCGCCGCGTGCATCGTGTACGCCGGCTTCTGGTTGTCGCGGAAGACGGTGTACTCCGCCTTGAGCATCGTGCTCGTGGCCTCGGTGAGGAAGGCCATGTGCTGCTGGTTCCGGGGATCGAGCTTACGGACCAGCGTGGCGTACGAGATGCCGGGCCGCCAGACGATGCCCAGGGCCTTCGCGATGTCGTGCAGGCGCTTGATGACGTTCTGGTCGGCGTGCTCCTTCTGGGTCCGCAGGATGCCGGTACCCGTGTCGAGCATGATCTGGGCCGCGGACATCCCGGTCATGAGGGAGATCTGCTCGTTCCAGCCCTCGACCGGCAGCGTCGCCCCGTAGCGCAGCCGGAACGATCCGTCCTCGAGGGTGACCTCCTGGTCCGGCAGATTCACCGAGATGCCGCCGCGCGCGATTTCGACTGCCTCCCGCAGCTCGCCGATCTCGCGCAGCAGGGTGAGAGACTCCTCCGCCGTGCCGTTCTCGATGGCCTGCTGGGCGCCGGCGTAGTCGAGCTGGGCCCGACTTCGGATCACGGCCCGGCTCACGGACGAGTCCGTCAGATTGCCGTGCGCGTCGAGGTCGTGCTGCCACAACAGGGCGGGGCGGTCCTTGTTCGGCAGCAGGCTGGCCGCGCCCTCGGAGAGAACGGGCGGATGCAGGGGCACCTTGAGGTCGGGGAAGTACAGCGTTTCGATCCTGTCGTGCGCCTCGATGTCCAGAGGGCCGCCCGCCCTGACGAAGGTCGCCACGTCCGCGATGGCGTAGTACACGCGGTAGCCGCGACCGGGCCGCCGTTCCAGGTGCATGGCCTGGTCGAGGTCCTTCGAGGTCGGCGGATCGATCGTGAAGAACGGCAGGTGGGTGGCGTCCTTCTCGGGCAGGCGCGCCTCACCCGCGGCCCTGTCGGCCGCCTTGAGCACGCGCTCGGGGAAGCTCAGGGGGACCTTGAGCTCCGCGCGGAGTCCCTCCAGCGCGGTGCGCAGAGCGTCCTGGGCCTCGGCAGACATGTGCATCGGGCGGCGTTGCATGCCCCGAGCGTAGGGCGGCGGTCCCGAACCGGCGCGTCGAGCGGGGCCGGACGGCGGAGAGGAACGGGGCCAGGGGCACCAGGGGCACCAGCACTGGCGTGCAGTACGCGAGAGTTCGGCGTGGAGCCGGGCGCGGGCGGCTTCCGCGATCACCGCCGCGTCCTTCGCGTCGGTCTTCGCCTCGTCCGGATAGGGATCGGCGATCGGCCGCATCGAGAGTCCGGGCAGGTCGGCGACTTTGCAGCCGGTCTAGCGGACGGACGGGACCGCGGAAGACGTGACGGCGGGGGCGCTGGTGTGGGGGCATTGGTGTGGGGGCGGCCACGGGTCCGGTTACGTCCGGTCACGTGGTTTCCCGCGGCCCATGACTCGGCGTTGTTCCCGTCGCCTCCGCGGAGAAGCCCTCGCGCAGCTGCAACGGCGCCATGCCGTGCCAGCGGCGGACAGCCCGGCGCAGGGCGCGTTCGTCGGAGAAGCCCGCCTGGCGGGCCACCTCGCGGAGGGTGAGGTGGGGGCGGCGCAGGAGCTGTTCGACGCGTTCACGGCGGACGCCCTCGACGATCGCCTCGTAAGAGGTGCCGCAGTCGGCCAGGCGGCGGCGCAGCGTCCGCTCGCTCGACGCGTGTCTGCGGGCCTGTTCGGAGAAGGAGGGAACGACCGGGAGGCTCTGCGCGAGGGAGATCTCCAGGATCTCGAGCAGGTCCTGCTGACGGCGGCGGGAGGCCATCTGCGCTTCGAGCAGGTCGAGGGTCGAGGCGTAGGTGACCGGATCGCGGCCCGGCATCGGCCGGTTGATCCATGCCCGCGGTACCACCAGCCGGTTACCGGGGGCGCCGAAGTACAGCGGGCAGCGGAAGATGTCGTGGAAGGGCTGGACGTCGCGCGGCGCGGCGAAGGTGAAGTGGACCTCCTGGGGTGCGAGGCCCGCGCCGGACGCGAGGCGGCCCATGGTGACGACGCTGGAGAAAGCCTCCTCGACCAGGAAGACGGCGACGTTCGGGTCGACCATCGGGTCTGGGAGGTCGGCCCGGACCACGTAGTCGGAGCCCTCCCGGCCGGCCGACCAGACCGTCATCGCCCCGGAGACGTTCTGGAAGCGCACCCCCGACTCGATGGCGGTCTGGAGTGTGTCGCTGGCGAGCATGGCGAAGCCCAGCAGACCCCAGGCGGTGAGGTGCTGCGCGGCTCCGACCCGCAGCCCCAGGTTCTCGTCCCCGGTGAGTTCGACGGCGCGCCGGATGACGGCACTGCCCTGGCGGTAGGAGACGCGCAGGGCCGCCGAGCGCATCAGGGTCTCGGTGAGACCGACCCGCGCCAGTTCCGGCTGCAGGTCGACTCCGTACTGCCCGGTGATCCGGTCGAGGTAGCGCAGGATGTTCGGGGAGATCGTCGCCGACGTGCTGCGCGTGGTGCCGTTCTCCGGCCGGGGTGGATCGGGCATGGCTTCTCTCCAGGGCCGTACTCGCGACCACTGTAGGCATGGGCGTCGGGTTGCGGCCTCGTCAGCGGGTCCGGATCCATATCGTCTTCTCCCTGGTCCACTGGGCGAAGGCGTCGGTGGAACGCTCGGCGCCGCCGAATCCGGACTGTTTCCAGCCACCGAAGGGGGCGGTGATGTCGCCCTCGCTGTAGGAGTTGACGGAGACCACTCCGGCCTGGATGCCGCGGGCGAGGCGGAAGGCGGTGTCGAGGTCGTGGGTCCACAGGGAGGCGGCGAGACCGTACGGAGTGGCGTTCGCCGTCCGGATCGCCTCCTCTTCGGAGGCGAAGGTCTGGACGGTGACCACGGGGCCGAACAATTCCTCCGTGAGGACCCGGCTTCCGTCGGGGGCGCCGACGACGACGGTGGGCGGGTAGTAGGCCCCGTGCGGGTGCAGGCCCGCCGGCAGCCCGGCGGTGTGGGCCACGGCTCCGGCGGCGACCGCTTCGTCCACGGCGTGGGCGACCCGGTCTCGCGCCGCGGTGCTGATCAGCGGTCCTGTGCGCGTGTCCGGCTCGGCCGGGTTGCCGATGACCAGGGCTTCGGCGGCGGCCGTGATCCGTGCGACGATCTCGGCGACGATGTCCTCGTGGACCAGGATCCGGGAGCCGGCCGTGCAGTTCTGGCCCATCGTCAGGAACGCGGCCGCGATCATGTCGTCGATGAGTTCGGCGCCGAAGTCGAGTGCGTCCGGCATCAGCACCTGGGGGCTTTTGCCGCCCATCTCCAGGGAGACCCGCTTGAAGTTGGTCTCCGCGGCGTCGGCCAGGATCCGCCGTCCGGTCGCCGTCGAGCCGGTGAACGAGAGCGCGCCGATCCCGTGATGGCGGGCGAGCGCCCTGCCGGCCTCCGCGCCGTAGCCGGGCAGCACGGTGAGGGCGCCGTCCGGCAGACCCGCCTCCGAAGCCAGCCGGGCCACGTGGAGGGCGGAACGAGGGGTCGCCTCGGCAGGCTTGAGCAGCAGGCTGTTGCCCGCTGCGAGGGCGGGTCCGATCTTCCAGGCGGCCATGGCGAGCGGGTAGTTCCAGGGGAGGACGGCGGCGACCGTTCCGACGGGTTCCCGGCTCATCAGACCGAGATGGTCCTGGCCGGTGGGGGCGGTGCGGCCGAAGACCTTGTCGGCCGCCTCCGCGAACCAGCGGATCGACTCGATCGCGCCCGGCACATCGCCGGTGCGGCACTCCGTGATGGGTTTACCCGCGTCCTCGCAGTCCAGGCGGGCCAGGATCTCGGCGTCGCGCTCCATGAGTTCGGCGAGACGCAACAGGACCGCGGCGCGCTCCCGGGGTGGCCGAGCCGCCCACACTCCGCCGGCGAAGACACGGTGCGCCCGGTCCACGGCCGCGTCCACCTCGCCCGCGGTGGCGGCGGGCAGGGTGGCGAGGGTCTCCCCGGTGGCCGGGTTGAAGACGGTGATCAGGCGGTCGTCCGGGCGGGTGAGCGACTGCCCGGTGTTCGTGCCGGCGTTCGTGCCGGTGCGCGTGTCGGTGTCCATGGTCGTGGTCATGCCTCTTTCACCAGTTCCCAGCGGCCGTCGATCTGGCGGGCCAGTCCTCTGCGCCGCAGGTCCTCCAGGTATCGGGCCAGGCCGCGTTCGCCGCGCTTGCGGAAGAGCGGGAGAAGGCTGGGGAGACGGTTCGGCACCAGCATGGACAAGCGGACCAGGAGCGATTCGCCGACGCGTGGATACGCCTCGAGCCGCGGCCGGTCGAGCAGGCTCACCACCGCGGCGACGACGTCGGACGGCTGCTGCGGCGGGTCCTGGAACTGCAGGGAGTTGCCACCGTCGACGGCCTCCCGGCGCAGCATCGGGGTGTCGGTGGCCGACGGCAGCACCGAGCCGACGCGAATGCCCTTGGCGCCCAGGTCGAGGGCGATGGACAGCATCGCGCCGCGCAGCCCGAACTTCGACGCCGCGTAGATGGGAGTCTCCCCCTGGGGGAAGATGCCGGCGAGGGACACCGTGGTGACGATGCGGGGATCGGCGGAGGCCTTCAGCAGGGGAATGGCCAGCCGGGTGGCCACCAGCGGCGAGGTCATGTTGAGGTCGATCTCCCGCTCGATGGTCTCCACCGGGCGCACGTCGAACCGCTCGGTGCTGGTCATGCCGACGTTGTTGACCAGCACATCGAGGCGACCGAAGGCGGCGGCGACCCGTTCGAAGAGGTCCGCGACCGCGGCCCGGTCCAAAAGGTCGCAGCCGAGGCCCAGGTGACCGGCGCCGGGCAGCGTGTCCGCGACCCTCCGCGCACGCTCACCGTCGATGTCGACGACGACGCACACCGCGCCGCCGATCGCGAAACGCCGGCACAGCGCGCTGCCGATGCCGCCCGCGCCGCCCGTCACCAGCATCACCTTGCCGGTGTAGTCGTAGCCGCTCATGCCACCGCCTCCTTGCCGCGAACGGCCCGCACGGCCGGCGGGCGGCCCTCGGTGGGCCAGCCCATGGCGGCGGCGACCTTGGTGACGTACTTGGTGTACGCGGCGCTGTCGACGTAGCCGGTGTGGCGCGGGGAGTCCACGAACCGCAGGCCGCCGGTCAGGTCCGGGCGGTCGCCGCCGATCATCCGGGCGAACCGCGCGGCGTTCGGCAGGCCCCGGCGGGTGTCCTGGATGAATCCGGCGATCAGCTGCGCCTGGGCATCGAAGAGTTGGTAGGCGCCGGAGTTGGTCTCGATGAAGCCGACGCCGAACAGTCCCTCATGGTCGCGGGAGAACGACGACAGGTACAGGTCGGGGTGCTGCTCGTCGCCGAAGTAGGCCTGCGCGACGGGCACTTTGTGCACATAGCCGGTCGCCAGCAGGATCAGGTCGAAGTCGTTGCTGCTGCCGTCGGTGAAATGGACGGTGCGGCCCTCGGCGCGCAGGACGCCCGGCCGCGCGGTGATATCGCCGTGCTGCAGGTGGTGCAGGAGCATCGAGTTGACCGTGGGGTGGGTCTCGAAGAGTCTGTGGTCCGGCTTCTGCAGGCCGAGGCGGGTCGGATCGCCGTTGACGATCCGCAGGAGCGCGCCGAACAGCCTCTGTTCCAGCCACTTCGGCATCCGGGGACCGACGCCTTCCAGGGTGTCCACGGGCCTGCCGAACAGGTGCTTGGGGATGAACCAGTAGCCACGGCGCATGCTGATCTCCGCGTGGTCGGCGGCACGGGCGGCGTCGCAGGCGATGTCGCAGCCGGAGTTGCCGGCGCCGACCACCAGGACCCGCTTGCCGCGCAGTTCGTCGCTGCTGCGGTAGCCGACCGTGTGCCGGATCTCGCCGCTGAAGTCACCCGGGATATCGGGGATGTTGGGGTGCCACTGCGAGCCGGTGCAGACCACCACCTGCGTGTGCCGGGTGGAGCGACCGTCGGCACGGGTGACCGTCCAGGTGCCGTCAGCGTTCTTCGCCACGTCGCGCACCGCGGTGCCGAACTCGATGCGTTCCGAAAGCCCGTACGCGTCGGCGAACGACGTCAGATACGACAGGATCTGCCGCTGCGGCGGGTAGTCGGCGAAGTGGTCGGGCATCGGCCAGCCGCCGAAGCCCGAGAGGGTCTTGCTGGAGACGAAATGGGCCGACTCGTACATCGGGCTGCCCGGGTTGTCGATGTCCCACAGGCCGCCCGGACCGGTGTGCCGCTCGATGTGCGTGTAGGGAAGCCGTCGCTCACCGAGCGCTCGTGCCACTGCCAGCCCGGCGGGACCGGCACCGATGACACACGTGTCACATTCGGACTCCTTCACGAGTCCACCTCCTCTGGTCGCCACTTTCGGCGTGGGAGAAACCTAGGCAGCACGCAAGCCCCGACGGACTGGCCCGTGCGGCCACAAAGGGGACTGCAGCGGCCAGCCCACTGACCGCCCCGGCGCGCCGCAGACCGATGCCTCTGCCACCTGGCCGTCCGCCGGGCCGCCCGTGAGACACCCCCAGCCCGCCCGTATTCCGACGGCCGGGCTGTTGGCTCCCGGGCCCCGACCGTCTGTTGCCGGCCACGCACGCCCTCACTGCCCTTGCCCCCTCCTCCACCCCCACCCCCTCCCCCACCCATGAGCCTGTCGCTCTTGACTATTGGGTTGCCGGTCCCGGACCGTCCGCTGCTGGCCGCCAAGGTCCCCCGTGTGGCCGTCGGCGTCCTCCGGTGGGTCGCTCCGGATTTCTACGGTTGCTCCAGTTCACGCACGCCGGCCCGTCCACGGTCCGTGACAGGAAGAGGGTCCCCCATGACCGCATCCGTCGGAGCGACGGCTCCGCCCCGGTCCGCGAGCGGCGGCCCGCTCGCGGGAGCCCGTCGGGTCACGGCCTCCGTGTTCGCCGCCCAGGGCATGGCGGTGGCCGCCGTGTCCACCACGGTGCCCGCCGTGGAGAGCCGTCTGGGGCTGTCGTCCCTGGCGATGACCGCCCTCACGATCGCCTTGACCCTGGCTGCGGGCGCCGGCAGCTTCGCGGGGCTGGCCGCCGTACGCCGCTCGGGTCCCATGGCCGTCATGCGCGCGGCGGCGCTGATCGCGTCCGCGACCCTGCTGTCCGTGGCGTGGGCGCCCGGCCGGGCCGCCGCCTCGGCGGCCTACGTCCTCTTCGGGCTGGCGCTGGGCGCCATCGACGTGTCCGTCAACACCCGCGCGGCCACCGTCGAACGCCACTACGGGCGCAGCATCCTCTCCTCCTTCTACGCCGCATGGAGCGCCGCGGGCGTGGCGGCCGCGCTGCTGACGGCGGGCGGCTCCCGGCTGGGCTGGCCTGTCCAGTACGTCCTGACCGCCCACGCCGTGCTCGTGGCCCTCCTGGCGTTGACCGTCCGGACCCACGCCCTCGCGCCCGTGCCCTCCTCGTCCAGCGACCGACCGGCGCCGGACGACGAGATCCCGGGGCGGCGGGTGTGGGCGCGGCTCGTCCCCTTCGGTGTCGTTCTGCTCGTCGCCTACGTCGTCGACTCCACGGTCTCTGCCTGGTCGACGGCGTACCTTCACCAGACGCTCGCCGCGTCCCTGGCTGCCGCGCCGCTCGCGTACGCGGCCTACCAGGCGGGCACGGTGACCGGCCGGGCGGGCGCCGACCTCATGGTGCGCCGGGTCGGGCCGGTGGCGGTGGTCCGCGCGGCGGCCCTGCTCGCGGCTGTCGCCCTGGCCGGTCTGGCGGTGGCGCCGAGCTGGCCGTACGCGGTCGTCGCGGCATGCTGTGCGGGTCTCGGAGTGGCCGCCCTGACCCCGTTGTGCGTCGCCGCGGCCGGCCGGCTGCGACCCGGTGCCCCCGAGACTGTGCTGGCCCGGCTCAACGTCTTCAACTACGTCGGCGTGCTCGTCGGAGCGGGCGCGAGCGGGAGTCTGGGGGCAACAGGCCATTTCCGCATCGCGTATGCGATACCCGCTGTCCTCGCCGTGGCCCTTGTGACCACGGCGCACTTCTTCCGCCCGACGGCACCCGGGCCGCCGCGTGCGTGGACGATCCGCCGCCCGGCCTCGGCCCCCGTCCTCCCCGTGGCCGTCGACAGAAGCCGCAGGCCCTGACGGCGTTTCCCCGCCCGAGCGGCCGTTCCCGGACGTTCTACGTCGTCCTGCTCACCCTCGGCCAGATGCTGGTCGTCCCCACCGCCCGCGAGGCGACGGTTCAGGTCCCTGGGAGGGGTTCCGAGCCGGAGCCCGGCGCGGGTTTCGCCGTGTCCCCCACTGTTCCTCGCCCCGCGGGGCCGGGCGAGGACAACGCCGCCCTCGCCCGCGCAGTCCGCCTCCCCTGCTCCCTGACCTGCGTGGTTCCCCGGCCGCGCGGCGACGGACACCACGCCGAGTTCCCCCACCTCACCGAGGTCAGCGCACGTTTCCGCGCCCTGACCGACGCGCCGGTGCACCAGAGTGTCCCGTCTCTGGAATACCCCCCAGGGTATGCCTGTTAGGGTGAGCGTCAGATACCCCCCGGGGTACCTCGTCCGAGAGGAGTCATGAGCCGTGTTCTTCGTCGACACCCTGGAGTTCGAAGGCCTGGGCAATCGCAGTTATCTGGCCGGCGGGCCCCGTGCCGCGGTGGTCATCGACCCGCCACGGGACATCGACCAGGTCATTGCTGCAGCGGCCCGTCGTGGAGTGCGCATCGCTCTCGTGGCAGAGACGCACGTGCACAACGACTACGTCACCGGCGGTCTGGAGCTGGCCCGCGTCACCGGCGCCCGGTACCTGGTGCCGGCCGGGGCGCACGTGTCCTTCGCCCACAGCGCGGTTGCCGACGGCGACAGCGTGGCGGTCGACGAGGGGCTGGTGCTGCGTGCGATCGCCACTCCCGGGCACACCCCGCACCACACCTCCTACACCCTCGGCGAGGACGGGCGCGATGTGGCGGCGTTCACCGGCGGATCCCTGCTCATCGGCACCGTCGGCCGGCCGGACCTGGTCGAGCCGCGGCTGACCGAACAGCTCGCCCGCGCCCAGTACGCCTCCGCCCATCGTCTGGCCGACGAGCTGGACGACGAGGTGCCGGTGCTGCCCACCCACGGGTTCGGCAGCTTCTGCTCCTCCTCGCAGGCCGAGGGGGACGCGACCACGATCGGCAGGGAGCGCAAGACCAACGACGCGCTGCTCCTCGACGTCGACGGCTTCGTCGCCCGGATGCTCGCCGGGCTGGACGACGTGCCCGCCTACTACGCGCACATGGGCCCGGCCAACGCCGCAGGTCCAGCGCCGGTCGACCTCACCCCTCCGGGGCGTGCGGACGCCGAGGAGATCGCCTCCCGGCTGGCCGCGGGTGAGTGGGTGGTGGACCTTCGCAGCCGTATCGCCTTCGCCGAGAGGCACGTGGCGGGGTCGTTCAACTTCGAGGGCGACGGCAAGCTCGCCACCTACCTGGCCTGGCTGATCCCGTGGGGCAAGCCCGTCACCCTGCTCGCCGAGTCGCCCGGGAGGATCGCCGCCGCGCAGCGGGAGCTGGCGCGGGTGGGCATCGACCGCCCGGCCGCCGTCGCCACCGGCGACCCCGCCGACTGGATCCGTGACGGCGAACAGCTCACGTCCTTCCCCCGCGCCCGCTTCGCCGAATTGGCCGGCGCCCGTGAGCGCGGCGACGACGTGGTCGTGCTGGACGTGCGCCGGGACTCGGAGCGTGCGGGCGGCCACATCGCCGGGTCCGTCCACATTCCGATCCACGAGCTGCACGGCCGCATCGGCGAGGTGCCGGACGGGGTGGTGTGGGTGCACTGCGCCGGCGGTATGCGCGCGGCGATCGCCGCCTCCCTGCTCGACGCCGCGGGCCGTGACGTGGTTGCCGTCGACGACGGCTTCGACGCCGCCGCCGAGGCAGGGCTGCCCCTCACCCGCCCCGGCCGCACGGACTGACACGCCCTACCGCGCCACCTGCACGAAAGTGATCATCTGATGTTGCCGCTTCTCCGCCGCTCCCGCGGCCGCCTCACCCCCCGCCTGGCCCACCAGCAGACCAGCGACGGCGCCGCCGTCCTGGTGGACGTCCGCGAGACACCGGAGTGGAACGCCGGGCACGCGCCCGGCGCGCTGCACCTGCCCCTGTCCCGTCTGACGGCAGGGGACTCGCTCCCGGCCGCCGCGCAGGGCAGGCCGGTTGTCACGATCTGCCGCTCCGGTCACCGCTCCCGGCAGGCCGCCGCATTGCTGGCCGGACGCGGCGTTCAGGCCACGGACGTCACCGGCGGCATGACCGCCTGGGCGCGTGCGGGCCTGCCGATCGTCGGTCAGGGCGGCAGCAACGCCGTCATAGCGTGAGTGCTCTGATCCTGGCCCTGATCGCGGGGGCAGCAGTCGGAGTCGCGCTCGGCGCGCTCGGCGGGGGCGGCAGTGTCCTGGCAGTCCCGGCGCTGATCTACCTGCTCGGCTTCACCCCGGCCGCCGCGACCACGGCCAGCCTGATCGTCGTCACGGCCACCTCGCTCACCGCCCTGTACGCCCACGCCCGCACCGGCAACGTCCGCTGGAGAGCCGGCGCCCTCTTCGCCGCAGCCGGACTTCTGCCCGCGGCCGCAGCCGGAGCAGCGGCATCCCGCCTGCCCCAGCCGGTACTGACCGCCGCGTTCGCTGCCGTCGCCGCACTCGCCGCCGCCCAGATGCTGCGCCCCAGCCGCTCCGCGACCTGCCCGCCGGCCGGCGAGGCACAGCCCGCCCGGGCCGCCGGTACCGGCGCAGGGCTCGGTGCGCTGACCGGTCTGCTCGGGGTCGGCGGAGGCTTCCTCGCCGTCCCGGCACTGGTCACCGTCCTCGCCTTCGAGATGCAGGCTGCCGTCGGCACCAGCCTGCTGGTGATCTCGGCAAACTCGCTGGCGTCCCTGGCCACCCGCGGCACCACCACCGTCGGGGTCGACTGGGCGCTCATCGGCCCCTTCACCGGGGCGGCGATCCTGGGCGCCTGGGACGGCAGACGCCTGGCCGCCAAGGTCACCGGCACCCTGCTGCAACGCACGTTCGCCGTCGTGCTGTTGGCCGTAGCCGCATTCATGCTCATGGACGCCCTCACCTGAGCAGCCGCACGCATGTTCCGGGGGCCGCGGCGCCGCGGCTCACGCCAGAGAAAGAAACAGCTTCTCCAGCCGGGCCCGCATCTGCTCCCGGTCGCCGGAGGACGCCATGTCCGCGTCGGTCAGGCAGTGCTGCAGACCGGTGGCGATGATCGCGAAACCGGCCTTGTCCAGAGCCCGGGACGCCGCGGCGAGCTGGGTGACCACATCCTCGCAGTCCCGCCCCTCCTCGATCATCTTGATCACACCCGCGATCTGACCCTGCGCCCGGCGCAGCCGGTTGACCACCGTCTTCAGTTCCTCGGCCGCCATCGCCAGTTCCACAACCCACGCTCCTTCGAGATACCCCCTTGGGTATCCTACCGAAGGGGTGACCCGGACCGAGCAAAGGAAAACACCCCGTGGCACCCACCACCGCCCTCACCGCCGACCAGGCCCACACCCGCCTGCACGAGCTGACCGTCATCGACGTGCGCACTACCGGCGAATACGCCTCCGGCCACCTGCCCGGCGCCCACAACATCCCCCTCGACCACCTCGACACCGCCCTGCCCGCGCTGAAGGCCGCCGCGGATCGCGGCAACCTCCTCATCGTGTGCGCCTCCGGCGCCCGCTCGGCCCAAGCCTGCCGACACCTCGCCGACCACGGCATCCCCGCCGCAACCCTCACCGGCGGCACCACCGCCTGGACACAGCTCGGCCACCAGACGCACCGCCCGGCCGGCGCCCGCAACCCCTGGGCCATGGAGCGCCAGGTCCGCCTCGCCGCCGGGTCCCTCGTCCTGACCGGCCTGATCGCCGGACGACGCTGGAACACCGCCCGCTGGCTCTCCGCGGGTGTCGCCGGCGGCCTGGTCTTCTCGTCACTCACCAACACCTGCGGCATGGCCAAGATCCTCGCCAAGCTCCCCCACAACCAACCCCAGGCCGCCGCCCTGGACGACGCCCTCGCGGCCCTGACCGGCTGACCGACGTCCACGGGACCGGGCTATGGGCGGGCCTGGGCCATGAGTTTGCCGAGCTCGGCCACCGCCTGGTCGCGCTCGACCCCGTCCAGGTCCTCCAGCAGGATCTCGATCCGGCTCTGCCAGACGGCCTCGTGCCGCACCCGGAGCCGTTCCACCGCGTCCCGGCCGGCCGTCGGCAGTTCGGACGCGCCGCGGTCCAGCCGCTCCAGCTCACGGCTCTCCCGCACCGCGTCCCCACGCCCGAACCACTCGGCGACCCGGCCCCGAAAACCGTTTCCACAGGTCAGTCCCCGCCGCCTGGACCACTGCAGATCCGCCCGCCGCCGCTGCCGCCGATACCAACTCGTCCAGCATGCCGCCTCTTTCAACTCCCGTGGCCTCGCGGGCATTACGACCCTGGCACGCGAAGGGCGCCCGCGGAGGGAACTCGCACCTGGTCGGCGCCCGGCAAGGTCGACGCCCTCGATGGCGTCGGCCGCTGCGGTACGGAGCAGCCCAACGCCGCGTGGGACTACCTCGCCTCGGTAGTCCCCTGAGCCGGTACCAGCCGTCTCCCGGCCTTCTCCGCCGCGTTGGGTACGTCCTGCTTGCTTTGCGGGCTCACCCCGACCTAATATCGTCACCGTGACGATAATCGCCCAGTGGTCCCCGCTCCCTGCAGGCATTGACTCCAGGGGCTTCGAGTCCCTCCACGGACTCGAAGCACACAAGTACGTGACCCACGGTCCCGCCGTCCACCTCAATGCGCCGCCCGCGGCCGTTCCGGGCCGTGGGACCCGCGGCCACGTCGGGATCGGCGACGGCCTCAGCACGGAGAAGTGATCATGTTCGAAATGCCGGTAAATCCCTTCGAGCTCTCCGAAGAAGCGCTGAGCCGAATATCTGCCGATGACTCATGGACCCCGATAGAATCGGAGATCCCAAAGGCCAACGCCAAGGTGATTCGCCATTTCCTCACTCGGGCCGAAGTGGAGGCATTCGCGACCGAACTGGCCGCCCAGCGCTTCGCCCCGGTGGGCCGAGACGGCATTGCCGCCAACTATGCAGAGGGAGATCCGGTCGCTCATCTCCGCGCCACGGCCGAATCCACATCCCTGGCGGCAGAATTCTACCGCAGGCTGCGGACGCTTCTATCGCTGGAAGTGGGATCGGACGATCCGACGGATTCGGCCGGAAGGCCCTGGAGGCCGGCGGCCGTCAATCCGCGCATGCGCTTCATCACGTACGAACACGGCGGATTCATAGTTCCGCACTACGATTCGCCCTATTTCGCCCCCGACGGAAGGCGCACTCTCCTGACGGTCGTCATCTACCTGTCTTATGAGGCCGTGGGCGGAGAAACGCGGTTCATCGCCGACAAGCAGAACGATCTTCCCTTTGCGCAACGTGACTTCTCTGACTGGCCGCGGCTCGCGAAGCCTGAGGAAATATTGAGTGCCCACCACCCCGAACCGGGCGATGCGCTCCTCTTCTGGCATCGGACGCTTCACGACTCGGCCCCGCTTCTTGAGGGTACGAAAACAATACTCAGAACCGACGTGCTCTACGAGCCCGTAGATGTGCCTTGAGCAGCGGCAAGGCCACCGTCGCGTTGCCCCTCCCCCGGAGACCGACGTCCGGCACGCCGTGATCGCCCACCTCCGGGCCGGGCAGCATCGGGCCCTGCCCGCGGCCGGGCATCGGATCCACTCGCACCGAACGGCAGGGAGAGCAGCATGGCCAACGGGAGGACCCACACCGACTGGGTGGAGACGGTGTCTCAGGACGGCCTGCACCTGATGCAGACGCGCTTGGAGGTGAGAGTTCCTACGTCTGAGGGTCGCAAGTTCATCACCTGCGGTCTGGCCCGGAAAACGTACGTGATGGCAGGCGGTATTGCCTGTCGGGTTTCGTCCTACGCACTCGGCCGCGACCTGGGCAGCCCGGGCAACTACGACTTCGAGATCGTTTCTGCGACGGGGGGACCTCCGATCCGGAGGTTCTTCAACCGGGACGGCGTGCCGGCCGAGTTACTCGAGGGCGCTCTGTTCGACGCGCAAGAGGGGCTTGACGAAGGCGAGTACATCGTCCGAATCGCGGCGGGAATGACGACCAGCTGGGACAGCGGGACGGGACAGAGCATCGAGCTCCCTGTCCCGTGCCACGAGCTCGCATTCGTCGTGGTGGGATCCGCACCGCGGGAGGTGCGCGCGAGTTCCGGCGGCCCGTGGGCGGCGCGGCCCTCCGTGGAGATCCCCGTGGTCGATTGGCGCGATCAGCCCACGGCGGAGGCGGCATGGGAGGCCTACCTGAACGGGAACAGAATCAGTCTGGATGCCTACGGGATCTTCTCCCCGCAGCATCTGATGAGGAATCAACGGGATACCGCTCTGGAGATTCTCCGCAGCGAGGGCTACGCCATACCGCGGACCCCGGAACCCGCCGAGACGCCTGGGACCTGGCTGGGCCACTGGGGTGGAGCATGGATGCCGGCCGATGTGCTCGCGGCCCTGCACACCGTGCCGGACGACACCGCGCGACGTGCGTGGTATCAGGGAGCGGAGGAATCCCTGGACAGCGCATGGGATATGCACCTCCTGTGGACCACCGACGTGTTCTGACCGGGCCCGCGCTCCGTCCATGGCCACCGTGGCGGGCGTCGGCAGTCACCCTGCACCGAGGTGCCGAGTACCGGCCGCGGCCCGGTCCGCCTCCGGCCTGACCGCCGGTCGCGGCCCGGGCGAGGATGTACGGCAGCACCAGAATGTGCGCACGCGCGGTTGCGCCAGCGCGGCATCCGCCACCGCATCGCCCGCAGGGGAATCGAGTCCTCTGCGGCTCGGACGCCACCGCTGGACCATAGAACGACCATGGCCCGGCTCGCCGGCTACCGCCGACTCCACCGCCGCGACGAACGCAAGGCCGAACGCTTCCTCGCCTTCACCAGCCCGGCCCCCGCACCCTCATCTGCTACCGCAGACTCGCCAAATGAGATGACCTCCAAACCAGCCAGCGGCCGACGAGGGACTGGACCTCCCTCGCGGCCGCCTCCAGGTCGGCCCTGTGCGAAACGCCTCGGCCGTCCGGCCTTGCCGGTGTTCGGCGAGCGCCATAACGAAGGGGTGGCCTTCGAAGACGCTTACCTCCTCGAGCGTCCGGCTGCCGGCACGGGCGAGACCCGGTGATGACCGGCTGGGGATGTTCAACCACCGGTGATGGCCAGAAGGAGTCCGGAGATGATCAGGCCGATCTCGGCCACGATGACGAAGCCATGGGCGGGGAGCCGGTCAACGATCTTCTTGCCGGCCCAAGCGCCCGCGGTGCCGGCGGGTGCGAGGGCCAGGCCGATGACAGCGTTGGAGGCGGTCAGCACGGCAGCGGCACCGAAGACGACCAGTTTGGTCAGGTGCATCACCACGGCTGACGCGGCCTCGGTGCCGATGTAGGCGCCCTTCAGCAGGCCGCGTGCCAGGAAGAACGGGGCGACCATCGGGCCCACCGAGCCGAGCAGGGCTGAGCCGAAGCCGGAAGCGGCGCCGACGACGGCGAACGCGGTGTCGTCCAGCCGGGCAGCGTGCGGCTTCCAACGCCGCCAGGCGACCATCACCAGCAGGAACACGCCGACGAGGCGGGTCAGCGCGGGCAGGGGCGCGGTGGCGAACAGCAGCGCGCCTGCGACCGCGGCCGGTACGGCTCCCACAGCGAAGACACCGACACGGCGCCGGTCGACCTCGCGGCGGTTGAACCACACCCGGCTGCCGTTGCTGGCCAGCTGGGCAACGGTGAGGACCGCCACCGCATCACGGGCGCCCAGGACGCCAACGAACACAGGCAGCAGCAGCGCCCCGCCGCCGAACCCGGCCACCGCAGACAACGCCGCGGCGCCGAAAGCAGCGGCAACAAGGATGATCACTTGCCATGCCAGTTCCGTGCGGGCGCACACACACGCACATCAGCAAGGTCCCCACCGACAACCACACCGACGACGAACCTGGCAGTCACGGCAGACACCGTCGCAGTATCGGCTTTTGAGCTGCATCGATCACGCTGTCCACCACCTCGGTCAGTGGCTCGGACGCATCGATGATCGTCGCGCCAAGGCCTTCGTAGATCGCTCGCATCCGAGGATTCCACTCCAGGGCCGCTGCGAGCTCCTCGGGATGTCGGCCGAATGCGTTCGTGGTGCGGGTCGCGAGCCGGTGACGGAGGGTGTCCTCCTTGATCACCAGACACACGATGACGTCGAAAAGATCGCGGACTTCTGCCTCGTTCTCCGCCGACCCACACAAGAACGCGATGCGGAAACGAGACTCCTCGACGAGGGTCTCAACTCGCTCACGGACGATCACCCACCCGTATCGATCGAGCCAGCCCTCGGGTACCGGATGCGGAAGGTCCATCACGGCTTCGCCCTCAGCTCGGTCGATCCAGCGACTGAAGCCGTCCTCGTCGGCGTCGAGCGCGACGTGGCCACGCTCTCGCAAGGCCGCGCAGACCGTGGACTTACCAGCCCCTGAGTTACCCGTCACCCACACCAACGTCACGCCGCCAGCGTAGACATGACCACTCCGGCCCGGCGACGCCATTGCCGCGATCAGCCCAAGTGCCGCTTCGACCGCGCTACTGCCCCGCGCAGGCACCTGGGTGGCCGGCGCCTGCGCCAGCCGGCGGACGGCCGAGGCACCGGCCCACGTTACGGGGCCGTCTCCTCCGAGCAGGGACATCCGCAGGAACACCCAGGAACGCAGGGGAACGGACCACTCGTTCAGGTCACAGAGCCGCCACGCACCTCACATGTCCAACCATCCCCCATACGCTCGTCCATCACAGCGACTCGTCAACGGGGGCACACATGGCCAACTGGAAGCTCATCGGCACCACCATCGGCGTACTTCTCCTCGCCGGAACCGGCTGCGGCCCGGACGACGCCACCGGCACCAGCACGACGTCCACCGCCGGTACCGGGAAGACGGCGTCCAGCGGCAAAGGCAAGGCCGAGACGAAGGCCGTCCCCAACCTTGTCGGCATGGGTCTCCAGTCCGCCCAAGACACCTCCCAGGCCGCCGGCTTCTACGCCCTCAAGTCCCACGACGCGCTCGGCCGCGGCCGCATGCAGGCCCTCGACCGGAACTGGAAAGTGTGCAGTCAGAACATCGCCGCCGGGAAGAACGTGCCCACAGACACGGAACTCGACTTCGGGGCGGTCAAGCTTGAGGAGACCTGCCCCGCGACGGATCAGAAGGCGCCGGCCGAAGCGGGCGGGACGATGCCGGACTTCAAGGGCAAGTCCGTGAAGGCCGCCCGTGCGGCCCTTGATTCGGGAACGTCCATCACGGTGAAGGATGCCGGCGAGGACCGGTTCATCCTCGTCGAGTCCAACTGGCAGGTCTGCGGGCAGACCCCGGCAGCCGGGGCGAAGCTGTCCGGGCAGCCGGTGAGCTTCACCGCAGTCAAATTCGGCGAGAGTTGCCCCTGACGGCACCGGGACCCGAAGCCGCTCGGCTGCGCGCCCGCGGGCGTGAGAGTCACGCCCGCTTGAGCGACAACGCCCGCCGGACGTCGATCCGGAGCGGTCAGGCCGATGAGGCAACACCGGTTGCCCGGGATGCTGCCCGGACCGGCCTGGCGGGCCCGGTCCGGGCAGCGTAGTCATGGGTCGGCATTGTCGTGGAGACGTGAGGGCGGGGCTGGACCGGTGCGTGATCACGGGCGAGAAGCGAGAAGTCCCGCTGAGCCGGGCCTTGGTGTACTGTCCCGCAGGGCCTTGGAGGACGATCTTGACGCGCGTGCCGTGGCGCCGTCCGGCGCAAGGGCCGTGCACCACAGAGCGGCGATGCCCCTCGGGGCGGCGATGTCCCCCGGCATGGTTCTCGCTCTGCAACGGAGCATCGGCAACGCCGCCGTCGTCCGGTTGCTGCGCGCAGCAGGGCATGAGGGGATCGGGGAACAACGACCTGGGTGCGCCGACGGGTGCGGCCATGAACCGACCGAGTCGGCTCCCGTCCAGCGTTCGACCGTGGCAGATGTCCTGCGCTCCCCGGGGCGCAGACTCGACCCCGAGGTGCGGACCGCTGTCGAAACCGACATGAACGCTCCTGGTTCGCTGGAACACGCCGAGGTCATCGACGGCCCCGAGGGTGTCGCCGCCGCACGGTCGGTCCGTTCCGTCGCCTTCACGTCGGGCAACAAGATCGTCGGCGACATCTCCGACCGCGAGACCGCGATCCACGAAGCCATCCACGTCGTTCAGCAGAGCCGCGGCCCGGTCTCCGGCACGGACCGGGGCGACGGCATAGCCGTCAGCGACCCCGGCGACCGCTTCGAACGCGAGGCCGCGACCGAAGCGCGCCGCATCAACAACCGGCTGGCGCAGCCACGCCATACCGCGCAGCGTCGAAGCCGGCAGCCGGAGGCTGCTGCGCAGCGCCTGAGCGTCCGCCCGGTCGTCGGCACGAGCAAGGGGGACGAGCCGAGGGTCGGCCCCTTCAAGGCGGAGGACCAGGCGAACGCGGTGCGGGCGTCGGCCGGCCCGGTGCCGGTCAGAACGGCCCCGGCCGACGGACGGACATCGGCCGGTGGCCACGTGGTCCAGCGGGCGGTGGTCTCGCAGATCGAGCCCACGACCGACGACGAGGGGACGGTGCGGATCGGCACGCTCAACATCATCGGGCGCCCTGATTCGCCGTTCAGCGGCACCATGGGAGACCACTCCACCGCTTTCGCCGTCCAGGTGGAGGCTGTGCGGCGACAGGTCGTCGGCCGGACGGCCGCCGAGGCCGTGGCCAACCTGCGTCTGATGTACGAGGAAATGATGCGCTTGCCCGGAACCGGCCTGATCCGGCTGGACATCCCGGGCGGACACGGGGCGCTCTGGCAGCAGGCGCGTGAGGTGGTGTTTCGGCTGTTCGACGAGTTCAACGAGAACGCGTCGGAAACCCGGAGAATGCCGCTGGTCCAGCAACTCGCCAATGCGCTCCTCCACCTGCGTGAGCTCGTTCCGCTGTCAACGATCAACGTCAAGGCGGTACGTCCAGCCCTCGCTGGCAAGGGGAAGGGCGAGTCGCGCCACCGCGACCTGCTGCTCAAGGAGGAAGCGGACCTGGCGAGCGGAATGACGGTCGCTCCGGAGCCGCTGCAAGGGGCCATCCTGGCTCTCTTCGACTGCAAGGCGGTGGCGCTGCTCGCCCTGGAGCCGGCGGCCAACCGTCAGCTCATGGCTCCGGGGCTGACGAGGGACACCAGTGTCGAGGACGTCGTTGTCCTCACAGCCCGTCAGCACATCCAATCTGTCCAGGCGGCCTTTCCCCTGGCCTTCGCGCGGGCCTGGCCGAACCAGGGCGAAGCGTTGGCCGACCTCTGCGGGTCGGTCATGGCCGCGGTGAACAAAGCGCGGATGGCGGATGTGCCTTACTACGAAGACCAGATCGCGAAGTCAAAGAGTCGGAAGGCCAGGGCAGAGAGCGAACTGGGTGTGCTCTCCGCGAGGAACAAAAACGGCAGGCGCACTCAGGAGGCCGTCATCACCGAAGAGTCGGAGACCCTGGAGCGTCTGGAGAACGAGTTGAGGGCAGCGAAAAAGGCGATCGCCGCCGCGAGCATCTCGTCCAGCTCCTCCTCCAACTCGCCATCCGCAGCCTCTTCCTCCGCCTCGTCGTCCGACGCCATGGAGGAAGAGGCGGAAGACGACGAGGCTGCGGACGAGGAGGCTGCGGACGACGAGGAGGTCCTGGCCGACGGGACGCGGCGCAAGCAGCCCTTGGCGTCCCAGATCGTCGTGAACATGCAGGGCACCACCGCCTACGTCACCGGCATGCACTCGGCCGGCCGTAGCCCCTCTCCCCTGCCCGGGGGGACGATGGGTGCGCATACGACGGCCTGGGCGGTACACCTCGACGCGATCCGCACCGCCATCGTGAACAAGCCGCTCTCCGACGTACTGGCAGCGCTGCCGAATCTCCGTGCCGATGCCCTGGCCATGTACACGAGGCTGCATCGGAGCTTCAGGCACACCGCGGAGCACACGGCGGGTCTGAAGAACGCGGACGAACTGATGAGGCACTACCTCGCCAGCATCCGCGAGGTCTCGGACGAAGCGAAGCCTCTCTTCGTGCAGGGCTTCCTGAACCAACTGCTCACCTTCGTCAACTACATCCCCGGCGCGACCCTTGAGGCGGCCGACACCGGCGGCAAGGGCGAGGGCACCTCGCGGAGAACCCTGCTGGCCTTCGAGAGAACGGGGACCCCGGCGGACAGGTACGTCGTCACGAACCTCCGGGAAGCCATCCTGAAGCTCCTCGACCTCAAGGACGTAAAAGACGAGGCCGCACAACTCGCCCTGGTCGACAACCACCTCGCAACCATCAGCCGGGCCTACCCGAGGTCCTACAGCACCGCCGGCCTCACCGACGCCGAGGATGCACTCACCGCCTGGCACGTGATGGCCGAGAAGGCCGAGGACAAGAAGAGGAGGAAGAAGGAGCAGGAGTGAGCGGCGAGGAGCACGCGACTGTCCGCCTCCGCGGCTCCGTAACGCACTCCAGGATCGTCGTCCTATGCCTGTGGCGCCCGCGAGGGCGAACAGACGGGCACCGCGGCCACCACCAGCGCCTCGACCTCGTCGCCGACGAGCTCGCCGATCGACTGCTCGAACGCGTGGAGTCCCGCCCGGTGCCCCGTCGGGACAGAGGAGGCGCCGGCCTCGGTCAGGCGCACCAGCGTGGCGCGCTCGTCGGACGCGTCCTCGGTCATGGTCGACGGTCGGCGCGGGCCCGATGGTATGGGACGCGCGGGCAGCGCCGCCTCCGACTTTCCGGGCATCCTGTGACGCGCCGGGGGCCCGGACGATCGGCGGGCCGGGCCCCCGGCGCGCGAGGGGGCCGACCTTCCCTCGTACCTCGTGTTCACGGCTGGTCGAGGACCGTCCCCGTGAGCACAGGCCTGTCGGGCAGCGGCTCTGCGTTGCGGTCGGTCAGTGCGACGCGTATCGACTCCGTCGGCTCGGTCACCTGGTCGTTGACGGTCGGCACGACGAAGTCCACGCTCGTGCTCCCGGCGGGGATGCGCAGCCACACCCACAGGTGCGTCCGGGACAGCGGCCGCTCGGGGTCGGACAGGTCACCGGACGAGTCCTTGAGCCACTGCGGATCCACGTCCTTGGTGGACAGCTCGGCGCCCTCGGTGGCCGCGAGTACCCGCACCGGCTGCCAGATGTCGGCCGCTGCGGGCGCCTCCACGGACAACCGCCAGGTCAGCGTGGCACCCTCGGTCACCCGGTCCGCGAGCGGCGACAGGTTGGCCACCGGCTCGGGGTCGTCGTTCGCGACGGTGAGGCCGCCTCGGTACCTGCCGACGACCGCGTTGTGGACGGCCTTGACGGCGATGTCGTGCTCCACGTCGTCGCCGTACACCGTGTCGCCCTTCACCTCGACGGGCACGTCGATCGCGTGGCTGCCGGGCCGTACCGTGACGAGGCGGTTCTCGGCCCGGCCGCCGTCCGGGTCGAGGACGTACACGCGGACCTGTCCGCTGCCGTGCCCGGAGAGCGTGACCGGGATCCGGTAGGTGCGGGTGCCTGAGTCGCCCTCCTTGACGATCGTGCGGCCGACGTCGACACGCGGAAGTGCGGCCGCCCTCAGCTCCGACGTACCGGGCGCCCAGCCCCAGGCGTCCATCAGCCAGACCTGTCCGTTCCGCGAACGGGGGGTCAGCGCCAGGGACTTGACGTGCCTGAGATCGAGCCCGGCCCGGGTCGCGGCCGACAGAGGAACGCGCAGTTCCTGAGCCCAGTAGGAGGCGGTGGCCGCGGAGCCCGGCAGCCCCGCCATCTCGACCCGGCCCAGCATCGCCGTGCGATTGCGGGAGTCGGTGACGGACACGTCGAACTCGGTGCCGGTGGTGTTCGGCGGTACGAAGACCCGCAGCGCGAGCTTCTGCGTCCCGTGCAGGGAGAGCGGCTGGGGTGGAGAGACCCGCGCGGCCTTCCCCGGCGCGGACCACTTCAGGTCAATCGCGCTGCGGCCGGTCTCCTGTTCCGTCTCCCACGCCGCGAAGTGCGGTGACGATCCGAGGGTGGTCGCCGGGTCCAGGCAGGCCACGGCCGCGTCGGGGTCGATGGCCGAGCACAGTCGGGCGCCGGTCACCTTCACCCCTCCGTCCGGCAGGAACCCGCTGCTGCGGCGGCCGCCGACGGCATGGCTCAGCACCCGGGCAGGGTCCGCGGACGGGGCCCGCTTGCCGGAACCGTCGACCAGCGGACGCACCCGGTCGTCCCCGGCGAGGAAGAGCCGGGCGGCGGCGGCGATGTACGTGGAGCCCGCCTTGTGCTGCTGGACAGCGGTCAGCCTGGGCGCGGCGCCCGGCGTGCACACCGGGTCGGGCTGCTCCGGGTCGGTCCCGAAGTCGTCCCTGGCCGGCGCGACGGCCTCGCCCGGGGTCCACTCGCTGTTGAAGTAGTTGTGGTTGGCGCCCACCATGTAGACCGCGCTGTGCAGTGCCGTGCCCCGGCCGATCCCGCGCGTGCCGTCGACGAAGTCCTCGCCCTGCAGGTCCGACACGTCGCCGTCACAGCCCGGCAGTAACGTCACGGACGGCACGTCGGCGACCGGATTCTGGCCGAAGATCGTCGGCGCGATGAGTACGGTCCCTCGCACCTTCCAGCGCACCGGGCCCGGGGAACCGTCCTCGGCGTGCGGCGGCGGGTAGAGGCTGTCCACGGCGGCCCGGTTGACGCCCTCGCCACCACGCGAGTGGCCGACGAGCAGGACCCGGGACAGGTCGGCCTTCGGCGCCTCGCGTACGACGGCCGGGGCGGAGGAGCGGTGGGCGGACCAGTCTGCCCAGCGGGCGAGGTGGAGCCGTACCAGTGAGGAACGCGCCTGCGCGCCGGCATCCTCGGTCTCCGAGTCCTGGGCGTTGATGCCGTTCGCCGATATCGACACCGTCACATAGCCCTGCGAGGCCAGCAGTTGCTGGTCTCGCAGATAGCCAAGGTGGCTCGGAATCGGCTTGTAGCCGTCCGCACAGGGCCAGTCGCCGTTCGCGGCGGCCGTGGAGCCCGGCTTGTAGCAGGTGTCGTGGCGGCCGTGCAGGAACAGTGCCAGCGGCCGGCTGCCGGTCGCGCCCTTCGGTGCAACCACCTGGGCGGTCATCTCCACCGGGGTGGCGTACCCCGGCAGGCGGACCGGGTCGAGTTCGTACGCGCCGGAGACCGTGCGGTACGCGCCGGATCGGCCCGGGTCGACGCCGTTCGCCGGGGCCTGCGCGGGCGTCCCGGTCACGCGCGAGCCGGCCTTGTGCGTGCCTTCGGAGGCCGCGTCCAGTCGGCGCCCGGCGGCCGTCACTCGAAGGCCCGTCAGCCGCTCGGGCCGCGTCTCGCCGAGGGCGAGCCGGAAGGTCCGCCCGTCTCTCGCCTGCTTCGGCGCCCCGAGCAGCCGGTCCCCCGCACGGAACTCGACTCGCGCATCTCCCAAGGGCACGGCCTTCGGGGCACGCCACACCAGCTCATGCGCCCCGCCCCGCCCGTCGATCCGCCACCCCGGCGGGAGCGGTTTGGCCTTCGCTGTCTGCAACAGCCCTAATCGCTGAGGCTGTTGTGCGTGTGCCGGTCCGGGCGAGCCCACCAGGGCCGCCATCACCGCCACGGCGGTCACACATATTCGCCGGGCACGGATCAATGATCCTCTCCTCAAAACCCCGTGCGCAGACGTCCCGTCGGTCCCGGGCGCCTCTCGCGTCACCTAGGACGGGAAGCAGCGCGCGTGGGTTGTCTGCGCGGGGACCGGAGGCCGACGATGCCGGACGCGCGCCGGCCGCGATGGTGACGGGCCCGGCCCCAGAACGTCCCGCCGACGGCCGATCTCGTCCAACTCTGAGTGGTCCTCGCCGGAGAGCGAGAGGCCCGCGCCGACACGGTTGTCACGCAGCGGAAATCTTCGGTTTCGCGAACTCGCCGAAGCCTGGGGGTGCTGGTAAATGCGGTTGAACGCCGCGTGCACGTCCGGCCGGTCCAGGTGTCATCGAACACCAGCCGGGCCGGATGCCGCTTGCGGCCACGATGCGGGCCTCCGTCACTTGTAAGGCGGCATGTTGTTGGTCGGGTTTCCGGGACTCCAGTCCATGTGGGCCACGAGGACGATCAGGAGGAGTATCACCACGATCAGAACGAGCACCCCCACCCAGAAACTGTCCGCAGGTGCGGGACGGTGCGGGTCCGGTGAGCTGTCCGGTCGGTCATCGACACCCTCATCGGCACGGTCCTCGGCGTCACTGTACCCATCGGGTGCCACGGCCCCTCCTTCGATAGCGCCATGGCACCGCAACACAGGGTGGGCGTCAAGACGGCCCGCAGCTACGTGCCTCCTGGGGCATACAGGGGCGTGCCCACCAGTGCGTCAGTTGCTGGCAATCGACCTTGCGTCGCGCCGCCGAGCGAGTCCGTGACCATGGTCCCTGTCGGTCGTCGAGGGCTTCCGCCGGGTGCGAAACGGGTGGCCGTCCGGGTCCTGGAGACCGCATCCTGCGCCCACTGGGCCCCTGTCACGCCCTTCCCGGGCGACGGCCGGATGATCCAAGGCCCTTACTTCCACGGCTACTTGGCGATGTCGGACGGTACCCTTCAGGACGTGACGGAATACAACCGGCCCGAGACGTGAGGCGAGGGCGAGATCATCTCGACGACACGCGATCTGGCCCGCTTCATCACAGCCTTGCTCACCCCGGGCAAGGTGCGGCCGAGGACGATGCTGGACAAGATGCTCGAGTCGCTGGCGCAGGAAGTGCGGACGTCGGACAGCCTTCCGCCCTGCAAAACAGCGTGGGCCTCCAAACGGCCACGGTCAACGGCCTGCCAGTGGGGCAAGACGGGGGAACGGCACGGCTGCAGCTCGGCCATGACGGCCACGCGGGGCCTTCGGCGCAGCGCGGTGTACCCCTGGACACCGACGCACCGCGACGCCGGCCGGCTGCGGATGGCGCCGTGACAGCGGATGCGTTCACGAAGCCGACGGCGGCTTCGCGGCAGAGGGGTCTGGTAGTGCCGGGCCGGCCGCCGCGACCGCCTCCGAGGTCACACGTCTCAGCGCTGGGGCGGTGAGCCAGAGGTTCCTCCCGCCGGCCAGGTACGCCACAGCACGACCCACCCAGTCCGGGTCGCCGAGAAGATGTGGCGTGCCCTCGGCGATCAGGTGTCGTAGCAGGTACTCCAGCCGGAGGGCGTCCACCGCTCGGTACGGGCGCGTGTGTCGGTCGAAGCGCATCTGGTCATCCTCATAGGGGTGACGCAGCGTCATGTGCAGCCAGCCGCCGTTGCGCCCGGCGACCGTACCCTTCAGGGTGTATACGCCCTTGTCGTTGACGTTCCAGGAGTGCTTGCCCCAGGTGATGCGCATGCCGCTCACGATCCTGGACCATGGGATCAGCCGTCCGTCGGAGTCCTCCTCGCGTTGGAAGAGCCCGTGGGGGCGGAACTCGACCCAACGGCCACCCGCTCGTGTCGCGTCCCCAACTACCCAGTGGTGGTCGGCCCGTTCCAGCGGCCCAAGGGAAATACCGTCATCCACCATGCAGGCATTGAATCACGCATGCTTCGATTCCTTGCGCGAATTCGGCGGGCTCGCAAGGTACATCGGAGCCTCACCGCACCGCGGTTGGGCTGCCTGTTCACAGGGGCCCTCCACGCACAGCCGGGGCCGGGTCGTGCGCCCGTCCGGGCGAGCTCTAACACGCCGCCGGCCGTCAGCTCGTGAAACGCCCGCGCCCCACGAGTTCCTCGCCGTCAGGAACGCGGTCCACCCCGAAGCCGTCCATGAGGGCCCGCACCGCGCTGCTCTGCGGCGTCGTGCTCACGTACACCTGGTCCCACCCTATTGGGCGGGCCTGCTCCAACAGCAACTGCAGTACGGCGGCGCCCACTCCGGCACCCCGATGCGACCGTCCGATCCACACCCCCGCCTCGACCGTCCCGTCCTGGCCCTCCACCGGGTACAGCCGTGCCGCTCCCACGACGCGTGCGGACACGGCGATGACGAAGGTGGTCTCCACCGGGTGCACCGACAGCGACCGCGACTCGTGGAAGCGCATGGGAGCTGTCCGTGCCAAAGCCGCCGTCGTGTGCAGGCCGGCGTCGTCTGCCCCGCCGTCACCTCGTGACCGCGGGCATGGCTTGCGACGTCGTCCACCAGGCCCTGCATCGGGCCACCACGCCTGACCCGCGCACCACGGAGGCTTTGCCCGCCGGCATCACGCCGGCGATCAAGGCCTGCCGCGCGGCGAGGGCTGCAAGACCGTGAACCGACTCGAGAGCATCATCGAACGAAACCGACTCGGACCATGAAGAACAAGTTCAGTGGACGCGGCAGCCCGCGGGAATCGCGCAGGACGGCCTAAAGCGTCAGCGGAGCCGGTCGTAGACCAGGGCCATCTCGCCGAGGTCGCCGGTCTCCTGGTGGGTGAGCTTCCACTTCGAGGCGGGGAGGCCGTCGTCGA
>NZ_JBIRUL010000046.1:0-37875 GCF_044335095.1 Streptomyces sp. NPDC020597 | reverse complement strand
GGAACTCCTTCGGATACGGCTTGGGCACTGCGACATCCTTCCAGGCCGCCTCTCAGCAAGCCAGGTCAGGTGTCACCTGATCCTGCAGCAGTCCCTCTGCCCGACGCTGATGAGCGCTATGCCAAAGACCAGCGTGAGCAGGCTCGTCTGGAGCTGGTAGGCCGGTTCGTGCCCGTCCGAAACAGCGATGATCACGGAAGTCCCCCCAGGACATGCCGGATAGCACCGCTGTCCGGCGGAAAGAAACACCCCATCTTGCCTGACCGCCACCCTCGGGTGGTAACTCGAATGGTCGGGCACGGCTGGCCTGGGGTTTTCAGGTTGACGACCGTGGCACGTCTGTCGTTGTCGGTCGCTGATGAGTGGCGTCGGCCATCGTCGCACGGCCCAGAGACGGCCCAGGATCATCACCCCGACCCGCCCGCCCGGCCAACGACGGCCACCTTCGTGCGGGCCCGTCCGAACCCCAGCCGATGACAGCGGGCCCTGTGCTGTAATCCTCCGAACGGTGCTGGGAGCGCCGATGAGAGGGGGCATGACATGGCTGCTCGGATTGGCCGCGCCGCTGGGCTGCTCGTGATGGCGGTGGCCTTACCGGTGGTCGGTTGCGACGACACCGGCAGCGGTGGAAGCGAGAAGCCCGATGCAGCTGCGGTCAAGGCTGCCCGGGCCTTTCAACAGGCCTCGGTGGAGCAGGATTGGAAGGCAGCCTGTGAAGCGCGGACAGAACGCCTGCGGCAGAGCATGGGGGCGGCCACCATCGCCGAGTGCGTAGACATCACTAAGACGTCCCGTACCCGTGCCTACCCGGACGCGCAGGTGACCACTGGTGAGACGGTCGAGGTCGAGGCCTCTGGCCAGCATCCGGCAGGCATCGGATTGCGGGTGACCTTCGAGGCCGGTTCTGCGGCACCCGGCATGATCACCCACACCGCACTTCGACTCGTTCCCGGCGAGCGGGGTGCGTGGCTCGTCGATCAGACGGTCAACCTCGACGAGACCATGGGTACGGATACCAAGGCCGTGCGCGCCGCGCTGGCTCGCAAGTGAGCTCTTGGGCCAGCAGAGCCTCAATGACAGCGTCCACCCCGACGATCTTGAAAACCGGCGTGGCAGCGATGTCACCGTGGGTTCACATCCCACACCCACCGCAGATGAACGGCCCCTGACCAGGTAAATCGGTCAGGGGCCTTCGCTACAAGGTTGCCTGTTGGCGACCGCAGTCCCCGGGAGTTCCCGGTCTATCGGGCACGGGTGGGGCACGACCGGGCACAGGCTTTGAGTTCGACACGCATCCTTATCAGGTCGATCACGGGGGTCTGTCGACATCGACCAACGGGTGCTGCGCATCGGTTGGTCGACCGCTGTCGTTCGCGGCTGTTGGTGTCAGGAACCGGGGCGGACTTGGCTCGGGCCCACCTTGCAGACTCCCGCCCCGTAGCGGATAGCTGCCAGCGTGAGCCCTGAAGCCAGGAAGCATCGTGTGATGGGGTCGTCTTCGGTGATCAGGAAGATCAGAAGCGGTATCACGATCATGAGGTGCCAGTGCGGGTGGTTCCACCGACTGTTCTTGTCTGCCATTTCGCCCCTTCTCAGCGAGGACCTGTACCGCTACCTCCTGAAGGACCACGTCCTTCCCACCTTCGGTGACTCGGACCTCGACGAGATCACCGCGCCCCTCGTCCGCGAGTGGCGGGCTGAACGCCTCCGGACGTCCAAGGCGAAAACCACGATCGCCAAGGCGTACGGCCTCCTGAAAAGCATCATGGAGACGGCCGTGGACGACGACCTGGTCAAGCGCAACCCGTGCCGGATCAAGGGCGCCGGAAAGGAAAGGGCGGCTGAACGCCGTATCGCCACCGTGGCCCAGGTGGACGTCCTTGCCGACAACATCGGCCCCCGCTGGCGTCTGATGGTCTATCTCGGCGCGTACGGTCCCCTCCGCCCCGAAGAGCTGGCCGGCCTCCGCCGCTGGGACGTCGACGTGGACGCGCTGAAAATCAAGGTCCGCGTCGCCGAACCGGAACGCACGAACGGCCGCCGTGCCCCCGGTGACACCAAGTCGGAAGCCGGAACCCGGACCGTCCACCTCCCCGAGTTTCTCCGCCCGGAGCTGCGCCTCCACATGGAGCTCTACGCGGGCAAGGGACCCAACGGGCCTGTCTTCCTCGGCGAGAAGGGAGCCGCCTTCCGCCGCAGCACCTTCGGCCGAAAGTGGCGCAAGGCTCGTACCGTCTCCGGTGTCCCCGAGGGCTTCCGGTTCTACGACCTTCGTCACACCGGACACACCCTGTCGACCCGCTCCGGGGCCACGCTCACGGACACGATGGTTCGCGCCGGCCAGTCCTCCGAGAAAGCCGCGCTGATCTATCAGCACTCCGACGACGACCGACAGCAGGAAGTTGCAGCTGGCCTCGACGCGACCGTCCGCAAGGCGCGTCAGCAAGTACAGGAAGTGCAGGAAGCTGCGGCCGTGGCGGCCGTGCCAGAACAGCGGACAGCAGACCCCGACGATCAACGTTCTGGCACGAATCTGGCACGCGACAACTGATCACGACGGACAGCAAAAAGGCCCGGGTCAATGACCTGGGCCTTTGTTGTGGAGCGGGTGACGAGAATCGAACTCGCGCTCTCAGCTTGGGAAGCTGATGTTCTACCATTAAACTACACCCGCGTAAGACGCCGGAATGAACCGGTGTCGGAACGCTCCGTCACTCTACCTCATGCCGGGCCCCGGGCGTCGAAGCCCCGGGGCCCGACCGCGTTGCAGGGGAGGGATCGGTGTGTGGGCGCCCGGAGTTGGGGCGTACGGTGGTGGCGTAGAGGTGGGGTCGGGCGGGTCGGAGTGCCGCCTGGAGAGTCGTCCCGTTCGTCCCGTAATGTGGCTTTCAGTGTCCGGCGAGCAGCAGCCGGACGCGGCTCTTGGGGAAGGGACTCATGGACTTGATGGAGCGCACCGTCGTCCGTTGTGCCGACGGGCACGTGTTCAGCACCGCGTCGTTCCCGATGCAGCAGGCCGAGCGGCTCGGCCCCGGACGGCTGGTCCGCTGTCCTCGTTGCGCCCGGTTGCGCAGTGCCGTGCCGGTGATGCTCGAGAAGCGGTAGCGGCGGGCGGAGACGGAAAAGCCCTGGCGCGCGGAGTCGGCCGATGGTGGTCGCTCCGCGCGCCTTGCGTATCCTCGGGACGTGCTTCTCTCAGACAAGGACATCCGGGCCGAGATCGACGCCGGGCGGGTACGGATCGATCCCTACGACGAATCCATGGTGCAGCCGTCGAGCATCGACGTGCGACTCGACCGTTACTTCCGGGTGTTCGAGAACCACCGCTACCCGCACATCGACCCGTCGGTGGAGCAGTCCGACCTGACGCGGCTCGTGGAGCCCGAGGGCGACGAGCCGTTCATCCTCCACCCCGGGGAGTTCGTGCTCGCCTCCACGTACGAGGTCGTCAGCCTTCCCGACGATCTCGCCTCACGGCTCGAGGGCAAGAGCTCGCTCGGGCGGCTCGGGCTGGTCACCCACTCCACCGCCGGCTTCATCGACCCCGGCTTCTCGGGGCACGTGACGCTCGAGCTGTCCAACCTCGCCACCCTGCCGATCAAGCTGTGGCCCGGTATGAAGATCGGGCAGCTGTGCATGTTCCGGCTCAGCTCGCCGGCCGAGTTCCCGTACGGCAGCGAACGCTACGGGTCCAGGTACCAGGGCCAGCGCGGGCCGACGGCGTCCCGGTCGTTCCTGAACTTCCACCGGACCCAGGTGTGAGCGGCGGTACGGACGGAAACGAAGTGCAGCCGGCGTGCGAGAACCTCACCTACGAGCAGTTCGGGACGGCCGTCCGGGAGCTCGCGCAGACCATCGTGGACGACGGATACGTCCCGGACGTCGTGCTGTGCATCGCCCGTGGAGGCGTCTTCGTCGCCGGCGGGCTCGCCTACGCCCTCGACTGCAAGAACATCCACCTGGTCAACGTCGAGTTCTACACCGGCGTCGGAACCACGCTCGACATGCCCGTGATGCTTGCGCCCGTTCCCGACGTCATCGACTTCTCCGACAAGAAGGTCCTCATCACCGACGACGTCGCCGACACGGGCAAGACGCTGAAGCTCGTGCGCGACTTCTGCCTGGACGCCGTCGCGGAGGTGCGCAGCGCCGTCGTCTACGAGAAGTCGCAGTCGCTCGTGAAGTGCGAGTACGTGTGGAAGCGGACGGACGACTGGATCAACTTCCCGTGGAGTGTTCTGCCCGTGGTGCGTAAGTCGGGGGAGCCGGTCGGTCCATCCGGGGAAGCGCTCTGAGCTGCGGGTTTCGCGCATTTTACGGGTGAGGGTGGAGCGTGCGGGGGAGTCGGCCGCAGACGCCGGCGCACGTTCTTCAGCTGTGGTGGGGGTCTCCGGCAAGGCGCGGGGAAGGGGGGCCTGCGCAAGTCGCCGAGCAGTGAACCGCGTTGAACCGCGTTGAACCGCGTTGAACCTCGTCGCGCCGGTGCGTGCGAGCCGGGGTGAAGATCGAGAATGGCCTCCCGATGGAATGCCGGGGGCCACCGTCTGATGGTGCGGCGCCCTGCGTCGCCCTGACTGTCGATCTTGCTGATGGCACGACGACGACCACTGTGGAGGCACAGCAGTGATATCCGTTGCCCTGGCCTACGACCCGGTCATGCTCGGTCTCCGGTTCATGCTCGAACTGGCCGCCCTGGGCGCGTTCGCGTTATGGGCCTGGCGGACGACGGCGTCCCCGTGGCGCTGGATCCTGGTCGTCGCCGTACCCGTCGTCATCGGCTGGGCATGGGGAACCTTCGCGGTCCCGGGCGACGAGGCGCGTTCCGGGGACACCGAGGTCGACACTCCTGGACCGGTGCGGTTGGTGCTCGAACTCGCCGTCTTCTTCGGCGCCGTGGCCGCGTTGCACACGGCTCGCATGCGGCGCACCGCGATCTGGGGGCTGGCGATTCTGGTCCTCTTCCACGTCGCTTCGTACGACCGGATCTGGTGGTTGCTCACCCACTGAACGCGGGCTGAGCGTCGTGCATCCCGTGATGTGGAGGTCAGGCCGGCCGAGGCACGATCTTCACTGCCCGGCAGTCGTAGCCTTCTGGTTGAAGCCGGGGGCTTCCCGCCGGAGATCCCCACGCTGCCCCGGCGACAGGGTGGGGAAGCCCTTCGTCCGGATGTCGGGGCAATGGCCCCGACAACCGCCGGGTGTCTGGGGAGAGTCGAGTCTCCCACCCTTCCTCGTCGTGCCACTCACGGACAGTCGCAGTCACCCTGCGGCGACGCTACGGAAGCCGGCCGAGTCGGCACGCGTTCGGAGCCGTCAGCGCAGGCGGCGGGCCCGCAGCACCACGTCGTCGGTGTGGTGCGTGCCGGCGCCGCCCTCGGGCGCCACCCGTGGCCGCTGCTCGTCGACCTCCACCATCCAGTCGTCGTCCAGCAGGGCGGCGACCATCGAGGGCCAGACGTAGTCGGCCGGGTCGAAGCCGTTGTCCTGCGGGTGCCGGGTGTCCATTCCCGCGTGGTGCACGAGCAGCAGCACGCCGCCGGGCGCGACGGCCGCGAGCAGCGCCCGCTCGGCCGAGGCGCCGGGGGTGCGCAGCAGGGCCGGGTACTGGGCGGAGACCAGGTCGAAGGAGGCCGGGGGAAGCGCCGCCCCGGTGAGTTCGGCGTGCACCCAGCGGACGGTGACGCCGGCGTCCCGTGCGTGCCCCGCCGCCCGCTCCAGCGCCACGCCCGAGACCTCGAGCGCGGTGACGTCCCAGCCGCCGCGCGCGAGCCAGACGGCGTCCGCGCCCTCGCCGCAGCCGACGTCGAGCACCCGCCCGGGTGTGAGGCCGGCGACCTCGGTCACGAGGGCGCCGTTGGGCCGGCCGCTCCACAACCGGTCGCGGTCGGCGTATCGGTCGTCCCACTCCGCACGTACTGCGGGGTCTCCGACGTAGCCGTCGGCGGTCGGGGGGATGTCGGACGCGGGCGATCCCGCGGTGTCGTCGGTCACGGGCCCACCGTCGCCCATCCGCTCCCGGTCGCGCGACTCCTGTTGCCGTTCCGGCAAAACGGTATCCGGGGGTGCGGTTCCCCGGGGGGATCGGGAACCGCACCCCCGGAACCGCACCCCCGGGCACCGTCCGTCCGGCGGCCGCGGCGGCGTCGGGCTCGACGGCGCGCGGCACACGGGGGGTGCCCGCCGCCGTGGCGGCCGGGGCAGCCGGTCGCGCCGGGGACGGTTCAGACGACGGTGTTGAACCTGGCGCCCTCGCCCGTGTAGAGGTCGCTCGTGAGCCGGCTGAGCGGGGCTGTGGCCGAGCCGGTCGAGCGGTAGACGTACGTGCCGTTCGGGCCGTGGGCGATCAGGTCGGGGCGGCCGTCGGCGTTGACGTCGCCGGCGCCGACGAGCCGGGTGAAGGCCTTCCAGCCGGAACCGACCCTGACACGGGTGGCGAAGCCGCCCCTGCCGTTGCCCTGGTACATCCACAGGACGCCCGCGGCGTCGCGCGCGACGAGGTCGCCGGCCGTGCCGCCCGCGATGTCGCCGACGGCGGTGATCCGGTCGTAGATCTGCCAGCCGCCGCCGAGCCGGACGCGGGCGGCGAAGGGGGCGGACGAGCTGCCCGTGCCCTTGTGGAGCCACAGGACGCCGGAGGCGTCGCCGGCGAGGAGGTCGGGGCGGCCGTCCCCGGTGAGGTCGCTGCCGCCGGTGATCCTCTTGTAGGTCTGCCAGCCGGAACCGACCTTGACACGGGTGGCGAAGCCTCCCCTGCCGTTGCCCTGGTACATCCACAGGACGCCCGCGGCGTCGCGCGCGACGAGGTCGCCCGTCGGGGCGCCGGCGAGGTTCCCGACGGCCTCGATCTGGTTGTAGGCCTGCCAGCCGCCGCCGACCCTCGTCCGCTCGGCCGCGGTCACCCGGCCGTCCGACGGCCAGTCGAAGAGGTCGTCGCGCCACAGCACGCCCGAGGCGTCCCGCGCGAGGACGTCCGTCGAGCCGTTGTCGCCGAAGTCGTGCGGGTTGGCCCGGCGTGAGACCTGGATACTCCCCCGGGCGGTCGCCGGGGCGCCGACGCCGTCGGCCGCGGTGGCGGTGATCTGCCAGGTGTAGGCGCCGTTCGGGGCGCTGACGCCGTCCAGGAGGCCGTTCCAGACGAAGCCGAAGCGGCTGTCGGAGACCGGCCGGGGCAGGTGCGCGGTGAGTTTCCTGCCGGTGGCCGTGTGGGTGAGGGTGAGGTCCACGACGGCGTGCGTGCGGGACAGGGTCCACTCCATCGCGGCCGTGGCGCCCGGCTTCTCCAGGCTCACCGCGGTGGGGACGTTCGACGCGGTCACCTCGACGGCCTTGAGCCGGCCCGTGTCCGCCACGAGCGTGAGGCTCGGCAGGCCGCCGTTCCCCTCCCGGACGCGGAACAGACCGTCGGCGTCGGCCGTGGCGCCGCGCACGAGCAGGCTGCCGTCCGGCGCGTGGGCCACGCTGGAGAAGTGCTCCAGCAGTGTGTAGGGCGCGGCGGTGGAGTCGGTGACGCTGCGGGCGTACAGCGGGCTCGGCGTCCCGCCGGCCGCCGTGCCGGGCACCCCGTAGAGCAGCGTGTCCCGGGTGACGCCGGCGATGACGGCGCCGCTCAGGGAGCTGTCCAGGGTGAACCTCCGATGGACGAGCGTCCCGCTGACGACGAGTTCGGTGGCTCCGGCCCGGTACTCGGCCCACGCCTCGTAGTCGGCCGTGCAGGCGCCCGTCGAGGCCTGCGTCCACGGAGCGATGTTCTGCCTGCTGCCCGACTCGATCACCGCGTCGCCGCCGACGGTCGTGCGCGTCTTCCAGTACTCGGTCCGGAAGGTCGCGGGGCTCGGGAAGACCCGGTTGCCGCTCAGGACGATCATCACGTCGCTCGTGGCGGCGACGACCTTGAAGTCCATGCTGTAGGGGTTGGACGAGCGCTTCGTCTTCCGGGCGACCCCGTCGACGTGGGAGAGCTGCCACAGCTCCTGGTAGCCCCCGCTGCCGGTCGGGACCTTCACGAACAGGTTGTCGCCGACCACGCCCACCAGCTTCGCGCCGGGCGCGAACTCGGACGCGAGGTCGTAGGACGCGGACCAGGTGGCGCCTTGCCTCATGTCCCGCAGATGGACGACGCTGCCGCCGTCGCCGGTCACGACGATGTCGGAGGCGCTGTCGTAACCCGTGGCGCCCGCGTTGACCGGCAGCACCGACCCGTCCGCGTACCTGTGCCACTCGAGGACCCTGGCGCCGGAGTCGTCGGTCCGGGACGTGAGGTATCCGGTGTCGCCGGTGCTGACGACGTCGGCGCCGAGAGGCAGGTTCGCCTCGCCGACGGTGGCGGTGGCGGCCCCGGCGGTGACGACGGGAGCGGCCACGGCTCCGGGCGAGACCAGCGCGCCGGCGCCGATCGTCACGGCGACAACGGTGGCGACGCAGGCGGCGAGCCGGCGTCGACGGGTGTGTACGGAAGCCAAGGAGGTCCTTCGTGATGAGCCGAGCGGTGCGCGCGGGTGCGCGCACCGCTGGATCGGACCTGTGAAGAGGCAGGGAGGTTGTACGAGTTGTTGCTCGTGTTGCTCGTGTTGCTCGTGTCGCTCCGGAAGCCTTCCGGGACCCGTCTCCCGGTCACCTCTTGTGCAGCGCCTTCACGCCGTCCGGCTCGAAGTCGTAGACGTAGTCGTTGAGTCGGAGGCCGTCGACCGCGCCGATCCACATGAAGTCCCGGCCCTTGCCCACCGAGACCGTCAGGACCGTCGGCCTGGCGTTGCGCGACGTGAACGCGGCCTTGAGCGCGCCGAAGGTACACGGGGTGGCGAGGGCGCAACCCGTCACGGCGCCGGCGTTGCCTGTGAGGAACCAGCCTCCGGTCGTCGTGGCGTCGAGGAACGGGCTCCAGCTGTTCACGGTCGGCGACGCGGCCGGCAGCCACACCAGAGAGGAGTAGTCGGAGGTGCTGTTCAGGTTGGGATCGATCTCGATCCGGATGTTCGGCATGTTCCGCACGCCGCCGTACGAGATGTTCTCGCCCGTCTGGAAGACGTGGAATCCCGCTCGGCGCAGGCTCAGCAGCGACTTTCCGTAGAAGTCCACCTCGTTGCCGAAGTCGACCTTCTCGACGGGGGACGCGTTCACCCCCGGAGCAGCGCCCACCACCTCGATGCCGAGGCTGCCCCGGCCGTACGGCGGCCGTGCGGACGTGCCGGTCACGCCGAACGAGCCGAACGGCCCGCTGCGCAGTGCGGCGACGGGGGAGCCGATCGTGTTGCGGGTGATCACGCCCCAGTGGTCGGCGCGGGCCCGGCCGTCATCGACGCCGGCGACGGCCGTGCCCGGAAGGATCATGGCGATGACGGCGACCAGCAGGGCGGCCACGAGCAGCGGTCCCCGTCTCAAGCCAAAGCGAGCTTTCACGCGCACTCCCAGTACGAGGTGGTAGGGAGCAGTCACGTTAACTGACACTCTGTAGTCGGCATCGTGCGACATGCGGTTGATGTGACTTTTGCACCCGTGCGGGATGCGTGATCGGTTGCTCTCGGTTATGGCGTGGCGTCGAGGTGTGCGAACACGAAAGGGCCCCCGCCGGTTCTCCGGCGGGAGCCCTTTCGCGCGACCGACTGCTAGAACGTGCCCAGCTTCACGATCGACAGCAGCGCGATCAGCTGGATCGACGACGCCCCGAGCGCCTTCGGCCACGGGAGGTCGTGGGAGCGGCTGACCATCAGGGTCAGCAGGGCGCCCGCGGCCACCCATGTCGCCCAGCCGAGCAGCTGCACGAACGACGCGTCGCCGCCGAAGAACATCGCGACGACCAGCCGCGGTGCGTCCGTCAGGGACATGATCAGCATGGAGAGGCCGACGGTGGGCTGCCATGCGCCGTCGCCGCCGAGCTGACGGGCCAGCGTGTGGGTGACCACGCCCAGCACGAACGAGCTCAGCACCATCGCGACGGCCGTCGTCAGGACGATCGGGATCGCGTTGGAGAGCGTCGCGTTTATGGCGTCCGAGCGCGCGCCGTCGAAGCCGAAGACCGCGAGCAGGCCGTAGAGGAACGTGACGACGAGGGCGGGCCCCCACATCGTGTAGTCCCGCATCTGGTGGAACGTCTGCTGGGGGGCGAGGACGATGCCCTTCAGCAGTGCCTTCCAGTGCAGGCGCGGACCGACCGGGCCGGCCGGCGCCGATCCTGCGTGGTAGGTGCCGCCCTGGTTGTACTGGTCGTACCGCTGGTGCTCGTCGATCGAGAAGGCCTGGGTGTGGCCCGGGTTGTTCGCGGCGTACGGGTCGTGCGGGGCGCCGCCGTGGCCGCCCGGGGCGCCGTACGGCGCGTCCCCGCCGAAGTACTCCGGCTCCTCGCCGCCCCGGCCGCCCTGGCCGCCGTTCGCGTGCGGCCACTGACCGCCGCCGCCGGCGCCGCCGTACTGCGGGCGCTGCGGGTACGGCTGCTGGGCCGACGGATAGCCGTAGGACGGCCCGGGAGGACCCGACGGCCCCGAGGGACCCGACGGTCCTGAGGGCCGCGACGGCCCCTGGGGCGCCTGCTGCCCGTACGGAGGGTGTTGCGGTCGCGTTTGCGGGGCGCGGTTGTCCCGGCCGCCGCGTCCGATCCTGAATCCAGCCACGTCTTCGAACGTACCTGCTCCCGCCGGGTGACGTGGCGACGCCGTCGCCCGCGCACGGCTTTGCTGCCGACCTGTGACATCCCCTAAGGGGAGTAACGGGGCTGGAGTCGGGGGTTCTTGGGGGAGCGTCCCGGGGTGCCCCGGGGGTGTGGGGTGCGAGGTGGAGGGGACGGCGACGCCCCCGCGTCCGGGTGGGACACGGGGGCGTCGGTACGGCCGTCCGGGTTGCCCACCGGCCGGTTCACGGCCCGCCGCGCGGGTCGCTCACCGTCCGGTGCGCGGGTCACTTCACCGGCTGGGGCTCCGGCTCGCTCTCGGTCTCCGTCTCGCCCGCCGGGGGCTCGTCGTCGACCGGCGTCTTGACCGACTCCAGGAGGAGCTGGGAGACGTCCACGACCGTGATGGACTCCTTGGCCTTGCCCTCGTTCTTCTTGCCGTTGACCGAGTCGGTCAGCATGACGAGGCAGAACGGGCAGGCGGTGGAGACGATGTCGGGGTTGAGGGAGAGGGCCTCGTCGACGCGCTCGTTGTTGATGCGCTTGCCGATCCGCTCCTCCATCCACATCCGGGCGCCGCCCGCGCCGCAGCAGAAGCCGCGCTCCTTGTGGCGGTGCATCTCCTCGTTGCGCAGACCCGGGACCTTGGCGATGATCTCGCGCGGCGGCGTGTAGATCTTGTTGTGCCGGCCCAGGTAGCAGGGGTCGTGGTAGGTGATGATGCCCTCGACCGGGGTCACCGGGATCAGCTTGCCCTCGTCGACGAGGTGCTGGAGCAGCTGGGTGTGGTGGATGACCTCGTAGTCGCCGCCGAGCTGCGGGTACTCGTTGCCGAGGGTGTTGAGGCAGTGCGGGCAGGTGGCGACGATCTTCTTCGCCGACTTCGGCTTCTTCGACTCGGGCGTCACGTTGCCCTCGTCGTCCGTCTCCTCGCCGAACGCCGTGTTCAGCGCCATGACGTTCTCCATGCCGAGCTCCTGGAACAGGGGCTCGTTGCCGAGGCGCCGGGCGGAGTCACCGGTGCACTTCTCGTCGCCGCCCATGATCGCGAACTTGACGCCCGCGATGTGCAGCAGCTCGGCGAAGGCCTTCGTCGTCTTCTTCGCGCGGTCCTCGAGGGACCCCGCGCAGCCGACCCAGTACAGGTACTCGACCTCGGTGAGGTCCTCGATGTCCTTGCCGACGACCGGCACCTCGAAGTCGACTTCCTTCAGCCACTCCAGGCGCTGCTTCTTGGCGAGGCCCCAGGGGTTGCCCTTCTTCTCCAGGTTCTTGAGCATCGTGCCCGCCTCGGACGGGAACGCGGACTCGATCATCACCTGGTAGCGGCGCATGTCGACGATGTGGTCGACGTGCTCGATGTCGACGGGGCACTGCTCGACGCAGGCGCCGCAGGTGGTGCAGGACCACAGGACGTCGGGGTCGATGACGCCGTTCTCCTCGGCGGTGCCGACGAGGGGCCGCTCGGCCTCGGCGAGAGCGGCCGCGGGGACGTCCTCGAGCTGCTCCGCGGAGGCCTTCTCGTCGCCCTCCATGGTCTTGCCGCCACCGGCCAGCAGGTACGGGGCCTTGGCGTGCGCGTGGTCGCGCAACGACATGATCAGGAGCTTGGGGGAGAGCGGCTTTCCGGTGTTCCACGCGGGGCACTGCGACTGGCAGCGGCCGCACTCGGTGCACGTGGAGAAGTCCAGCAGGCCCTTCCAGGAGAACTGCTCGACCTGGGAGACGCCGAAGACGTCGTCGTCACCGGGGTCGGTGAAGTCGATCGGCTTGCCGCCGGACGTCATCGGCTGCAGGCCGCCCAGAGCGGTCTCACCCGTCGCGTTGCGCTTGAACCAGATGTTCGGGAACGCGAGGAAGCGGTGCCAGGCCACGCCCATGTTGGTGTTGAGCGAGACCACGATCATCCAGATGAACGAGGTGCTGATCTTCACCATCGCGGTGAAGTAGACCAGTGTCTGGAGCGTGGGGACGCTCAGTCCCTTGAAGGCCAGGACCAGGGGGTACGAGGCGAAGTACGCGGCCTCGTAGTGGTCCACGTGGTGGATCGCGCCCTCGAGGCCGCGCAGCGTGTAGATGGCGAGGCCGATGGTGAGGATGACGTACTCGACGAAGTACGCCTGGCCCGCCTTGGAGCCCGCGAAGCGGGACTTGCGGCCCGGGCGCGAGGGCAGGTTCAGCAGGCGGATCACGATGAGCACGGCGATGCCGAGGATCGTCATCACGCCGATGAACTCGATGTACAGCTCGAACGGCAGGAACTCGCCGATCCAGGGGAGCGTCCAGTCGGCCTGGAACAGCTGGCCGAAGGCCTGCGCCAGGGTCGGCGGCAGCGTCAGGAAGCCGACGGCGACGAACCAGTGGGCGAAGCCGACGATGCCCCAGCGGTTCATCCGCGTGTGGCCGAGGAACTCCTTCACCAGCGTCACGCTGCGCGCGTAGGGGTTGTCGGTCCGGGCGCCGGCCGGGACCGGCTGGCCCAGTTTGAAGTACCGGACGAACTGACCGATGGCGCGTGCGAGCAGCGCGACGCCGACCACGGTCAGGACCAGCGACACGATGATCGCGGCGAGTTGCATTTGGGGGCTCCTCGGGCCTGCGAGGGGACTTCGATCGAGATTACTAAGCGGTAACTTATGCAGTCCGTCTGAGACTACCCCGTATCCTCCGTCGCACTGTAGCGGGGGACGGAGTGATCTGAGTCGCTGAGGGTTGCCTCAGAATCAGGGGTCAATCCGGCCGTGTTATTCGTACCAAATTGGTACATTTATGACTAATTTATATCCGTGCTCTACGGGATCGCTGCCGCCACCGCCGCCCTGTTCCTCGCCGCCGTCCTCGCCGCGCTGCTGCGCGTGCCCGCCCTGCGACTCGGTCTGACCGGCCGACGGCAACGACAGCGGCGCGTACCCCTGTCCGGGGGCGCCGCCGTCGTGCTCACCACCTGTGCCGTCGCGGTCGCCGGCGACCGTACGGGCGTCGCGCCGCTCGGGGACGGCGTCGACGTGCTGCTCGCCGCGGGCGGCGCCGTCGCCGCGCTCGGACTGGTCGCGGACGCGTGCCGGCTCAAGACGCGCTTCCTGGCCGTCGGCACGGCCGTGGCGGCGGCCTTCGTGGTGCCGTACGGAGAGATGTACGGGGACGCCGGGGCGGTCGCCGGGGTCCTCTCCGCGGCGGTGGGCGTCGGCTGGATCACCGTCGTCGCTCTCGCCTTCCGGGCGCTCGACCACGCCGACGGCGTGGCCGGGACGGTCGGCGTGCTCACCGCCTTCGGGGTCGCCGCGTGCGTCGCCGTCGAGGTCATGGACGGGCTGGTGGTGCTGCTGAGCGTCCTCGCCGCCGCACTGACCGGGTTCCTGATGCACAACTGGCCGCCCGCGCGTGTCGCACTCGGGGCCTGCGGCTCGCTCTTCGCCGGGTTCCTGCTCGCCTCGGCCGCCGTCTTCGCGCGCGCGGGGCACGATCCGCTGGTCGGCACCGGCGTGCTGTTCGCGCTCACCGCGGTCGGCGGGGCCGACGTCCTGCTGGTGGCCGTGTCGCGGCGGCTGGCCGGACGCCCCCTGCTGCGCGGCGCGCCCGACCATCTCGCCCACCGGCTGCGGCGGCTCGGCATCACCGCCCAGGGCGCGGCCGTCCTGCTCGGCCTCGCGACGTTCGGCGCGGTGCTCACGGGGGTGCTGGTGCACGCCGCGGTGGTCGAGGCGCGGGCGGTGTGGTGGGTCGCGGGCGGGGCACTCGCCGTCGTGCTCGGGCTGTTGCGGGTCCCGGTGTACGGGCCGCCCCGCGCGCGTGGACGCCGGCTCGCGGGGGCCCGTCGTGCCCGGCGGGCGCAGGAGGCCCGCGTCTCCCGGGAGGCGCGGCGCGCGCCCGTGTATGCGCCCCGGCGTCAATCCGAGGGGCGCGCGCATCACCCGGAACCCGGTGAAAGACGGGCTGGACGCGCTGTGTCGGCGCAGGTCAACGGCTCCTTGCGTGTAAGGAACGGATAAGAGTTGAGTGCGCTCGACTCAGGTCTGTTGACCGGGCGGTGAGCTTCGTGCACACTTGAGTCCGTTCCACTCAAGTCAGCTGGAGGAAGATCACCATGGCACGTGCGGTCGGCATCGACCTGGGCACAACCAACTCCGTCGTCAGCGTTCTGGAGGGCGGCGAGCCCACCGTCATCACCAACGCCGAGGGTGCCAGGACCACGCCGTCCGTCGTCGCCTTCGCGAAGAACGGTGAAGTCCTCGTGGGCGAGGTCGCGAAGCGGCAGGCGGTCACGAACGTGGACCGGACCATCCGCTCCGTGAAGCGTCACATGGGCACGGACTGGACGATCGAGCTCGACGGGAAGAACTTCAACCCGCAGCAGATGAGCGCCTTCATCCTGCAGAAGCTCAAGCGCGACGCCGAGGCGTACCTGGGCGAGAAGGTGGCCGACGCGGTCATCACCGTCCCGGCGTACTTCAACGACTCCGAGCGCCAGGCGACCAAGGAAGCCGGCGAGATCGCCGGTCTCAACGTCCTGCGCATCGTCAACGAGCCCACCGCGGCCGCGCTCGCGTACGGCCTCGACAAGGACGACCAGACGATCCTCGTCTTCGACCTCGGCGGCGGCACCTTCGACGTGTCCCTCCTGGAGATCGGTGACGGCGTCGTCGAGGTGAAGGCCACCAACGGCGACAACCACCTCGGCGGCGACGACTGGGACCAGCGCGTCGTCGACTACCTGGTGCAGCAGTTCAAGTCCGGTCACGGCGTGGACCTCGCCAAGGACAAGATGGCGCTCCAGCGCCTGCGCGAGGCCGCCGAGAAGGCGAAGATCGAGCTGTCCTCGTCCACCGAGACCTCGATCAACCTGCCCTACATCACGGCCTCCGCCGAGGGCCCGCTGCACCTGGACGAGAAGCTCACCCGCGCCCAGTTCCAGCAGCTGACGGCCGACCTGCTGGAGCGCTGCAAGACGCCGTTCCACAACGTCATCAAGGACGCCGGCATCAACCTCTCCGAGATCGACCACGTCGTTCTCGTCGGCGGTTCGACCCGGATGCCCGCCGTCGCCGAGCTCGTCAAGGAGCTGACCGGCGGTCAGGACGCCAACAAGGGCGTGAACCCGGACGAGGTCGTCGCCATCGGCGCCGCGCTCCAGGCCGGTGTCCTCAAGGGCGAGGTCAAGGACGTCCTGCTCCTCGACGTGACCCCGCTGTCCCTCGGCATCGAGACCAAGGGCGGCATCATGACCAAGCTGATCGAGCGCAACACCACGATCCCGACGAAGCGTTCGGAGATCTTCACCACGGCCGAGGACAACCAGCCGTCGGTGCAGATCCAGGTCTACCAGGGTGAGCGCGAGATCGCGGCCTACAACAAGAAGCTCGGCATGTTCGAGCTGACCGGTCTGCCGCCGGCGCCCCGCGGCGTCCCGCAGATCGAGGTCGCCTTCGACATCGACGCCAACGGCATCATGCACGTGACCGCGAAGGACCTCGGCACGGGCAAGGAGCAGAAGATGACCGTCACCGGCGGCTCCTCGCTGCCGAAGGACGAGGTCGACCGCATGCGCCAGGAGGCCGAGCAGTACGCGGACGAGGACCACCGCCGCCGCGAGGCCGCCGAGGCCCGCAACCAGGGCGAGCAGCTCGTCTACCAGACGGAGAAGTTCCTCAAGGACAACGAGGACAAGGTCCCCGGCGAGGTCAAGACCGAGGTCGAGGGCGCCGTCGAGGAGCTGAAGGCTGCGCTCAAGGGCGAGGACACCGCCGAGATCCGCACCGCCACCGAGAAGGTCGCCGCGGTCTCGCAGAAGGTCGGCCAGGCCATGTACGCCGACGCCCAGGCCACGCCCGGCGCCGACGCCCCGCAGGGTGACGCCCCGAAGGCCGACGACGACGTCGTGGACGCCGAGATCGTGGACGACGAGCGCAAGGACGGTGCCGCGTGACGGAGGAGACCCCGGGCTTCGAGGAGAAGCCCGACGTCCCCTCCGGCGCCACCCCTGAAGACGCCGAGCCGAAGACCGCCTCCTCGTCCGCTTCGGCGGAGGGGGCGGCCCCGGCCGGGGACGCGAACCAGACAGCCGGTCTGGTGGCCCAGCTGGACCAGGTGCGCACCGCCCTCGGCGAGCGCACCGCCGACCTCCAGCGCCTCCAGGCCGAGTACCAGAACTACCGCCGCCGGGTCGAGCGCGACCGGATCGCGGTCAAGGAGATCGCCGTCGCGAACCTCCTGACCGAGCTTCTGCCCGTGCTCGACGACATCGGCCGCGCGCGGGAGCACGGCGAGTTCGTCGGCGGCTTCAAGTCGGTCGGCGAATCGCTGGAGACCGTCGCGGCGAAGATGGGCCTGCAGCAGTTCGGCAAGGAGGGCGAGCCCTTCGACCCGACGATCCACGAAGCCCTGATGCACAGTTACGCGCCCGACGTCACTGAGACGACGTGCGTGGCGATTCTGCAGCCGGGGTATCGGATCGGCGAGCGCACCATCCGTCCCGCGCGGGTGGCCGTCGCCGAACCGCAGCCCGGCGCGCAGGCGGCGAAGGCCGACGAGGCGGAGACGGGCGACGACAAGGAGAGCGGTGGCCCGGACGAGGGCTGAGCTCGAGCGGATGAGCGGACGGAAGGAGGGACGTCGAGGATGAGCACCAAGGACTTCATCGAGAAGGACTTCTACAAGGTCCTCGGCGTCCCCAAGGACGCCACCGAGGCCGAGATCAAGAAGGCGTACCGGAAGCTCGCCCGCGAGTACCACCCGGACGCCAACAAGGGCAACGTCAAGGCGGAGGAACGCTTCAAGGAGATCTCCGAGGCGAACGACGTCCTCGGCGACCCCAAGAAGCGCAAGGAGTACGACGAGGCGCGCGCCCTCTTCGGCAACGGCGGCTTCCGCCCGGGCCCGGGCGCGGGCGGCTCGTTCAACTTCGACCTGGGCGACCTCTTCGGCGGCGGCGCCCAGGGCGGCGGCGCCCAGGGCGGCTTCGGCGGCGGCATCGGGGACGTGTTCGGCGGCCTGTTCAACCGCGGCGGGGCGGGCACGACCCGTACCCAGCCCCGGCGCGGCCAGGACATCGACACCGAGGTCACGCTCACGTTCACGGAGGCGATCGAGGGCGCCACCGTCCCGCTGCGGATGTCCTCGCAGTCCCCGTGCAAGGCGTGTTCGGGAACCGGCGACAAGAACGGCACGCCGCGCGTGTGCCCGACCTGCGTCGGCACCGGCCAGGTGGCCCGGGGCTCGGGCGGCGGCTTCTCGCTGACCGACCCCTGCCCCGACTGCAAGGGCCGCGGCCTGATCGCCGAGCACCCCTGCCTGGACTGCAAGGGCAGCGGCCGTGCGAAGTCGTCGCGGACCATGCAGGTCCGCATCCCCGCGGGAGTGACGGACGGCCAGCGCATCCGGCTGCGCGGCAAGGGCGCCCCCGGCGAGCGCGGCGGCCCCTCGGGCGACCTCTACGTCGTCGTCCACGTCGGCGCGCATCCGGTGTTCGGCCGCAAGGACGACAACCTGACGGTGACCGTGCCGGTGACGTTCACCGAGGCGGCCCTCGGCGGCGAGGTCAAGGTGCCCACCCTCGGCGGCCCGTCGCTGACCCTGAAACTCCCGCCCGGCACGCCCAACGGCCGCACCATGCGGGCGCGCGGCAAGGGCGCCTTCCGCAAGGACGGCACCCGCGGCGACCTGCTGGTCACCGTCGAGGTGAGTGTCCCGAAGGACCTGTCGGGGAAGGCTCGTGACGCACTGGAGGCGTATCGCGAGGCGACCGCGGGCGAGGACCCGCGGGCGGAGCTGTTCGAGGCCGCGAAGGGAGCTTGAGAGTGATGGACGGCCGTCGGCGTAACCCGTATGAACTGACTCATGAGACCCCGGTCTACGTCATCTCGGTGGCGGCCCAGCTCTCCGGCCTGCACCCGCAGACCCTGCGTCAGTACGACCGTCTGGGCCTGGTCTCCCCCGACCGCACCGCGGGCCGGGGCCGCCGCTACTCGGCCCGTGACATCGAACTGCTGCGCACCGTCCAGCAGTTGTCGCAGGACGAGGGCATCAACCTGGCCGGCATCAAGCGGATCATCGAGCTGGAGAACCAGGTGGCCGCCCTCCAGGCCAGGGCCGCGGAGCTGGAGGCCGCGCTGGACGGCGCGGCAGCGGCCATGCAGCAGCGGGAGGCGGCGGTGCACGCCTCCTACCGGCGGGACCTGGTGCCGTACCAGGAAGTGCAGCAGACCAGCGCCCTGGTGGTCTGGCGTCCGAAGCGGCAGCATCCGACGCCCGACTGAGCCGCACCCCGGGGTGCCGGCCGCGGCGCACGACATGGGTCGGGGCCCGGAGGTTCTCCTCCGGGCCCCGACCCGTGCGGCCCCGACTCGTACGGCGCCGATCCACGCGGCGCCGATCCACGCGGCGCCGATCCACGCGGCGCCGGACCGCGGGGCGCCCGGGCCGGCCGTGTGGATCCTTGGGCCGCCCTTCGCCTGAAATGTCCGGTCAGACCTTTTCAGGGCCTCCGCGTCGTCTCCATGCGTCTTCACACCCTGAGCGCAGTGTGACGTTGCTCCTTCGTTAAGTGGTTCTGCTTGACGACGACGGCCGCCGCCGCGTTGGCTTCTCAGATATCCGGGTCACCAATGCCGCACCCCGGTCCGCAACGCCCCGAAACGCACCTGAAGTGAGCACCCGAAAATGCGTCGTATCGCCATAGCTGTCGTCGCCTCCGCGATGTCCCTCTCACTCGCCGGGTGCGGGATGCTGGGGGCCTCGGAGAAGACCGGCAGCGCGACACCGACCCGGAGCAACGCGATCACGGTGGGCGTGCTGATGCCGGAGGAGACGAACACCCGCTACGCGGAGTTCGACTACCCGATCATCAAGAAGAAGGTCGCGGAGCTCACGGACAACCAGGGCCGGACCGACTACGCCAACGCCGCCTCGGACGAGAAGACCCAGGACCGGCAGATGCAGAAGATGATCGACGACAAGGTCGACATCATCCTGCTGGACGCCGTCGACGCGAAGGCGATCGCGCCCATGGTGAAGAAGGCCAAGGAGGCGAAGATCCCGGTCATCGCCTACGACCGCCTCGCCCAGGGCCCGATCGACGCGTACGTCTCCTTCGACAACGAGCTCGTCGGCGAGGTGCAGGGACGCAGCCTCGTCGAGGCCATCCCGAACGCGAACGTCTCCGACAAGATCGTCATGGTGAACGGCTCGCCGGCGGACCCTAACGCCGGTCAGTTCAAGGCGGGCGCGCTCAGCGAGATCAACGGGCGGGTCACGATCGCGAAGTCGTACGACACCGACAAGTGGAGCCCCGAGGTCGCCCAGGCCAGCATGACGAAGGCGATCGAGGCGATCGGCAAGTCCAACATCGCCGGCGTCTACTCCGCCAACGACGCCATGGCCGGCGGCATCATCAAGGCCCTCGAGGCGGCGGGCGTCAAGGACACCGACCTGCCCCCGATCACCGGTCAGGACGCCGAACTGCCCGCCGTGCAGCGGATCATCAGCGGCGAGCAGTTCATGAGCGTCTACAAGCCCTACCCGGCGATGGCCGAGGCCGCCGCCGAGGCCGCCGTCGCCAAGGTCCAGGGACGCGACCTCCAGTTCGAGGCCCTCACCCGCGACACGGTCGACAGCCCGACCGACAAGGGCATTCCGGCCAAGCTGGTCACGGTGGTCGCGCTGACGAAGAAGAACATCCAGCAGACCGTCATCGCCGACGGCATCTACAAGGCGTCCGACATCTGCACCGCCAAGTACAAGTCCGCCTGCCAGGCCCTCAACCTGATCTGAGGCCTCGGCCAACGCCCGCCCGCGCCGCAGCGGGCCCACGCGGAGAATCCGGCGACAAGATCACCGGCCCGGCGCCTACGCGCCGGGCCGGTGTTCGCTTTCCCCCGTCGTCCCCCGTTGTCGCCCCCCTCGGGCTGCCCGGCCGGACTCCCCCGTGGCCCGGCCGGGTCGGTCGCCTCTCCCCCGCGTGCCGAGCACCCGGGGGGAAGCGGAATCAACGATGCACCGTGACGGGCGTCCTGCACCACCGTCAGCTTGTTGCAAAGCGAGGGGAGGAGGCTGGGAGAAAATCGCACAGACGGGTGGTTTTTCCAGCCTCGGACCGGAGGAGCCGTGTTGCGGACCCGGTCCGGGCCGCGCATAGTTGCGCTCCGGAAGCGGCGTACGGCGGGGGTGGGATGCGCGATGGCCAGGCACTGGGCGCAGGAGCATCCGCACGGTGCCGACCGACTGTGCGAGGCCGGGGACCGCGTGTACTCCCGGGCCGTACGGCGCGGTCGGGTGGCGCGCACCGACTCCGAGGCGGTTCCCTGCCTCCTGGAGCTGGCCCTCCTGCACCCCGACCCGGACGACATGGAGTGGCTGGTGCCGACCTCCCCGCAGGAGGTCATGACCCGTCTGCTGCGCGGAGTCTACGACGAGGTGAGCGCAAGTCAACGGCGGATGGGCTCGGCGGTCGCCGCATTCGAGTGGTATGCCGGTCTGGGCGGTCCCGCGCGCGGCACGAGCACCGGCGAGGGCGCGGCGATCCGCGTCCTGGACGGCGCCTCGCGCATCCAGGCCGCCCTCGACGCCGCGACCGAGGCGTGCACGACCGAGGTCCTCACCGTGCAGCCCGGCGGCATCCGGCGTGAGCACGAACTGTCGGAGGGGCTGCACCGCGCGCTGGCGCTGCGCGGCCGCGGCGTGCGCATGCGGGACCTCTACAACCATGTCGCCCGGCACGGCCAGGGCCTGCTCAACTACCTGGAGCTGATGGGCGACACGGTCGAGGCACGCACCCTGGACGAGGTCATCGACCGGCTGATCCTCTTCGACCGCACGGTCGCCTTCATCCCCGCCAACACCGACCGCACCATGGCCCTGGAGCTGCGCCACCCGGCCCTGATCTCCTACCTGGTGACGGTCTTCGAGCGGCTGTGGCGGCTGGCCGTCCCGCTGACCGCCCCGCTCCCGGACACCCGCATCGAGGGCATCTCGCACCGCGAGCAGTCCATCGCCGCGCTGCTGGCGGAGGGCCATCAGGACGCGGTGATCGCCGAGCGGCTCGGCATCAGCGTCCGCACCTGCCGGGCCCACATCGCCCGTCTCTCGGAGACGCTCGGCGCGGCGAGCCGGACCCAACTGGGCGTGCGCATCGCCCAGGTGGGCCTCGACCGTCCGTCGGAAGAGGGCGAAGGAGCGCGGCGGGCGGCCGGACCGGACGCGGCGACGCGGAGTGCGGGCGCGCCCCACGGGGCGATGGAGACGGCTCCGCCGGGCGCTGCGGCGGGCGCTCCGCCGGGTGCTGCGGCGGCGGGGTCGGGTGGGCCGGGCGGAACGGCGGAGAGGGACGCCTCCGTCGGCGTCCCCGCGCCGGGATCCGGCCCTTCCGCGGCCCCGGCCCCGTCCTAGCCACCCGCCACCACCGCACCCCTGGCCGGTCCTGGCCACCCGCCACCACCGCACCCCCGGCCGGTCCTGGCCAGCCGCCACCACCGGGCCGTCGCGGGTCTCTGGCCCGTCAAGGCACCTGGCCATCTACGGCCCGTCGCGGGCCCCTCGTCGGCCGCTGCTCCGGCGGGCCTCGGCGGGACCTCGGCGGGCCTCCGCGGGGCTGTGGACCTCTCAGGGGGCTGTGTGCCGGCCGCTGTGTCTGCGGGGCTGCGGGCCCCCTCACGGGCCCCACACGGTTTCTCACGGAGCGTCTCGCGGGGGCTAGCGGTCCGCCTGTGGTTCCGGATCCTCCTCCTGCTCGGGCGGTTGTGCCCGGTTCCGGCGCTGGTCCCGGTCGAGGATCCCCGACTGCCCGATGAGGTAGCCGAGTTGGGCGCGGCTCTCGCTGCCGAGGGTGGCGGCGAGTTTGGCGATGTGGACGCGCGCGGTGCGGATGTTCATGCCGAGGCGGTCGGCGATGACGGCGTCGGTGTGGCCCTCGACGAGCAGGGCCGCGATGGCCTGCTGCCGGGGCGTGACGCCGCCCCGTGACAGCCGGTGGACCGCCTGCGGGTACATCGGCAGGGCCAGCCGCCAGAGCCGGTCGAAGGTGGTGGTGAAGTACGTCAGGAGGGCGGGGTGGCGGACCTCCAGGGCCAGTCGGCCGTCCTCGCCGGCGGGGATGAAGGCGACCGTGCCGTCGATGACGATGAGGCGGTCGGTGACCTCGTCGAGGGTGCGGGCCTCGGCGTCCCCCCGGAGCTGCTCGTAGCGTGCCAGCACCAGCGGCTGGTGGCGCTGGGTGTGCTGGTAGAGGGTGCGGATGCGGCAGCCCCGGTCGAGCAGGGCCTGGTCGCGGTCCATCGCGACGGGCTGGGCCCGCTCGCCGCGCGGGCCGCTGTAGTGGACGTGCGGCTGGATGCAGAGCACCTCCCTCGTCGCCTCGGCCATGGCCTCGGTGATGGCCGCGTTGATCCGCTCCGTGCCGCTGAGGATGCGCAGCGAGGCGGGGTCGGAGGGCGCGGCGCTCTGTCCGCCGATGTGCATCAGGGGTGCGAAGAGCGTCGACAGCCGTTCCTCACGGCGTCGTTCCTCGGCGATCCGGGCCCCCGAGGCGCGCAGCAGCCGGTGGAGGGCGACGGCCGGGGCCACGGGCTCGAGTTGGGCGAGGTCGTCCACGGTGGGGTGGAGCAGGCCGTGGGAGAGCAGGCACGGGGCCGCCGTCTCGGCCTCCTCGGTCTTGACGCGTCCGCGGCGGAGGGCCTGCTGGTAGAGGCGCGTGCCGGCGGCGCAGAGATCCTCCACGCCGTGGTCGTGGTGCGGCGGCGCGCTCACTGCGGTGCTCCCTGCGGGCCGTACCGGTGCTCCGGTGTCGTCATGCATGACCTTTGTTCTGCGGACGGGTCAGGGCTGCTGCTTGAGGATTCCCGACTGGGCGATGAGGAAGCCGAGTTGGGCGCGGCTGCCGCTGCCCAGCGCGGTGGCGAGCTTGGCGATGTGGGCACGGCAGGTGCGCACGTTCATGCCCAGGCGGCGGGCGATCGCCTCGTCGACGTGCCCCTCGACGAGGAGCTTGGCGATGGAGTGCTGGATTTCCGTGATGCCGTCGGGAGCGGTCTCGTAGGGGGCGCCGGTGGCCAGCGGGACCGCGCGGCCCCACATGAACTCGAAGACCTTGATCAGGTATCGGACGAGCCCGGGGTGCCGGAGCTCGAGGGCGACCTGGCCGTCGTCCCGGGTCGGGATGAAGGCCACGGTCTCGTCGCAGATGATCAGCCGCTCCACGAGTTCGTCGATCGTGCGGTACTCCACCTTGCCGTCGGTGAACTGCGAGACGTAGGCCAGCGTCTCGGGGCTGTAGCGGGCCGTGTGCTGGTAGAGCGTCCGGATGCGGCAGCCGCGTTCGATCAGCGGGCGGTCGCGTTCGAGCCCCTGCACGAGGGTGTGCTCGAGACGGCGTCGGCTCGGCTGGACGGTGAGCATCTCGGTCTGGCACTGGGACGTGGCCAGGTCGAGCGCCGCGTTGATCCGGTCGACGCCCTCCAGCACCGTGATGGAATGCGTGGTCGGCGTCGGCTGGGCGCTGAGGGTCATGAACGGCTCGAAAGCGTCGGCGAGTTCCACCGACAGCCGTCGGCGCTGGGTGATCTCGCGCTCGATCGGGTTGAGCAGCTGGGACAGGGCGATCGACGGGGGCACCGGACGGAGCCAGTTCGCGTCGTCGGGGTCCGCGTGGAGCAGGGCGAACTCCATCAGACACGGAGCGGGCTCCACGTCCGCACGGGCCACCCGGCCCGTCCGAAGAGCGTTCCCGTAGAGACGGCGACCTTCCTCGCACAGCTCAGTGGTCGCATGAGGATGTGTCGGCTTTGCCTCATTTTTCGTCAAATCTCCACCCCCCAGGGTCCTGAACGTGCAGGAACATGATGCATCGATTGTGTGGCCATGACGTGCCCGAATGGGCCATCGTCGTAGTCGACGGGGGAGAGGTGACCTTCAAATGAGGACGAAGCCGACTATGCATAAGAGAATGCTTCGCTCGGCGCTCGCCGCCGCCTTCTCCGCCGCCTTGGCCTTCGGAGCTCTGAGCGGCCTTGCGGGGACGACGGGCGACACGGCGGGCGACAGTACCTGGAGTCCCGGTGCCGGCACCGTCGTGACGGCCGGTGACAGCACCTGGAGCACCCCGGCCGACAGCACGTGGTCCGCGCCCGCCGACAGCACCTGGGTCGCTCCTGCGGACAGCACGTGGTCCGCGCCCGCCGACAGCACCTGGGTCGTCACGGCGGCGGCGACGGGCGACAGCACGTGGATCACGCCTCGCGACAGCACGTGGGTCGCCGAGTCATGACCACGCCACCCGACGACCGCTCCTTCCGCCGCGAGATGGCCACCGCCTACCGCTCCGGCTGGCACTTCATCGATCTGGTCACCGCCATCCCCCACAGTGGTGACTCGTTGATGGTGACGGTGTTCGGCGAGCCGGTGGTGGTGACCCGCGACGAGGACGAGGACGTACGGGCCTACCGGTGCCTGCGCAAGCCGCGAGGGGCGCCGCAGCCCGTGCGGTGCGCCATCCGGTACGGAATGATCTTTGTGAATCTGGACCAGCGTGACCACAGGCTGGTGGAGCCCGAGGCTCTGCCGCTGAAGACCATCTCAGCCACCCCCCGCAGTGCCTGACGCGATTCCCCCGTCGTAACAGATCGCTCAGGTGCTTCCCCCCCGCAGCGGCGTCACCGTGACCTGAACACGGTGACGCCGCTGCAGTTTCCGGGGATATTTCCGGTATGCGCCTGCTTGAGCCTTGGCCGGAAATCGACGGGGCCGGTTTCGGTCACCCGGCTGCTTCGGCCGCTTCGGCCGTCGCGGCCCCGTCCCTCCCGTTCGCCGCGGCCCCGCCCGACCCGTCCGGGTCAGCCGCGTCCCATCGCCCGGGTCAGCTCGATCTCGATCACCACGCGCGAGGGGTTCGGCCTCGGCTCGCGCCCGTAGCGCTGCGCGTACCGGCGCTCCGCCTCCGCGACCCGTTCCCGGTCCGTGCGGACGAACGCCACCCCCTCCAGCGTGGCCCAGCGCCGGCCCTCCATCTGGCACACCGCGACCCGCGCTCCGGCCGGCTCCGCCGCCAGGACGTTGCGCACCTTCCTGCTCGCCCCGTCGGCGATGACCCGGGCGAGGCGGTGCTCGGGGTCGTAGGTGACGCCGACCGGCACCACGTGCGGACTGCCGTCCGGACGCGAGGTCGTCAGCGTGCACAGGTGTCGTTCGCGCCAGAAGGCGAGGTACGGCGCGTCCGGCGCGCCCGGGTCCTGAGGAGGTGTCGGCATGCCCGGGAACCTACTGCCTCCCGGTTCCGCCCGGCGCACCAGGGGAACACGGGAGAACGAGTGCACACCTTGAGCGGAATAGACTCAACTTTGTGTACGCTGACTGAGTCAGTACCGGGAGAGTGCTGACGCAAGGAGGAGACAGCGAACGTGGACGCCGAGCTGACCAACCGGAGCCGGGACGCGATCAACGCGGCCAGCAGCAGGGCCGTGTCCGAAGGACACGCCGACCTCACCCCCGCCCACCTGCTGCTCGCGCTGCTGCAGGGCCAGGACAACGAGAACATCATCGACCTGCTCGCGGCGGTCGACGCAGACCAGGCCGCCGTCCGGGCCGGGGCCGAGAAGGTGCTCGGCTCGCTGCCCAGCGTGGCCGGATCCACCGTCGCGCCCCCGCAGCCCAACCGCGACATGCTGGCCGTCGTCGCCGACGCGCAGAGCCGCGCCCGCGACCTGGGCGACGACTACCTGTCCACCGAGCACCTGCTCCTCGGCGTCGCCGCCAAGGGTGGTCCGGCCGCCGAGGTGCTCACCCGGCAGGGCGCGACCGCGAAGAAACTCCAGGAGGCCTTCCAGAAGGCCCGCGGCGGACGCCGGGTGACCAGCGCCGACCCCGAGGGCCAGTACAAGGCCCTGGAGAAGTTCGGCACGGACTTCACCGCCGCCGCCCGCGAGGGAAAGCTCGACCCCGTCATCGGGCGGGACACCGAGATCCGGCGCGTCGTGCAGGTGCTGTCCCGCCGCACCAAGAACAACCCCGTCCTCATCGGCGAGCCCGGCGTCGGCAAGACCGCCGTCGTCGAGGGCCTCGCCCAGCGGATCGTCAAGGGAGACGTGCCCGAGTCCCTCAAGGACAAGCGGCTCGTCGCGCTCGACCTCGGCGCGATGGTCGCCGGCGCGAAGTACCGGGGCGAGTTCGAGGAGCGGCTGAAGACCGTCCTCGCCGAGATCAAGGACTCCGACGGGCAGATCATCACCTTCATCGACGAGCTGCACACGGTCGTCGGCGCGGGCGCCGGCGGCGACTCCGCCATGGACGCCGGCAACATGCTCAAGCCGATGCTCGCCCGCGGCGAGCTGCGCATGGTCGGCGCCACCACGCTCGACGAGTACCGCGAGCGGATCGAGAAGGACCCGGCGCTGGAGCGCCGCTTCCAGCAGGTGCTGGTGGCCGAGCCGACCGTCGAGGACACCATCGCCATCCTGCGCGGACTCAAGGGCCGCTACGAGGCCCACCACAAGGTGCAGATCGCGGACGCGGCCCTGGTCGCCGCCGCCACCCTCTCCGACCGGTACATCACCTCCCGCTTCCTCCCCGACAAGGCCATCGACCTCGTCGACGAGGCCGCCTCCCGCCTCCGCATGGAGATCGACTCCTCCCCGGTCGAGATCGACGAGCTCCAGCGGTCCGTGGACCGGCTGAAAATGGAGGAGCTGGCCCTCAGCAAGGAGACCGACGCCGCCTCGCGCGAGCGCCTGGAGAAGCTGCGCCGCGACCTCGCCGACCGCGAGGAGGAGCTGCGCGGGCTCACGGCCCGCTGGGAGAAGGAGAAGCAGTCCCTCAACCGGGTCGGCGCGCTGAAGGAGAAGCTCGACGACCTGCGCGGCCAGGCCGAGCGCGCCCAGCGCGACGGAGACTTCGACACCGCCAGCAAGCTGCTGTACGGCGAGATCCCCGCCCTGGAGCGCGATCTGGAGGCCGCGTCGGAGGCCGAGGAGGAGGCCGCGAAGGACACCATGGTCAAGGAGGAGGTCGGCTCGGACGACATCGCCGACGTCGTCGCCTCCTGGACGGGCATCCCGGCCGGCCGGCTCCTCGAGGGCGAGACGCAGAAACTGCTCCGCATGGAGGACGAGCTCGGCCGGCGGCTCATCGGCCAGGCGGAGGCGGTCCAGGCGGTCTCCGACGCCGTACGGCGCTCCCGCGCCGGCATCGCCGACCCCGACCGCCCCACCGGCTCCTTCCTCTTCCTCGGCCCGACCGGCGTCGGCAAGACCGAGCTGGCCAAGGCCCTCGCCGACTTCCTTTTCGACGACGAGCGGGCCATGATCCGCATCGACATGTCGGAGTACGGCGAGAAGCACAGCGTCGCCCGCCTCGTCGGCGCGCCTCCCGGGTACGTCGGCTACGAGGAGGGCGGCCAGCTCACCGAGGCGGTGCGCAGGCGCCCGTACAGCGTCGTCCTGCTGGACGAGGTGGAGAAGGCGCACCCGGAGGTCTTCGACGTCCTGCTCCAGGTCCTCGACGACGGCCGGCTGACCGACGGCCAGGGCCGCACCGTCGACTTCCGCAACACCATCCTGGTGCTGACCTCCAACCTGGGCAGCCAGTACCTCGTCGACCCGCTGTCCAGCGAGACGCAGAAGAAGGAACAGGTCCTGGAGGTCGTGCGGGCGTCCTTCAAGCCGGAGTTCCTGAACCGGCTCGACGACCTGGTCGTCTTCTCGGCGCTGAACAAGACCGAGCTCGGCCGGATCGCCCGCCTCCAGATCGACCGTCTCGCCAAGCGGCTCGCCGAGCGCCGGCTCACCCTGGAGGTCACCGACGCGGCCCTCGCCTGGCTCGCCGACGAGGGCAACGACCCCGCGTACGGCGCCCGGCCCCTGCGCCGCCTGGTCCAGACGGCCATCGGCGACCGGCTGGCCAAGGAGATCCTGGCGGGCGAGGTCAAGGACGGCGACACGGTCCGCGTCGACGCCTTCGGCGAGGGCCTGATCGTCGGCCCGACGACGGGCAAGACGCTGTAGGGCCACCGGCCCGTCGGGCCCGCCCCGTCCCCGTCCCCCCGTCCCCGTTCAGGTCACGTCGTGAACGCCGAGTACCGCACCCGCGCGGTCTCGGCGTTCTCGTACGTCACGTTCACGTTGACGTAGTACGCGTCCACCCCCGGGCGCTCGGTGACGTCGAGCTGGAAGCAGTAGTCCACGCCGGACCCGCAGGCCTTGGTGCCCGGACCGCCCGGCCGGGGCGCCTCGGGGTAGGCGTCCGTCAGCCAGGCGCTCACGCCCGCGCGAGGCATGCGGAAGTCGGCCTGGTAGTCGGTGTCCAGCCAGGACTGCACCGTGCACTTCGCGTCCCGGACGCCGACCGGCAGCCCGGCCCCGCCGAAGGCCAGCGCCTCGGCACAGGACACGTCCTTCAGACGGGTCCCGTCCGCCTCCGCGTCGTCGCTCAGCACCCAGATGCCGACCAGCACCAGCAGACCGGCCACGAGCAGCACCGGAAGGCCCAGGATCGCCGCCACCAGGCCCCACCTCGTCCGGCCCGCCGACCCCGCCGACCCCGCTGGCCCCGGCCGCATGTCCGCGCCCGGCCGCTCGCCCGTATCGTTTCGCCCGCTCTCCGCCACGTGATCCCCCTCCATTCGCCACCGCCCGTTGGTACGACAGGCCGGATCATGTCAGCTCAGGGCTGACAGCCCCGGCGGGGCTTGCCACCCCCCTCCCCGCATGGGGGAGGATGGCAGGATCCGTACGAAGGGAAAATCACGGTGAGCATCGACCCGTCCTCGATTCCGAACTTCGGGGGCCAGCCAGAGCCGGAGCCCCAGGGTGGACCGGCGGGCCCCGTCGTCCCGGATCAGGACCTCGTGAAGCAGCTCCTCGACCAGATGGAGCTGAAGTACGTCGTCGACGACGAGGGTGACCTCGCGGCGCCGTGGGAGGAGTTCCGTACGTACTTCATGTTCCGCGGCGAGGGCGACCAGGCGGTCTACTCGGTGCGGACGTTCTTCGACCGGGCCCACAAGATCGAAGACAAGGCGCAGCTGCTCGAGTCGATCGACGACTGGAACCGCCGCACCCTGTGGCCGAAGGTCTACACCCACACCCACGACGACGGCACCGTCCGCCTCATCGGCGAGGCGCAGCTGCTGATCGGCGCCGGGGTCAACATCGAGCTGTTCGTCTCCTCGACGGTGAGCTGGGTGCGCGCGGCCATCGAGTTCGACAAGTGGCTCGTGGAGCAGCTGGGCCTGGAGTCGGCCGTCAACGAGGCCGACGAGAAGCCCGAGGACGGCGCCGAGGGCGCCGAGGGCGCCGAGTAGCACCGCCGACCTCCTGCACGCCGAGCGGGCGTCCGACCACACCCTGTGGCCGGACGCCCGCTCGCTCTGTGCCCGCGGCCGGTCCCACGACCACGGCACATCGCCACTCCTGTGGCACGATCCCCCTCCGAAGCGGGGGTGAGGTCTGCGGAGGAGCCCAGCCGTACGGCTGTTACGCGGTCAGCGACTCGAGCTGCGAGACCGCCTCCTCCAGCACCGCCGTCTGCGTGCAGAACGCGAAGCGGACTAAGGGGTCGCCCGCGTCCGCGAGTCCCGCCGCCAGCAGGTCGCGCCTGACCCGCAAGTCTTCGCGGAAGTCGGCGAAGCAGCTGTCGGGCAGGGCCAGCCCCTCGACGACCGCGTACCGGAACGGGCCGGACGCCGTGTACGTCAGACAGATTCCGCCTTTCGCGTCGAAGCGCGGGCTCAGCTCCCTTCCGTCCAGTACTTCTGGAGTCTCGCAACCGCCTCTTCCTTGGTCATTTTCGCCACGGCGCCCTCGTCGACGCCCACGCGGTGAAGGAGCAGATGCACCAGGTCGGCGGGAAGTGTCTCGCCTGGCGGCTCGGGAGTGCCCCGGTCAGGCAGTTCGCCCTGCTGTGCGCAGGCCCAGAACACGTCCTCGGTGACGTCCAGTTGGTCTCGCAGGATGTGCCGCCACATGGCGGGGCCGTACGCCGTACGGTCCACCGGGTGCGAGATTCTCGTGCGCAGGATCCTGCCGTCGTGCAAGGTGAGTTCGTAGGTCACATGGTGGGTTCCGGTGCGCCCGCGGGAATCCCGGACGCGTTCCCACTTCTCGACGCGGCAGAAACGATCGTGGTTCTCACGGTCGGGCTGGGGCCAGGTCACTGCGGAGTACCCACCAGCCAGTCGCGCAGTTCTCCGTCCTCGCTGAGGGCGATCAGCTGCACCAGACCCCAGTTCTCGGCGTGGTTGGGGGCGATCCGCAGCCTGTCCTGCCAGTCTTCGGCATACTCGCGCAGGACCTGGACCATCTCCCCTATCGCTTCGTCGAACGTGGCCCCGTCGGCGGCCAGCGGCAGGCCGGGCAGAAAGACGGACCAGCCGCCCGCCTCCGCGACCACCTCAGCCTTCGAGGGGCACACGAGCGACAGATAGCGGCGCAGTCGCTCCACGTCCACGACTGCCGAGCGGCCGGAGTCACGGCGTACGGTCGCCACCCGTCCCTCGTCGGCCGCGTCGAGGAGGTCCTTCAGGTGCGCGCGCGCCTGGGTGTAGCTCTCGTAGTGCACCGCGGCCATGACCTGCCTCCTCGATCGTCCGGCCTCTCCAGCGTGCGCCGCTCCCCCGCGTACGTCAAGTACGTGAAGTACGTGAAGTACGCGGGTGCGGGGTGCGGGGTGCGGGTGCGGGTGCGGGGCCTGGCCCGGACGGGTTTCGCGGGAGCCCGTCGGCGGAGAGGTTGTTTCCGGATGTCCTTCACCGGAGTTCGGGCGGTCCCGGAGAGCGCGTCCTGGCCGCCCTCCATCGACTCGGCCGTTGTCGCGGTGTGCGACCGCGTCGTAGAAGGCCGACTCGGCGTGCGCCGACGGGCGGTAGAACCGCTCACCGCGACGGGCCTCCGTCGCCCCCCGTGACCCGGTCCCGGGCGAAGGGGCATGAGCTCACGGCGCCATGCGTTGCAGGCCGTTGGCGGCCTCATTACGGACGTCGTCCTTCTTGCAGAAGGTGAAGCGGGCCTGGCTACGGCCGGCGTCGAGGTCGTCGTAGAAGACGGAGCCGGGCATGGCGACGACGCCGCAGCGTTCGGGGAGGGCGCGGCAGAAAGGCGTAGGCGTTTCTCTCGCCGAAGGGGGTGATGTCGGTGGTGATGAAGTACGTGGCCCGGGGTTGGTAGACCTCGAACCCGGCTGCCCGCAGTCCGTCGCCGAGCAGGTCGCGCTTGCGGCGGAGATCGGTGCGGAAGCCGTCGAAGTACGCGTCCGGCAGACGCAGTGCTTCAGCGATCGCGTACTGGAAGGGGCCTGCGCCGACGTACGTCAGGTACTGCTTCGCAGTCCGGACGGCGGAGACGGGCGGGCCGTTCGCCGTGACCCAGCCGACACCTTGTTCGTGCACCTGTTTGCATGATGCGCGGCACGCCCCCAGGGAGGCAGGCGAGGTCAGGCGACCCGTTGCCGTGAGTCCCTGTGGCGGAGAATGCGGTTCGTCGCACGGAGGCTCAAGCCGCAGTCGCTGGGGGTTACACCCCGATGTAGGGCCCTTGCGGTAGCCCGGCCGCCTGCCTTCAGCCGAGTTGTCCTGTCGGCCCCGGACGGGCGATAGCGTGAGGCGGCGACGACTGTTCCTGACAGGGGGGACGATTCTCATGCGGATGCGGTTCGAACCCGAGGCCGAGGACGAGTTCGAGGCGGCGTGCGGCCTGCTGGTCGACCGCCTCGTCAGGTGGGCCCGGGAGCAGGCGCTGCCGGTGGACGGGTTCACGGCTGAGACAGCGCTGGACTACCGGCACCGGGCGACTGCCGACGGCCGGCTGGGTCTGTGGGAGTCGCGCCATGTGGAAGAGCTACTCCTCTCCTGGCTTCCTGAGCAGGTCACCGAGTGTCCCGGGGAGGAACACACCGACGCTCCGGGCACACTGGGCACGCTGCTGTGCTATTTGCACGCCACGCAGTTGGCGGACCCGCGCGGCCCCGCCCTTGAGGACTCCCTCGCTGCGGTCGACGCGACGGCGGGGCAGTATCCGGCGGCGATGGCGGACCACACCCGCTGGGGGATGGCGAAGTTCTGGGCCATGACAGCCGCCGAACAGGGCGTGGACGTCTTGGACGGGGCGGCGTTGCAGCGGTTCGCGGAGCGGGCGCAGCGTGGGGAGGTCGTCTACGACCAGCAGGTCCTCGCTCACTCCGTGCTCACGCACTCATTCGTATGCGGACCCACGGGGCCGCACCCCTGAGTGACGGTGAACCGTTGTGTACACATGGCACACCCGGTACCCTTGGGTGTATGACGCAGTCAATGCCCGTAGAGTCCATCCGCGATGTCCGGGCACACTTGGCCGAGGTCGTGGAGCGGGCCGACCGGGACGATGTGCCCACCGTCATCACCCGGCGCGGCAAGCAGGTCGCCGCCGTGGTGTCCATCGAGGTGCTGCGCAAATACCAGGAGTGGGAAGAGCGCGAGATCAACCGGATCATCGACGAGCGCATGACCAACCCGGCACCCGGCATCCCGATCGAGGACATCATGAGGGAGACGCTGGCGCGCAGTGAGTGAGTACCGCACCGTCTTCCGAGCCGAGGCTCAGGCCGAACTCCGCAAGGTCCCGCGAGACATGGCCCTCCGCATTCTGGCCAAGCTGACAGAGTTGGAGAGCGACCCGACGGGGTTCAACACCACGGCCCTCGTCTCCCAGCCCGACCGGCGCCGCCTACGGGTGGGCGACTATCGCGTGATCTACACGATCGACAACGGCGAGCTGGTGGTGTGGGTCGTACACGTCGGGCATCGCTCCACCGTCTACGACACCTGAGCGCTTCTGACATCGGGTCGGACTTGACGTCCGGGCGGCGGCGATGGCTGCGGCGGCTGCCGCCGTGGGCACCGCAGTCATGCGCCGCTGGGACGTGGGGGCGGGCGGTGCGGCGAGACCGGGGCGCCTCCGGCGCCAGTCCCTGGCGGGTGAGGTGCGGCAGACAATGGGGATGCGTCGACCGGCCTCGCATGGCGGCGGTCAGTGCGCGAACGCCTTCCGGAGCCGTTCCGCCGCGTCCGCCAGCATCTCGGTGCGTTTGCAGAAGGCGAACCGTACGAACGGGGCGCCGGCCTCGCGGTGGTCGTAGAAGACCGCGTTCGGGATGGCCACCACGCCCGCGCGTTCGGGCAGGGCGCGGCAGAAGGCGAAGCCGTCGCTCTCGCCGAGGGGGCGGATGTCGGTGGTGATGAAGTAGGTGCCGGCCGGGCGGAAGACCGAGAATCCGGCGTCCGCGAGCCCCGCCGCCAGCAGGTCCCGCTTGGCCCGCATGTCCGCGCGGAAGGCGTCGAAGTAGCTGTCGGGCAGGGCGAGCGCCTCGGCGCATGCGTACTGGAACGGGCCCGACGCCACGTACGTCAGGAACTGCTTCGCCGATCGCACCGCCGCGACCAGGCCGGGCGCCGCCGTCACCCAGGCCACTCCGTGTACGCGCACCTATTCATGTGCGGCGCGGGTCAGTTGCGAGAAGGGTGCTGTGTCCGACCCCCGAGTCCCGTCAGCTTTCGTAGTGATAGCGGCACTGAGCGATCAGGACGCCGTCCTCGGTGGCCTTGTAGATCAGCCGGTGCTCGTCGTTGATGCGGCGCGACCAGTAGCCCTGGAATCCGTGCTTGAGCGGTTCCGGTTTGCCGATGCCCTCGTTGCCGTTCCGGGTGATGTCCGCGATGAGCGTGTTGATGCGCTTGAGGATCTTCCGGTCCTGAAGCTGCCACCACAGGTAGTCCTCCCAGGCACGGGAAGAGAAGGTGATCTTCAACTCGCGGCCCTTACTCGTCGGTCGCCAGCTCGCGCACGGTGCCGCCGCCGTTTTCCAGCTCGTCGATGGACGCGAGCAGGCGCCGGGCGTTGGCCGGACTGCGCAGCAGGTACGCCGTCTCCTTCAGGGACTCGTAGTCCTCAAGGGAGACGATGACGACCGGCTCATGTCCGGCCCGGGTGATGACGACCTCTTCGCGGTCGTCGGTGACGGAGTTGAGCACCTCGGCGTACCGCGCGCGCGACTCGGAATAGGTCATGGTCTTCACGATCGAACCTCCTCGACGTACAGGAAATTGTACGTCGATCCCCGCGGTCCGGGCAAGCGCCGGAACGGCGGACGACGGTCAGTGTGCGAATGCCTTACGGAGCCGTTCCGTCGCTTCCTCCAGCACACCCACCTTCTTGCAGAACGCGAACCGTACGAAGGGCGCGCCCGCCTCCCGGTGGTCGTAGAAGACGGCGTTCGGGATGGCGACGACCCCGGCGAGTTCCGGCAGGGCGCGGCAGAAGGCGAAGCCGTCTCCGTTTTTGGAGAGGTCGGCGCCGAGGGGGCGGATGTCGGTCGTGATGAAGTACGTGCCGGCCGGGCGGAAGACCTCGAAGCCCGCCTCCGTCAGGCCCGTCGCCAGCACGTCCCGCTTGGCCAGCATGTCCGCGCGGAAGGTGTCGAAGTAGGAGTCCGGGAGCGCAAGAGCCTCCGCCACCGCGTACTGGAACGGGCCCGACGCCACGTACGTCAGGAACTGCTTCGCCGACCGTACGGCCGTCACCAGGCCCGGTGCCCCCGTCACCCAGGCCACTCCGTGTTCACACACCCATTTGTGCGGGGTCCGACCGGGCGCAGCAGTACGGCCGCGGCACACACGCACAAGTACGGCACGGGCAAGATACCCATCCCCCTGGCCGACGACCGCACCTTCACCCTCAACCTCGACGAGCTCCCGCGCCCGGACAGCGGGTTGCACGTCCCCTTCGCGCACGCTGCAAGGTGCATCCGACAACGTCACTCCGTCCGATCGGGGACGGGCTTCCGCCTGAGTAGAACTACTCAGGCGCCGTGGTGGCCGATACGGATACTGCGCGTTATGCAGGGGAGTTATGGTGCGGCTCGGTCACCGCAGCGCTGCTGTGACAGGTTCACGTCCGCTCGTCGGGTACGACAGGACACGGGGAGGAACCACGCATGGCGTGGGATGAGTGGGAGCAGCTCAAGGCCGCAGCGGTCGAGCGGCACACCACGCAGATGCAGCTCAACCATGTGCTGGCCGATCAGGGAGGCGGCGGCACGAGTAACGCCGGCGCTTCTTCTGGCAAGTTGAGGTCGGACAAGGCGGCATGGACCAAGGCGGGGGAGGACGTCGGGTCCTTGCGTGAGGACCTTGGCAAGGCGTGGGTGAAGATGGAGTCGGGCCAGACGGGGCTCGGGAAGGGAACCGGGTGCCTGACCGCAGCGGCCCAACAGGATGTCTACGAGTCCTGGAAGCGCTACATCAAGGACGTGGGCGAGGTGTGCGACGGGCTTGCCGGCGTGCTGGAGAAGGCGGGCAACGACCAGCTGCGGACGGATCAGGCCATCGAAGCCGAGATCGTCAAGCTGAAGACCGAGTACTACGAGGACACGCACCCCGGCAGCCAGGCCAAGGGGCGGTGACCCGGACATGGACCACCTGACGCTCAAGGCGCTCACGCCGTCCGAGTACACCGAGGCGGCTGACGGATACCGCGCGATCAGCGGCTCGGCCGACGCGGCCATGGACCGCATTGACAAGCAGATCACCGCGGCCATGCGGAAGGCCAACGAGGGTGAGGCCGCGGACGCGGCACTCAAGCAGCTGCGGAAGCTGTCGGAGAATTTCCACTACACCCAAGTCGAGTGCGGCCTGATCACTGGAGCTCTCGACGGCTTCTCGTCCGAGATCACCGCACCCAAACGGAGGCTGACTGAGGCACTGGACGATGCGGCAGCGCTGGCATACACCGTCAACGAGGACGGCACCGTCACGTATCCCGCCGGCGGTAAGAACGAGCTCACCGGTGAGTCGATCCCCGGCGGGAAAGTCATGGGCAACAACGGCTTGATCACCGGCAACGACACAGGATTTCAAGCACCGGGGCTGATGCCGAACAATCCTCAGTTCAAGAACCCGAACCCGCACCATGCCAAAGCCGTGGACATCGCCGACCGCATCGCCCACGCCGTACGGGAAGCACAGGAGATCGACGATCGGTACAGCAAGGCGCTGAACAAGCTCAAGGCGGCGCCGGGGCTGAACGTCGACACCAAAACATGGGCGGACGTGGCATCGGATGTCGATGCTGTGAGTTCAGCGGCCAGTAAATACCTCCAGGATCATATCCCGTTGGCCAAGTCGCCGGCCGACCGCAAAGAGTGGTGGGACAGCCTCAGTGACGAGGAGCGGGAGGAGTACAAGGCGGCCTTCCCGGAAATCATCGGCAACTTGGACGGGATCCCGTCCACGGTCCGGGATGAGGCCAACCGGGAGAACATCCACCTGCTCATCGCGCAGTTGGAGGGCCAGCCCGGAGAGGCGTCCAAAGAAAAGCTCGAAGGACTGAAGGGCATACAGGCCAAGCTCAATGCGGGAAGCCAGCCGCCCATGTTCCTTCTGGGCATCGGTCTCGAAGGAAACGGGAGGGCGATCGTCGCGTACGAGAACCCTGACACCTCGAAGAACGTGTCGGCCTATGTGCCTGGCCTGGGAACCAAGCTCGACTCGGGATTCGCCGATGGCACGGTGAAGCGTGCCTTCTACACCGCGCAGGGCGCCCAGAAGTTCGACCCCTCCTCATCTGCGATCGTATGGCTCGGCTACGACGCGCCTCAGTCACTCGACGTGATGACGACGGCCGATGCCGAGCGAGGCGCCCCCGCCTACAACAGTTTCATGAGTGGAATTTCGGCCACCAACGAGAACGCGGATCCTCACGTCACCGCCATCGGGCATTCCTACGGTTCTCGACTGGTGGGCGCTGCCACACAGGAGGTGGGCGGGATCGCGGGCGCCGATGACATCGTCCTCGTAGGAAGTCCCGGTGTCGGCGTCGACAGGGCGGAGGACCTCGGGGTGGGCAAGGAGCACGTCTGGGTGGGCGCGGCTGAGAATGACATCGTTACCAAGCTGCCTTCCTCGAAGGAGGCCACCGCAGGGACCATGGGGTTCTTCGGGGGCGGTCCGCTCGGCGCGTACCTCGCTGGCGACCTGGCCGATCAGGGTGATGACGACGTCTGGTTCGGCAAGGATCCTGCGAGCAAAGCGTTCGGGGCCAACAGGTTCCAGACCCTGCCCGGACCGGAGCTGGCGCAGCCTTCTTTCCCCGAGGTGTGGAACTCGACCCTGGATATCGAGGCGCACAGCAACTACTTCTCCCCGGAGGAAGGGAAGGACAAGGTTTCTGCGCGGAACATGGGACTGCTGCAGGATCAGGTGACACCTGACCTGGCTTGCTGAGAGGCGGCCTGGAAGGATGTCGCAGTGCCCAAGCCGTATCCGAAGGAGTTCC
>NZ_JBIRUL010000045.1:0-38963 GCF_044335095.1 Streptomyces sp. NPDC020597 | reverse complement strand
GCGGTCCGGGAGCAACGGCTCGATCCGCGCCCACTGCGCGTCAGTCAACGGCACACCCGGACCAACGACCGACAGATCCAAACGAAACTGCCTAGGGCTGCGACAGCGGCGGCGAAAGCGATGCGCTGGCGTACTTTGTTCATTTTCTGTGGAGACCTTCCGGTTGTGATGGGGCGGCGGAGCGGACTGCACCACCCGTCCCCCTGAGCGGCTCCCCGCGAGTGAACCGGGGGGATGCGTCGACGTGATGATTGATGGGTTCATCGGTGTGTTGGCGTCCCGTGCACCACTCAGGACGAGGCCCAAGGGCCTTGTTTGCCTGCCTGATGAGGCTGTCCCACTCAGGTGGGAAAGGCCGAGGTGTTTCAACCTGGCTTGAATCACGGCCTGTTGGGACAATCACGGGCGATCGCCAGGCATGGCTGGAGCATGGGGGAAGCAGTGGTCTACCGGATCCATTTCACCGCCGAGGATCTGGCCCGAACCCGGCTGGCCGAATCGCCGAGGCCGATGCTGGAACTGGCCAATGCGGTACGGGTTCTTCAGGACCGGAATCAGCCGGTCCGCTACGACGTATGGCGACGGCGGTCGTTTGCCCGGCTACCGCCGGCAGCGCGCCTGGCCCTCGATATGATCCCGTTGCGCGGATGGACGCCGGACTTCCTGGCCCGCGTGCAACGGGGCAGCCCCCAGGATCTGCTGGAACAGATCCGTTCGACCTCTCCGAAAGAGATCCGTCAGACCCTGGCAGACCTCGCGGAACACCAGCCGCTGCCGTCCTGGACCCGGCGGCTGGACGATGACCCACTCGTGCTGCAGCAACTGGCCGACAGCATGCATCTCCTCCACACGACAGTCATGGCACCGTACTGGCCCCACGTGGTGACCAGCCTTGCCGCCGACCGTGCCGTCCGGATACGCGAGCTGCTCCACGGTGGTGTCGAGCGCCTGCTGACCGGGTTGTACCCGCCGCGCATCCGGTGGACGCCGCCGACGCTGGAAGTCGCCATGGCTTCCGGCATGCAAGGCGACCTGCGGCTGGAGGGGCGGGGGCTGCTGCTGGTGCCTTCACTGTTCGGGTCGGAGTCACCGGTCATCGACCCCGATGCCGAACCCCAGCCGTTCCTGACCTACCCAGCCAACTCCGGTGCGGCCCTCACCCCCCTGACCCCCTTCTCCACCGAGTCCACGGCCGCAGGCGCACCCGCGGCTCTGACCGCGCTGCTGGGCCGGACCCGCGCCGCAGTCCTCCACGCCATCGCCACCCATCCCGGGTGCAACACGGCCGAACTCGCCGGCGTTCTCGGCATCGGCGCCTCCGGCGCAAGCCAACACGCAACCGTCCTACGACAGGCCGGACTGGTCACCACCCTCCGGCACCGCAACAGCGCGGTACACACCGCCACCAGCACCGGGCTCAGCCTCCTCATGCTGCACGGCTGAAGGCCCGTCGCAGGCTCGCCAAGCGGTTGTTGCCACCCTGCGAAGGCTGCCCGGTCCCTGCACTCGGCGACACGGCGGCTTCCGCGTGATTAGCGCGTGGCTCAGGTGGACGTGGTGTTTGTTCTCGCCGTACGTCAACCAGCTGTCCGACCGCTCGCCTTCGGGGAGCCGGCCCATGAGGGCGTCGGCGGCCTTGAGCGCGGCGCGGGCCTGCTCGGGCTGGTTATTGAGGGCGTACGCGCGGGCGGCGACCGCGGCCGCCAGCGTCGCCGCGGCGGTCGGCCGGGCACCGACGGCGTGCCGGGCCTGGTCGGCGGCCGCTGAAGCCACACCGACTCCGGTCACATCCCTCGCGTAGGAAGGCTTTGCCCGGCGTCCGGCCCGGTGGGAGCTTCAACGGCACCGCACCGAGAAGCACGTGGAGGTTGTATGCGCGGTCGCGACTCCCCTCCCCGGCTCGGAGCCGTAAACGTGTGTCCGATGACGAGCTCGTCGGGGCGCGTGCTGAATGTGTCGACCAGTGCGGGTCACCTGGTGGCGCCGGATCCGGCGTCCTGACGGCCAGCGCCTCGACCTGCTCGTCCGTGATCTTCCGCGGAGCCCCCGAACGCTGCCGGTCCGCGGGTCGGGGTGGCTGGGCTGGGTGGTGGTGGCGGGGTCGGGGGCCGGGTGGTGGTGGCCGGGTCGGGGTGGGTGGTGGCCGGGTCGGGTGGCTGGGCTGGGTGGTGGTCGGCGGTGGCGGTGGGGTCGGCGGTGGGGGTGGGGGTGGGTGGGAGTTGTTGCATGGCAGGTTGCGGTCAGTGTCCGGGCGGGTGTTCGGTGTGTCGGTGCTGTCTAGCCTGCTGTTCATGACACTGCTGGGCCGGGACGGGGAACGCGCGCGTATCGAGGGTGCGCTGGATGCCTGTATGCGGGGTGCTTTCGCGGTCGTGCTGGTGGAAGGCGCTCCGGGCTGTGGTAAGTCGGCGTTGTTGGAGTACTGCGCCGATGCGGCCCGACGCCGTGGGGCGCTTGTCGTGGACGCCGTCGGTGCGGTGTGTCCTGGGGCTCTGTCCGGGGTCGACGGCATGGGCGGCCCGCGTGCCGCCACGGTGTGGTGTTCCGACGGTTTGGACGGGCCGCGCGCTGCGAGGGTGTGGTGTGTCGATGATGCCGGCCGCGTCGGTGCCGTCTCCCAGGCCGCTGTGGCCGCTGTGGCCCGGTCCCGGGCGCGGGGCGGCGGGGAGGGTGGTCTGCTGCTCGTGCTCGCCGTCGACCTCACGCAGCCGCTCGGTGCGGTGTTGGAGGGGGTGTTGTTGGGGCATCCCGCGATGGTCCGGGTCCGGGTCGGTCCGCTGGCCCGTTCCGGCACTGCGGGTGTGTTGCGCCGGCACACCGGGGGGCGGGTGCCGGACGCGCTGGTGGGCCGGGTGCATGAGGTCAGCGGTGGTAATCCGTTGCTGGTGCGGGCTTTGCTCGGTGAGAGTGGATGCGATCCGCGGCCGGGTGGTCCTTTCGCCCGTGCCGTCGATGTGTGTCTGCGGCGCTGTCCTGCTCCCGTCGGGCGTCTGGCGCGCGCGCTCGCCGTTCTGGGTGATCATGCGAGTGCGGAGCGGGCGGCGCGTCTGCTGCACACCTCGCCCGAGAGTCTGGCGCCCGCTTTGGGCGTGCTCGCCGCGATGGGCCTCGCTCACGGCTACCGGCTGCGTCATCCGCTGGCCCGCACGGCGGCGCTGGCCGTCCTGGCGCCGGCCGCCCACAGGAGGCTGTGCCGGCGGGCGGCGCGGGTGCTGTACGAGACGCAGGCGCCGGCGTGCGCGGTCGCGGAGCTGCTGTGCTCGGCGGGCGGCGTCGATGAGGACTGGGCTGTGCAGGCGCTGTGTGAGGCGGCCCGTCAGGCCATGGGAGGCGGTGAGGAGGAACGCGCCGTCGCGTGCCTGCATCTGGCGCACGCCGCCTGTGCCCGTCGGGGCGATGCCGGCGCGTGCAGCGACATCGCTCTGCGACTCGCCGCTCTGACCTGGAAGACGAGTCCGCAGGCGGCTGAGCATCATCTCGCGGGCCCGCTGGCGGAGTTGCGCGCCAGCCGCCTCGCGCCGGCCGCGGCCGCCCGCCTGGCGCGCCTGCTCACCGCCCAGGGACGCCTCGAGGAGGCCGCCGAGGCGCTGCGCCGTGCGCCCGGCGGCGCCGCCGCCCTGCACGAACTGCTCGCCCTCCCGCCCGCCGACCCCACCCCCGCCGGCCACGCTCCGTCAGGCGGCCGCGCCCCCGCCCCGCCCGCCGCTCCCGCCGGTCACGCTCCGTCAGGCGGCCGCGCCCCCGCCCCGCCCGCCCCGCCCGCCGCTCCCGCCGGTCACGCTCCGGTAGGTGGCCGCACCTTCGCCCCGTCAGACGGTCGTGTGCCCGCCCCGTCCGGCGGCGGCCGTGTGACGGTCGCGTCCGGCGGTGGCCGTGTGACGGTCGCGTCCGGCGGCGGCCGTGCGCCCGCCTCGGCGGGCGGTGACCGTGTCGCGGTCGCGTCCTGTGGCGGTCGTGTCGCGGCCCCGGCCGCCGGCCGCGTCCCGTCAGGGGGCCGTGCAGCCGTCCCGCCCGCCGCCCCCGTCCGGCCAGGCGGGCGTGCCCCCGCCTCGTCCGGCGGCGGTCGTGTGACGGTCGCGTCCGGCGGCGGGCGTGCCCCCGCCTCGTCCGGCGGCGGTCGTGTGACGGTCGCGTCCGGAGGTGACCGTGCCTCCGCTTCGTCCGGTGGTGGTGATCGTGCCTCCGCCTCGTCCGGTGGTGACCGTGTGACGGTCGCGTCCGGTGGTGGTGGTGATCGTGTTTCCGCTTCGTCCGGTGGTGGTGATCGTGCCTCCGCCTCGTCCGGTGGTGACCGTGTGACGGGCGCGTCCGGTGGTGGTGGTGACCGGGTCTCTGTGTCGTCTGGTGGTGGTGTGGGGGTGTGGGGTGGGGGTGGGGTTGTTGGTGTGTGTGGCGGGTTGTGGACTCATCCCGGCCGCGGGCACGAGGAGGATCTGCGTGACGCGGAGCGTTTCCTCGCCGCCGTCCCGCCGGCTCCCGGCGTGCATGATGCTCTGGCTCAGGCGTTGCGCACGCTTGTGCACGCCGGCCGGCCGCGTCGTGCGGAAGTGTTCGCTCGTCGTCTGGGCGCGCACGCCGTCCGGTATCGGGCTCCTGGTCTGCATGCCCTCTACGGGGCGCTGCAGGGGGAGGCGCTGCTGCATCTGGGTGACCTCGCGGGCGCCGGTGAGGCCGCGGCTCAGGCTGTGGGGGCGTTGTGCGGGCGCGGCGGGCGTTTCGGGGCCGTTCCGGTCGCGGTGCTGGTCATGGCGCTCACCGCGCGGGGCCGTTACGGGGAGGCGGCGTCTCGTCTGGAGGCGGTGGATCTGGACGCGGTCGTGGACACCGTTCACGTTCTGCCGTTGCTGCGGGCCCGCGGCCGGTACCTGCTGGCGACCCATCGTGCCGAGGCGGCTGTGGACGCTTTCCGTGAGTGCGGACGGCTCGCCGCCCGGTGGGGCCTGGACCGCCCCTGTCAGCATCCCTGGCGCACTGATGCCGCCGAGGCGCTCCTGCGTGCCGGGCGCCGCCGGGAGGCCCGCGCGTTGGTCGTCGAGCAGCTCGCCCTGCCTGTCTGCACGGGGCCTCGTCCGGACGGTGTCGCGTTGCGGCTGCGGGCGGCGACCGAGGCGCCGGGGGAGCGGGAGCGGACCCTGGCCCGGGCGGTGGGCGAGCTGCGTGCCTGCGGGGACCGTCTGGAGCTGGCGAAGGCCCTCGCCGATCTCGGCCGGGCCTTGCAGACCGGCGGCGAGGGCGTCCGTGCCGGGGCGCTGGTGCGGCGGGCCTGGAATCTGGCGGCGGACTGTGGGGCGATCCCGTTGTGCGAGGGCATTCTGCCCGGCCGTGACCCGCATGCGCCGTCCGGCGGGCGCGGCGCGCCGGACGAGGCGCGGGCCGGCCGGCTGAGCGCTTCGCAGCGGCGTATCGCGGCGCTGGCCGCCGCCGGATACACCAACCGTGAGATCGCCGCGCGGCTCTTCATCACCGCCAGCACCGTCGAGCAGCATCTCACCCGCGTCTACCGCATCCTGCAGGTGTCACGGCGCCGTGATCTGCCCCTCGACCTGGACCTCGACCTGGACCTGGACTTGGACTTGGAGGTCGACGCCGCCGCGCCGGCCCCGCCCCCGCCCCCGCCCCCGCCCCCGCCCTCGCCGGCCCCGCCTTCGCCCCTGCCCTCGCCCTCGCCGGCCCCGCCTTCGCCTTCGCCGGTCCTGTCCTGGCCGGTGCCGGCCTAGCGGCGCCGTCCTCCTTGCGGCCCCGCAAGAGGGGCTTTAGCCCGGCTGGCGAAGGTGACAGACCGGACAGCGGCATCGGACACGGGGGCGGGACCCCGCCCCGGGTGTGACGTTGTGTTTTTTCTGCGTGTGACGAAACGGAGACCGGGCATCGTGCTTTGTGAATCTGACAGGCCGCACAACGAGCCGATCGCAGTGGTGGGTCTGTCGTGCCGTTTCCCGGGCGGGAAGAACCCGGCGGCGTTCTGGGACCTGCTGGCCGAGGGCCGCGACGCGGTCCGGGAGGTGCCCGCCGACCGCTGGGACGCCGACGCGTTCTTCAGCGACGATCCCGGCGCTGCGGGCCGCGCGGTGGCCCGCCGTGGCGGGTTCCTCGACCGGGTCGACGGCTTCGACGCCTCCTTCTTCGGGATCTCGCCGCGGGAGGCCGCCGCGATGGACCCCCAGCAGCGTCTCGTCCTGGAACTGGCCTGGGAGGCCTTCGAGGACGCGGGAATCGTGCCGGCGTCCGCCGCCGCGACCCCCGCCGGCGTGTTCGTCGGCGCGATGGCCGACGACTACGCGGCCCTGTCCCGGCGCGCCGGCGTCGGCGCCATCGACGCGTTCACCTCGACCGGGCTGGCCCGCAGCGTCATCGCCAACCGCGTCTCCTACCTGCTCGGCCTCACCGGCCCCTCCTGGGTCGTCGACTCGGGTCAGTCCTCCGCGCTGGTCGCCGTCCACCAGGCCTGCCAGGCACTGCGCCGCGGCGACGTCTGCCTGGCCCTGGCCGGCGGCGTCAACCTGATCCTCGCCCCCGAATCGACCGTCGCCGTCTCGAAGTTCGGCGGGCTGTCGCCGGAGGGGCGTGCGTATGTCTTCGACGCGCGGGCGGAGGGCTATGTGCGGGGGGAGGGCGGGGGTCTGGTGGTGTTGAAGCGGCTCTCGGACGCGGTGGCCGACGGGGACGAGGTGGTGTGTGTGATCGCGGGTGGTGCGGTCACCAACGACGGCGGCGGTGAGGGGTTGACGGTTCCGTGTGCGGCGGGTCAGGAGGAGGTGCTGCGGCGGGCGTATGCGGACGCGGGGCTGTCGCCTGCGGCGGTGGATTATTTGGAGTTGCACGGGACGGGGACGCGTGCGGGTGATCCGGTGGAGGCGCGGGCGCTGGGTGCGGTGCTGGGCGGCGCCGAGGGGCGTGGGGAGCCGTTGCGGGTGGGGTCGGCGAAGACGAACGTGGGGCATCTGGAGGGTGCGGCGGGGATCGTCGGTCTGATCAAGGCGGCGCTGGCGGTGCGGCATCGGCGGATTCCGGCGAGTCTGCACTTCCGCTCGCCGGCTGCCGGCATCGATCTGGGGGCGCTGAACCTGCGGGTGCAGACGCAGGCCGGGCCCTGGCCGCAGCACGAGGACGGCCGCGTGCCGGTGGCGGGTGTGTCCTCGTTCGGGATGGGCGGCACCAACTGCCACCTCGTCCTCACCGCAGGCCCCGAACGCCAGACGCAGACCCGGACCCGGCACACACCCGCCCACCACGCCGACACCGGCACCGCCGACACCGGCACCGCCGACACCGGCACCGGCGACAGCAGCACCACCCACTCCGACAGCACCAGCACCCTGGCCGGCGCCGTCGCCGGCGCCGGCAGTGGTGTGGTGCCGTGGGCGCTGTCCGCGAAGACACCGGCCGCCTTGCGTGAACAGGCCTCCCGGCTGGCGGAGTTCGTGCGGGGCGCAGGGACGGCCGGTCAGGCCGGTCGGGGTGAGCGGGCGGGTTCGGCGGGCCTGGCGGATCCGGTCGGTCAGGCCGGTTCGGTGGATGTGGTGGATGTGGGGTGGTCGCTGGCGGTGTCGCGGTCGGTGTTCGAGCATCGGGCGGTGGTGCTGGGTGAGGGGTGCGAGCAGCTTGTGGCGGGGCTGGACGCGCTGGCGGCCGGCCGGGGCGGCGCGGATGTGGTGCGGGGCCGCGCCACGGGTGCGGGCGGGCTTGCGGTGATGTTCTCCGGGCAGGGCAGTCAGCGCCCGGGTATGGGGCGGGAGTTGTATGCGGCGTTCCCGGTGTTCGCGCGGGCTTTCGATGCGGCGTGCGCGCATCTGGATGTGGAGTTGGGGCGTTCGCTGAAGGAGTTGGTGTTCGCGGAGGCGGGCTCCGCGGGGGCGGGGTTGCTGGAGCGGACGCAGTTCACGCAGGCGGCGTTGTTCGCGGTGGAGTCGGCGTTGTTCGCTCTGGTGTCGTCGTGGGGGGTGCGGCCGGATGCGGTGATCGGGCATTCGGTGGGCGAGGTGACGGCCGCGTATGCGGCGGGGGTGTTCTCGCTGGCGGACGCGTGCCGGCTGGTGGCGGTGCGGGGCCGGCTGATGCAGGCCGCCCGCGAGGGCGGGGCGATGATCGCGATCGCCGCCCCGGCGGCAGACGTGGCGCCGGTGGTGGCCTCGTTCGGGGGGCGGTTGTCGCTGGCGGCGGTCAACGGGCCCGCCGCGGTCGTGGTGTCCGGTGACGCGGACGCGGCCGCCGAGCTCGCGGAGCGTTTCCGGCGGGAGGGGGTGCGGGTGAAGCGTCTGGCGGTCTCGCACGCTTTCCATTCCCCGCACATGGACACGGCGGTGGCTTTGTTCGAGGAGGCGGTCGCGGGGATCGTCTTGCGTGAGCCGCGGCTCGCGGTGATCTCCAACGTCAGCGGCGCTCCGGCCGTGGAAGGGGAGTTGACGGATCCGGGGTACTGGGCCGGGCACATCCGGGCGGCGGTGCGTTTCCACGACGGCGTCCAGGCCCTGCACGCGCGCGGCATCACCGCCTACCTGGAACTGGGGCCCGACCCCGTCCTGACCGCCCTGGTCAAGAACACCCTCGACACCCCCACCGAGGACGGCGCCGGCGCCGGCGCCGGCGCCGGTGCCGCAGGCGGCGGTGCGCCCGTGGTCGCGGTGTCGGCGCTGCGCCGGGACGCCGACGAGTCCCGCACCGCGCTGCGGGCGCTGGCCGTCCTGCACGCCCACGGCGTCGGCGTCGACCTCACGCCGCTGCTGGACGGGGGCCGGCGCATCGCCCTGCCCACCTACGCCTTCCAGCGCAAGCGGTACTGGATCGACGCCCCCGCCCCCGCCGTCGCGGCGGCGGCAGGTGCTGACCCTGCGGCGGCGGCCGTCGCCGAGCGTGCCCCCGACGCCGGCGGGGGTTTCCCGCTCGACGGCGATGAGCCGGACACGGTGCTGGGGCAGTGGGCGGCGAGGATGCGGGACCTGACCGGCGCTCAGGGCGACCGGCTGCGGCAGAAGCTGATCACCGATCTGGTGCGGCGGCACACGGCGGAGATCCTGGAGTACGAGTCGGCCGAAGAGGTCGATGCGGCGCTGTCGTTTCGCGATCTGGGCTACAACTCGCTGACGTCGGTGGACCTGCGCAGCCGGCTGGCGGGCGATCTGGGCCTGTCCCTGCCGTCCTCGCTGGTCTACGACTACCCCACTCCCGAGGTCCTGGCCCGGCACATCGTCCGCGATCTCGTCGCGGCGCCCGATCCGCACGCCGTCGACGGCGTCCTGTCCGGGCTGCGGGACGCCGCCGGCGAGCCGCTGGCCGTGGTGGGCATGGGCTGCCGCTACCCGGGCGGGGTGACGTCCCCGGAGGGCCTGTGGGAGGCGGTGTCCGCCGGCGTCGACGCGATCGGCGCCTTCCCCGAGGGCCGGGGCTGGGACCTGGAGGGCCTTTACGACCCCGAGCGCGGCACGGCCGGCAAGACCTACACCCGGCACGGCGGCTTCGTCTACGACGCCGACATGTTCGACGCCGCGTTCTTCGGCATCAGCCCCCGTGAGGCGGCCGCGATGGACCCGCAGCAGCGGCTGCTGCTGGAGACGGCGTGGGAGGCCCTGGAGCGGGCCCGGATCGTGCCCGGCTCGCTGCGCGGGAGCCGCACGGGGGTGTTCGTCGGGGCGATGACGCAGGAGTACGGGCCGCGTCTGCACGAGGCGGCGGGCGGCTCGGAGGGGTATCTGCTGACGGGGACGACGGCGAGTGTGGCGTCGGGGCGTATCGCCTACACGCTGGGGCTCGAGGGTCCGGCGGTGACGGTGGACACGGCGTGTTCGGCGTCGTTGGTGGCGTTGCATCTGGCGGCGCAGGCGTTGCGTGCGGGGGAGTGCGAGCTGGCGTTGGCGGGCGGGGCGACGGTGATGGCGTCGCCGGGGATGTTCGTGGAGTTCGCGCGCCAGCAGGGGCTGTCGGTGGACGGCCGTTGCAAGGCGTTCTCGAAGGACGCGGACGGCACCGGCTGGGGCGAGGGCGTCGGGATGGTGGTGCTGGAGCGGCTCTCCGACGCCCGCCGCAACGGCCACGAGGTGCTCGCCGTCGTCCGGGGCAGCGCCGTCAACCAGGACGGCGCGTCCAACGGGCTGACCGCGCCCAACGGGCCGTCGCAGCAGCGGGTGATCCGCCAGGCGCTGGCGAACGCGGGCCTGACGGGTGCGGACGTGGACGCGGTGGAGGCGCACGGCACCGGCACCCGGCTCGGCGACCCGATCGAGGCGCAGGCGCTGCTGGCGACCTACGGGCAGGAGCACACCCGCGAGCAGCCGTTGTGGCTGGGGTCGTTGAAGTCGAACATCGGTCACACGATGGCGGCGGCCGGGGTCGGCGGTGTGATCAAGATGGTGATGGCGTTGCGGCACGGGATGCTGCCGCGCACCCTGCACGTCACACAGCCGACCGCTGAGGTGGACTGGGCGGCGGGGGCGGTGTCGCTGCTCGCGCAGGAGCGGCCCTGGCCGGCAGTCGGCCGGCCGCGGCGTGCGGCGGTCTCCTCGTTCGGGATCTCCGGCACCAACGCCCACCTGATCCTGGAGCAGGCCCCCCAGGGCGACCCGATCGCCGAGGACGCGGCCGGGCCCGCACACGCCGCCCCGGCAGCGGCTCCGGCCGAGGACGCGGCTCTGTCGGTGTCGGAGGCTGCGGCAGCGGCTGCGGCTGTGTCGGAGGGAGCGGCAGCGGCTGCGGCCGGCACTGTCCCTGCTGCCGGCGCCGTGTCTGAGGCCGGCGCTGTGTGTGCGGTGGTGCCGTGGGTGCTGTCGGCGAAGACTCCCGCCGCGCTGCGCGGGCAGGCCGCCCGTCTGGCGGCCTTCGCGGCCGCGCGTCCCGGTGTGGACGCGGCCGCGATCGGTTCCGCGCTCGTGCGCCACCGTACCGTCTTCGATCACCGGGCCGTGCTCGTCGGCGCGCACCGCGACGCCCTGGTCCGCGGCGCGCAGGCCCTCGCGGAGCCCGACTCGCCGGTGCGGCAGGCCGCCGCAGCGGTCAGGACCGTGTTCGTCTTCCCCGGCCAGGGCTCCTACTGGGCCGGCGTCGCGGGCCCGCTGTATGCGCAGGCGCCGGTGTTCCGGGCCCGGCTGGAGGAGTGCGCGCGGGCGCTGGCGCCGTATGTGGAGTGGGACCTGCTTCAGGTGCTGCTCGGCGAGGACGGCGAAGGCGATGCGGGCGGGGGCCTGCTGGAGCGGGTGGACGTGGTGCAGCCGGCGTTGTGGGCGGTGATGGTGTCGCTGGCGGAGCTGTGGCGCTCCTATGGCGTCGTTGCGGACGCGGTGGTGGGGCATTCGCAGGGGGAGATCGCGGCGGCCACCTTCGCCGGCGCCCTGTCGTTGGACGACGCCGCGCTGGTGGTGGCGCTGCGCGGCCGGGCGATCACCGAGATCGAGGGCTCCTGCGGCATGCTCTCCGTGGCGCTGTCCGCCGACGCGGTGCGCCCCTACCTCGCCCGCCGCGCCGACGACCTGGAGATCGCCGTCGTCAACGGCCCCGCCTCGAGCGTGGTGTCGGGCACCGACGGCGCCCTGGACGAGCTGGCCGCGGCCCTGGAGGCCGACGGCGTGCGCTGGCGCCGCATCGCCACCACGTTCGCCTCGCACTCGCGTCACGTCGAGCCCGTCCGCGAGCGCGTCCTGGGCCTGCTCGCGCCGGTCTCCCCCCGCACGAGCGGGATCCCGTTCTACTCCACCGTCACCGGCGAGCCCATCGACACCGCCGGCCTGGACGCCGCGTACTGGTATCGCAACATGCGCCAGAGCGTGCAGTTCGAGAAGACCACCCGGGCCCTGCTGGCCGACGGGCACACCGTCTTCGTCGAGTGCGGCGCCCACCCGGTCCTCGCCCAGGGCATGCAGGAGACCTTCGAGGACGCCGCACGCGCCGCGGACGCCGCCGCCGCGCACGCCGCCGTCGCGGTGTCGGTGCCCACGCTGCGCCGCGGCCAGGGCGGCCTGGAGCGCTTCCTCACCTCGCTGGGCCAGGCCTGGGAGCACGGCGTCGACGTCGACTTCGGGCCGGCCCTGCCGTTCACGGGGGAGCCGGCCGACCTGCCCACCTACGCCTTCCAGCGCAGCCGGCACTGGCTGGAGCCCGCCCGCCCGGCCGCCGACGTCGCCGCCGCGGGCCTGGCCGCCGCCGGACACCCCCTGCTCGGCGCCGTGACGGGCCTGGCCGGCACCCGCAGCGTGATGCTGTCGGGCCGGCTGTCGCTTGCGACGCACGGCTGGCTGGCCGACCACGCGGTGGCCGGGAGGGTGCTGCTGCCGGGCACGGCGTTCGTGGAGATGGCGCTGCGCGCCGGCGACGAGGCGGGCTGCCACGTCCTGGACGAACTCGCCCTGCAGGCACCCCTGTTCCTGCACGACGCGCACGGCGTGCGGCTGCAGGCGGTCCTGCAGGCGCCGGACGCGGCGGGCCGCCGGGCCGTCGCGGTGTACTCGCGGCCCGACTCGGTCGCCCCGGACGACGAGGAGGCGTGGACCTGCCACGCCTCCGGCGTGCTGTCCCCCCACCCCGCCAACCTTGCCGACCCCGCCGACCCCGCCAACCTTGCCGACCCCGCCGACCCCGCCGACCCCGCCGACCCCGCCGACCCCGCCAACCTTGCCGACCCCGCCGACCCCGCCGACCCCGCCGACCCCGCCGACCCCGCCGACCCCGCGGACCCGGGCGGGCCGGTGGGCGAGGGGCTGGTGTGGCCGCCGCGGGGTGCGCGGGCGGTGGACGCGGGCGCTCTGTACGGGGCGCTGGCGGGGGCCGGCTATGAGTACGGGCCGGTGTTCCAGGGGGTGGGCGCGGTGTGGCGGCGGGGTGCGGAGGTGTTCGCCGAGGTCGCTCTCGGTGAGGGGGAGCGGGAGGCTGCGGCTGGGTTCGGTGTGCATCCGGCGCTGCTGGACGCGGCGTTGCACGCCGGACTGCTGCCGGCCGACGAACACGAACACGAGCACGAGGCCCAGGCCCACGAGGACCGGGCCGGGGGAGGGGCCGAGGGTGGGGGTGGGCCGCGGCTGCCGTTCGTGTGGTCGGGTGTGCGGCTGCATGCCACGGGTGCGGCGGCGGTGCGGGTGCGGATCGCGCCGGCGGGCCGCAGCGCTGTGGCGGTGGAGCTGTTCGACGAAGCGGGCCGTCCGGTCGCCTCCGTCGCCTCCCTCGCGCTGCGGGAGATCCCCGCGGACCGGCTGCACGCAGGCGGCGACGACCCGGGCACGCCGTATGCGGTGCACTGGAGTGAGCAGCCGCTGCCCGAGCGGGCCCGGCCGGGCGCCGTGGCGGTGCTGGGCCCGGCCGCCGGCACGGCCCGCTTCCTCGCCGACAGTCTCCACGCGCCGCTGCACGCGGACGTCGACGCGCTCCTGGCCGGCCTGCGCCAGGGCGGCGAGCCCCCTTCCACGGTGCTGCTCGCGGCCGGTGACGACCCGGGCGGCGCACCCCTGGCGCAGGTCCACGCCGCGACGCGGCACGCGCTGGGGCAGTTGCAGCGCTGGCTGGGCAGCGAGGAGCTCGCCTGCGCCCGGCTGACCGTCGTCACCCGCGGCGCGGTGGCCGCCGACGACGGCGAGGACGTCACCGACCTGGCGGGCGCCGCCCTGTGGGGGCTGGTGCGCACCGCCCAGCGCGAGGAGCCGGGCCGGTTCGCGCTCGTCGACCTCGACGACGCCCCCCGCCCGGCCGGCGACCTGGCCCGGGCGCTGGCCCTGGACGCCGAGCCCCAGTACGCGGTGCGCGGCGCCGCCCTCCGCGTGCCCAGACTGGTCAAGACACCCGCCCAGACACTCACCGCCCAGACGCCCACCGCCCAGACGCCCACCGCCCAGACATCCGCCGCCCAGACGCCTGCCGTGCAGACACTCACCGCGCAGGCGTCCGCCGCCCAGACGCCTGCCGCGCAAACACCCACCGCGCAGGCGTCCGCCGCCCAGACGCCTGCCGCCCAGACATCCGCCGCGCAGACGCCTGCCGCGCAGACGCCTGCCGCGCAAACACCCGCCGCGCAGGCGCCCGCCACCCGGACGCCTGCCGCGCAGGCGTCCGCCGCGCAGACGCCCGCGCAGGCGTTCGCCGTCCAGGCGCCCTTGCAGGCGGTCGCGCAGGTGCCGGGTTCGGGGGCCGGTGGCGGGTCCCGCCCGCTCGACCCGCACGGCACGGTGCTGGTCACCGGGGGCACGGGCACGCTCGGCGCGGTCTTCGCGCGGCATCTGGTGAGCGTGTACGGGGTGCGGCGTCTGCTGCTGGTCAGCCGGCGCGGGGCGGATGCTCCGGGGGCGGCCGATCTGGCGGCGGAGCTGGGCGCGCTGGGCGCGGCGGTGCGGATCGCCGCGTGCGACGTGGCCGACCGCGACGCGCTGGCGGACCTGCTGGGGTCGGTGGAGGCGCAGCATCCGCTGACGGCGGTGGTGCACACGGCGGGTCTGCTCGACGACGGCACGGTGACGGCGTTGACGCCCGAGCGTCTGGAGCGGGTGCTGCGGCCCAAGGCGGACGCGGCCTGGCACCTGCACGAGCTCACCCAGGACCTGGATTTGGCCGCGTTCGTGCTGTTCTCCTCCGTCACCGCCACGCTCGGCAACCCGGGCCAGGCCAACTACACCGCCGCCAACGGTTTCCTCGACGGGCTCGCCCAGCACCGGCACGCCCGCGGGCTGCCCGCGCTGTCCCTCGCCTTCGGACTGTGGGCCCAGGCCACCGGCCTGACCGGGCACCTCGACGACGCCGACCGCGCCCGGATGACCCGCGGCGGCCTCGCCGCCATGGACACCGGGCACGGCCTGGCCCTGTTCGACGCGTGCGTGGCCGCGGGCCGTCCGCTGGCCGTCCCGGCCCGCCTGGACGCCGACGCCCTGCGCGCCGACGCGGCCGAGGGACGCCTGCCCGCCCTGCTGCGCGCCTTGTTCCGGGCGCCCGCCCGCCGCAGCGCAGCCGCCGGCGCCCCGGCCGGCGCGGGCGCCTGGGCGCAGCGCATCGCCCGCCTGGCCGAGTCCGAACGCGCCGGCGCCGTCGCCGCGTTCGTGCGCACCCACGTCGCCACCGTCCTCGGGCTCGACGCGCCCGGCGCGATCGAGGACCGGCGGGCCTTCAAGACCTACGGCTTCGACTCGCTCGCCTCGGTCGAGCTGCGCAACCGGCTGGCCTCCGCCACCGGCCTGAGCCTGCCCGCCACCTTGGTCTTCGACTTCCCCAGCCCGCAGGCCGTGGCCGGCTACCTGCTGGAGCGCGTCGAGGGCGAGCACACCGCGCCCGCACCCGCGGCTGCGCCCGTGCGGGTGCGTGCCGCGGACGACGACCCGATCGCCATCGTCGCGATGAGCTGCCGCTACCCCGGCGGGGTCACCTCGCCGGAGGAGCTGTGGCGGCTGGTCGCCGACGGTGTGGACGCGGTGGGGGAGTTCCCCGCCTCACGCGGCTGGGACGAGGCGGAACTGTACGATCCCGACCCCGACGCGGCCGGCAAGACGTACTGCCGCCGCGGCGGGTTCCTGCACGGCGCCGAGGACTTCGACGCGGAGTTCTTCGGGATCAGCCCGCGCGAGGCCCTGGCCACCGACCCGCAGCAGCGGCTGCTGCTGGAGACGGCGTGGGAGGCGTTCGAGCGGGCCGGGATCGACCCCGCGACCCTGCGCGGCAGCCGCACCGGCGTGTTCGCCGGCGTCATGTACAACGACTACGCCTCGCGGCTGCATCCGGCGCCCGCCGGCTACGAGGGCTACCTCGGCAACGGCAGCATGGGCAGCGTCGCCTCGGGCCGCGTGTCCTACACGTTCGGCCTGGAGGGGCCCGCGCTCACCGTCGACACGGCGTGCTCGTCGTCGCTGGTGGCGCTGCATCTGGCGGCGCGGGCGCTGCGCGAGGGCGAGTGCACGCTCGCGCTGGCGGGCGGGGTCGCCCTCATGGCGACGCCGACCACGTTCGTGGAGTTCAGCCGTCAGCGGGCGCTGTCGCCCGACGGGCGCTGCAAGGCGTTCTCCGCGTCGTCCGACGGCACCGGCTGGGCGGAGGGCGTCGGCCTCGTCCTGCTGGAGCGGCTCTCCGACGCCCGCCGCAACGGCCATCCCGTGCTGGCCGTGATCCGCGGCAGCGCCGTCAACCAGGACGGCGCGTCCAACGGCCTGACCGCCCCCAACGGGCCCGCCCAGCAGCGCGTCATCCGCCAGGCCCTCGCCGACGCCGGCCTGTCGGGCGCGGACGTGGACGCGGTGGAGGCGCACGGCACCGGCACCACCCTGGGCGACCCGATCGAGGCGCAGGCCCTGCTGGCCACCTACGGGCGCGAGCACACCCCCGAACAGCCGCTGTGGCTGGGCTCGCTGAAGTCGAACATCGGCCACGCGCAGGCGGCCGCCGGCGTCGGCGGCGTCATCAAGATGGTGATGGCGATGCGCCACGAGAGGCTGCCGCGCACGCTGCACGTCGACGAGCCGACACCGCACGTGGACTGGTCGAGCGGCACGATGGCGCTGCTCACCGGGGAACAGCCCTGGCCCCGGCGGGCGGACCGGCCGCGCCGCGCCGCGGTCTCCTCCTTCGGGATCAGCGGCACCAACGCCCACCTCGTCCTCGAGCACATCCCCGACCCCGCGCCCGACCCCGACACCGAGCCCCTGCCCGCCCCCGACACCGCCGCCGCGCCCGAGTCCGCCTCCGGCTCCGCCGTGCCCGGGTCCGCCTCCGCCGTGCCCGGGTCCGCGCCCGACACCGACACCGCCGTGCCCGGGTCCGCCTCCGGCTCCGCCGTGCCCGGGCCCGCGTCCGCCGCGGGTTCTGCGGCCGGTTCGCGGCCCGCCGCGGGGCTGCTCGCGTGGCCGCTGTCCGCGCACACCCGTGAGGGACTGCAGGCCCAGGCCGCGCGCCTGCTGGCCCGTCTGGACGGTCCCGGCGCACCGCCGCGGGCGCAGGACCTGGCGCTGTCCCTGGCCACCACCCGCGCCCGCCTCGCCCACCGTGCCGTGGCCCTGGGCGCCGACCACGGGGAACTCGTCGCCGCCCTCACCGCCGCCGCCCGCGGCCAGGACAGCCCCGACCTCGTCGTCGGCGCCGCCTCCGGCGCAGGCCGCACCGCCGTGATGTTCACCGGGCAGGGCAGCCAGCGCGCCGGCATGGGCCGCGAACTGTACGCGGCGTTCCCGGTGTTCGCGCAGGCCTTCGACGCCGCCTGCGCCCGCCTCGACGCCCGCCTGGGCCGCTCGCTCAAGGAGCTGGTGTTCGCCGCGCCCGGCAGCGCCGAGGCCGATCTGCTGGAGCGCACCGAGTTCACCCAGGCCGCCCTGTTCGCCGTGCAGAGCGCGCTGTACCGGCTGGCCGAGCACTTCGGGCTCGCCCCCGCCGCGCTGATCGGCCACTCCGTGGGCGAGCTGAGCGCCGCGCACGCCGCCGGCGTGCTGACGCTGGACGACGCGTGCACGCTGGTGGCGGCGCGGGGCCGGCTGATGCAGGCGGCCCGCGAGGGCGGCGCGATGATCGCGATCGGGGCCGCCGAGGCCGACGTGGCCGCCCACCTCGCCCGCCTGGACGCCGGGGTGGAGATCGCCGCGGTCAACGGGCCGCGCGCCGTGGTGATCTCGGGCGACGCCGACGCCGCACAGCAGGTGGCGGCGCACTTCGCCGCCCAGGGCGTCAAGGCCCGCCGCCTGCCCGTCTCGCACGCCTTCCACTGCGCCCACATGGACGGCGTCCTCGCAGAGTTCGAGCGCGTCGCGGGCGCCCTCGCCTTCCACGAACCGCGCATCCCGATCGTCTCCAACGTCACCGGGCGCCTCGCCGAGCCGGGCGAGCTGACCGACCCCGGCTACTGGGCGCGCCACATCCGCGCCGCGGTCCGCTTCCACGACGGGGTGCGCGCCCTGCACCGGGAAGGCATCGGCGCCTACCTCGAACTGGGCCCCCATCCCGTCCTGACCGCCCTGGTCCGCGACGCCTTCGAGGACGACGGGCCGGCCCCCGCGGCGGCCGCCGCGCTGCGCGCGGGGCGCCCCGAGGCGCGCACCTTCCTCGCCGCGCTCGCCGCCGCCGACGCCACCGGCGACCGCATCGACTGGACGGCGCTGCTCGCCGGACGCCGCGCCCGCGTCGTCGACCTGCCCACTTACGCCTTCCAGCGCTCCCGCTACTGGCTGCAGGCGCCGCCCGCGCCCCGCGACGTGGCGGGCGTGGGCCAGGACGCGCCCGGCCACCCGCTGCTCGGCGCCCTGGTCGAACTCGCCGACGGCGAGCAGCTGGTGTTCACCGGCCGGCTCGCCCTGGCGGACCACCCCTGGCTCGCCGACCACGTCGTCGGCGGCGCCGTGGTGCTGCCCGGCGCGGCCCTGGCCGACCTGGCCGTCCGGGCCGCCGAGGAGGCCGGCTGCACCGCCGTCGACGACCTCACCCTGCAAGCCCCGCTGGTGCTGCCCGAGCACGGCGCGCTGCGCCTGCAGGTCCTCGTCGGCGCCCCGGACGACGCCGGCCGCCGCCCCCTGGCCGTCCACACCCGCGCCGACGCCGCGCCCGACGACGACGGCGCGCCCTGGACCCGGCACGCCACCGGCCTGCTGGGCGCCGGCGAGCGCCCGCCGGCCGCGGCCCTCGCGGGAACCTGGCCCCCGCCCGCGGCCACCGCCCTGGACCTGCAGCTGCTCGACGAACGCCTCAACGCCGCCGGACTGGGCTACGGGCCCGCCTTCCAGGGCGTGCACGCGGCCTGGCGCCTGGGCGAGGAGACCTACCTCGACGTGCGGCTGCCCGAGGACGCCGACGGCGCGCACACCCAGGGCTTCGGCATCCACCCCGCGCTGCTGGACGCCGCGCTGCGCCCCCTCGCACTCGGCCCGGCCCGGCAGGCCCCCGACACCACCCCCGACACCGCCCCCGACACCGCCCCCGACACCGCCCCCGACACCGACACCACCCCCGACACCGGCTCCGGCGCCGACCGTGTGCACATCCCGTTCCTGTGGAGCGGCGTCACCCTGTACGCGAGCGGGGCGCGCGCCCTGCGGGTGCGCATCGCCCCCGCGCAGAGCGCCGGCGCCGTCCGCCTCGACCTCGCCGACCCCGACGGCGCGCCGGTGGCCCGCGTCGACGCGCTGTCCGTGCGGGCCCTGCCCGCCGGGCGGCTGGGCGGGCAGGGCGCGCCGAGCGCCGCGCACGGCGGCCTGCTGCGCCTGCACTGGAGCCAACTGCCCGGCCCGCACCCGGCCCCCGCCGCTCCCGCGCCCGGCGAGCGGTGGGCCGTCCTGCAGGACCGCTCGGCCGATCAGGCCGGCGTCCTGGCCCGCGCCCACGACCTGCCCGCCGCCCCGCTGCGCCCGCCGGCGCCCGCCGCCGGCGCACCCGGCGTGTCCGGTGTGCCGGGCGTCCTGGTCGCCGACGTCCCGGCCCCCGCCGCTCCCGCCGAGGCGACGCCGCCCGACGCGGCCCGCGCCGCGCTCGCCGACACCCTCGCGCTGCTGCAGACCTGGCTCGCCGAGGACGCCTACGCCGACAGCAGACTGGTCCTGCTCACCCGGGGCGCCTGCGCCGCCCTGCCCGGCGAGGTCCCCGACCCGGCGGCCGCCGCCGTCAGCGCACTGGTGCGCACCGCCCAGTCCGAGAACCCCGGCCGCATCGTCCTGCTCGACCTGGACGGCAGCCCCGCCTCGGCGCACGCCGTGCCCGCGGCCGTGGCCCGGGCCCTGGCCCAGGACGAGCCGCACCTCGCACTGCGGCAGGCCGTCGCCTACGCACCGCGCCTGGCGCCGGGCGCACCCGCCGACGAGAGCGCCCCGCCGCGCCCCCTGGACCCCGACGGCACGGTCCTGGTCACCGGCGCCACCGGCTTCCTCGGCGCCCTCGTCGCCCGCCACCTCGTCACCGCGCACGGCGTGCGGCGCCTGCTGCTGGTCAGCCGGCGCGGCGCCGACGCGCCCGGAGCGCCCGAACTGGCCGCCGCACTGACCCGACTGGGCGCCGCCGCCCGCTTCGCCGCCTGCGACACGGCCGACCGCGCCGCCCTGCAGCGGCTGCTGGCGGACGTCGACGCCGCCCACCCGCTGACGGCCCTCGTGCACACCGCCGGCGTCCTCGACGACGGCGTCCTGACCGCTTTGACGCCCCAGCGCATCGACACCGTCCTGCGGCCCAAGGCCGACGCCGCCTGGCACCTGCACGAGCTGACCGCCGGCCTCGACCTGTCCGCGTTCGTGCTGTTCTCCTCGATCGCCGCCCCCCTGGGCACCCCCGGCCAGGCCAACTACGCCGCCGCCAACGCCTTCCTCGACGCGCTCGCCCAGCACCGGCACGCCGCCGGCCTGCCCGCCCAGTCGCTGGGCTGGGGCCTGTGGGACGACGCCGCCGGCATGGCGCAGGAACTCGCCGAAGCCGACCTGGCCCGCCTGGCCCGCACCGGCATCGCCGCGATGCCCGCCGACCAGGGCCTCGCCCTGTTCGACGCCGCCCTGCGCACCGCGCACCCGCTGCTCGCACCGGTGCGCCTGGACGCCGGCGCCCTGCGCGCCCAGGCCGCCGCCGGCCGGCTGCCCGCCCTGCTGCGCACCCTGGTGCGCACCCCGCCCCGCCGGCCCGCCCCGCCCGCCGCGACGGGCGCGGACCAGCGGCCGCTGACCCAACGGCTGGCGCAGATGAGCCCCGAGGAACGCGAGAAGAGCGTCCTTCACCTGGTGCGCACCGAGGTCGCGGACGTCCTCGGCCACGCCGACGCCCGACGCGTGGAGAGCGAGCGCAGCTTCCAGGAGCTCGGCTTCGACTCGCTCACCGCCGTCGAGCTGCGCGACCGGCTCGCCGCCGCGACCGGACTGCGGCTGTCCGCCACCCTCCCCTTCGACCACCCCACCGCCACCGCGCTCACCGCGCAGCTCTTGAGCCGGCTCGCCCCCCACGACGCCCCGCAACCGCAGCCGCAGCCGCTGACCGAGGCCCTGGACCGCCTCGAGGCGGCCCTGGCCCAGGCCGCCGCCGACGGCGCGCACCACGACGACCGCGACCACGTCGGCGGCCGGCTCGGCGAACTGCTGCGCCGCTGGCACGGCGGGCACCGCCCGACCGCCGCCGACGCCGACCTCCGGTCGGCCACCGACGACGAACTCTTCTCGGCGCTCGACGACGAGCTGGGACTGGCGGGCGCCGAATGAACCCCCGAAAGCGGGTCATTGACAACTTTGGGTCAGTGTCCCGAAAATTTAGTGAGCCACTCAGGTGGACGGACAAGGAGCATCGGTGAGGAAACTGCGCGGGAATCCGTGGGCAGTCCTGGTGACCATGGGGCTCGGGTTCTTCATGACCCTGCTCGACCTGACCATCGTGAACATCGCGATCCCCGACATGATGGACCGGCTCGGCTCGTCCCTCGACCAGGCCCTGTGGGTCGTCAGCGCGTACGCCCTCGTGCTCGCCGTCACCCTGATCACCTTCGGCCGGCTCGGCGACCTGCGCGGACCGCGCACCCTGTTCATCGCCGGCGTCACCCTGTTCACCCTGGCCAGCATCGCCTGCGGCCTCGCGGGCACCCCCGGCCTGCTCATCGCCACCCGCGCGGTGCAGGGACTGGGCGCGGCCATGATGGTCCCGCAGACCATGGTGCTGATCATGGCGGTGTTCCCGGCCGAACGGCGCGGCACCGCCATGGGCGTGTGGGGCTCGATCGCCGGCGTCGCGACCCTGTCCGGCCCGACCCTGGGCGGACTGCTGGTGAGCACGATCGGCTGGCGCTGGATCTTCTTCATCAACGTGCCGATCGGCGTCGCGGTCGTCGTGCTGACCTTCGCGCTGGTCCCCGACATCAGGCCCGCCCGCGCCCACCGCTTCGACGTGCCCGGCGTCCTCGTCGCCACCGCCGCCCTGTTCTGCCTCGCCTTCGGCCTGCAGGAGGGCGAGCGCTACCACTGGAACGCGGGCATCGTCGCCCTGATCGCCGGCGGCCTGGCCCTGATCGCCGTGTTCGTCCTGCACCAGCGGCGCCGGCAGAACGACGAGCCCCTGGTGCCCTTCGCACTGTTCCGCGACCGCAACTTCACCGTGATGACCGCCATCGTGGCGCTGATCTCCATGGCCCTGCTCGGCCTGGTGCTCCCGATGAACATCTACCTGCAGTCCGTGCTCGGCATGAGCGCCGTCCAGGCCGGCCTCACCCTCGCGCCCTCCCCGCTCCTGTCGATGACCACCGCGCCCTTCGCGGGCCGGCTGTCGGACCGCATCGGCGGCAAGAACGTCCTGCTCTTCGGCCTCGTCGTCTACGGCACGGGCATCTGCCTGGTGCTGCTGCTCGCCGGCGCCGACAGCTCCTGGTACACCTTCACCCTGCCGATGGCCGTGGTCGGCCTGGGCACCGGCTGCCTGCTCGCGCCGATGTCGAGCGAGGCGATGCGCAACGTGCCGCCGCAGCTGGCCGGCGCGGCCTCCGGCCTGAACAACACCATCCGCCAGATCGGCTCCGTCCTGGGCGCCTCCGTCGTGGGCGCCGTCCTGCAGAGCCGCCTGGCCGCGAACCTGCACACCGAGGCGCAGGCCCGCGCCGCCGAACTGCCGCCGGCCTCCCGCGACGGCTTCGTCGGCGCCTTCTCGCACGGCGACGCCCCCGACGCCGGCGCGCTCAAGGCGCTCGCCGCCGACCTGCCCCAGCAGAGCGCCGACCGCCTCGGCGCACTCGCCGGCGACGTCTACGACCAGGGATTCGTCGCCACCATGCACGCCTCGCTCGTCCTGCCGCTCAGCGCCGTCGCCGCGGCCGCGGTGCTGTGCACGCTGGCCCACAACCACCTCAGCCGCAAGAAGGCCGCCGCCCCGGCGCCCGCCACGAGCGAGCCGGAACCCAGCCGCTGACACCCCCCCCGATCCCCGGCTCCCGCGGACATCCCCCGCCGCGGGAGCCGGAACGCCACCAGGGCGCGATGTCCCTTCAAGGACACCGCGCCCTGGCCGCGTTCGAGGGAAGCGAACGAGCAGCACCACGGGAGAGCCGGGGAGCAGCGGCACGGAAGCGCGGGGGAGCGGGGGAGCAGCGGCACCGGGGAGCGGGGGAGCGGGGGCGAGCCGAGGACCGACCTCGGCCCCACACCAGGGCGGCGCCGGCCCTCGCCCTCCGGGCACGGGGTCCGGGCACGGGGTCCGGGCACGGGGTCCGGGCCGCCCGGTGTGCGATGCCGGCTGCCGCCGCACGCCGGGACCTTCGCCCGTCCGGCGTGGACTTGAATCGCCCGGCAGGCGCCACGCCGTCCCGCCCGGGCTTGGGCCGTCCGGCATGCGTCCCCGCCGTCCGAGGCGGCCGGGCCCGTTCCTCGCCGGCGAGGCGGACCGGTCCTGGGGGCCGGGCACGACCCGAGGCCTCCACCGCCCCCGGCACGCCTTTGCGGGGCCGTGCACACGCAGGCCCGCCGGCGCCGGGGAGATCCCTCCGGCCTCCGGCCGAAGACGCAGGACGGGTGCGGGCCCCGTCGCCCGGCGCGCGATGCGGGCTGCCCGCCGCCCGCCGGACGTCCTCACGCGAGACCGCGCACGTGCACGCCGGGACCGCCCGGCACTGCCGCGTCCGGGACCGCCGCGCCCGGCGCTGACCGCCCGGCGTCGGCCGTCTGGGACCGCCGCGCCTCGCATCGTCCCCGCCCGGGACCGCCGCGCCCGGCACTGCCGCGTCCGGGACCGCCGCGTCCGCCACCGTCCCCGCCCGGCACCGTCCCTGCCCGGGACCGCCGCGCTCTGTGTACCGCTCCTGCCCGGGACCGCTCGCGCCCCGCGGCCCCCCTTCATTTTTCGGGGGCGTGCGGGGCGGGTTCGCCGGTCAGGCTCTCACCAGCGCACGTGCAGCGCCGACAGGCCGCCGGTCAGGGTGTTGTCGCGGAACTGCAGCTCGTCCAGGCCGGTGGCGAGCTGCAGGCCGGGGAAGCGCTCGAACAGCGTGGAGAACACGATCTGCAGCTCCAGACGGGCCAGTCCCGAGCCCAGGCAGAACCGCGGGCCGTGCCCGAAGGCGAGGTGCTGGGTGCTGTCCCGGGTGATGTCGAAGGAGTTCGGGTCGGAGAAGATGTCCGGGTCGCGGTTGGTCGCCGTGAACGCCAGCAGGACCAGATCGCCCTCGGGGATGGTCAGGTCGCCGACCTGGATGTCCTCGTGCGCGTACCGCGGCAGCACGTCCTGGGTGGAGGGGGCGGCCATCCGCAGGATCTCCTCGACCGCGCACTGGACGTGCCCCTGCGGGTCGGCCTGCAGCTTCGCCCGCTGCTCGGGGTGGGTGAGCAGCAGCAGCGTGCCCAGGTCCAGCCGGGTCACGGTCGTCTCGTGGCCCGCGAAGAGGATGCCGGAGGCCATCCGCGCGATCTCCGCGTCCTCCAGGCCCTCGCGCTCCTGCGCCGCGACGAGGTCGGAGAAGACGTCCTCGGCGGGGTTCTTCCGCTTCACGTCGACCAGCCGCAGCATGTAGTCGTTCAGCTCCGCCCAGGCCGCCTTCGCCGCGTCCACGTCGTCCAGGCTGGTCGAGCCCGCCGACAGCCTGCGGAACTCCTCACGGTCCTCGCCGGGGACCCCGAGCAGCTGGCAGATCACCAGCACCGGCAGCGGGAACGACAGCGCCTCATGGAAGTTGCCCGGATTGGGGCCCGCCTCGAGCCCGTCGAACAGCTGGCCCACCAGCTCCTCGACGCCGCTCTTGAGATGCGCGACGCGGCGGGCGGAGAACGCCGGCGACAGCAGCCGCCGGAAACGGGTGCGGGTGGGCACCTCGTCCTCGGGCTTGCCGAGCGGGCCGGTCAGGACGGCGGCGTTGGCGACCCGCGCGGCCCGCTCCGGGTGCGCGTGCGAGCGGCCCAGCCGCGGGTCGTTGAGCAGCTGCTTCACCTCGCCGTAACGGGTGACCAGCCACGCCTCGTCGCCGGCGGACGTGCCGACCCGCACCACCGGGGACTGCGAGCGCAGCGCGCGGAACTTCGGTGCGATGCCGTTGACGTCCTGCGGGTCGCGCGGGAAGGGCAGTCGGGCGAGCTCTTGGGCCTGGGTCACGGTCGTGCTCCTCGGGTCGGCGGAAATCAACGGACGGGCGGTCCCGGCAGCGACGCTAGGCAGCGGGGCTAAAGGTGTCTTATAGCGGCTAACACAATGAGGTGGCTCGGTCCTGATGGCCGTGTCCAGGGCGGTAGTTGAGCGTTCGGCTCGGTGTGGGGAAGTCGCCGTGGATCGTGTCGGATGAGCTGTGGGACCGCCTGGAGCCGCTCTTGCCGCGGCGCGAGCGACGCTTTCGGCACCCGGGACGCAAGCCGCTGCCGGACCGGCAGGTGCTGTGCGGGATCCTGTACGTGCTGCACACCGGGATCCAGTGGGAGTACCTGCCGCAAGACCTTGGGTTCGGCTCGGGCATGACGTGCTGGCGCCGCTTACGGGACTGGAACCAGGCCGGCGTCTGGCAGCGGTTGCACGAGGTCCTGCTGGCCGAACTGAATGCGGCCTCGCGGCTGGACTGGTCCCGCTGCGTGGTCGACTCCTCCCATGTCAGGGCGCTAAAAGGGGGAGCCAGACGGGCGCCTCGCCGGTCGACCGGGGCCGAGCCGGCTCCAAACATCACTTGATCACTGACGGGCACGGCACCCCGCTGGCGGTGCTGCTGACCGGCGGCAACCGCAACGACGTCACCCAACTGCTGCCCCTACTCGACGCGATCCCGCCGGTCCGCGGCCGGGTCGGCCGTCCCCGCCGCAAGCCAGACTCGCTGTTCGCCGACCGCGGCTACGACCACGACATCTACCGCGACCAGGTTCGCGCCCGTGGCATCGTGCCCGCGATCGCCCGCCGCGGCACCCGACACGGCACCGGGCTGGGCACCTACCGCTGGGTCGTGGAGAGGAGTTTTGCCTGGTTGCACGGCTTCCGACGCCTGCGGATCCGGTGGGAACGGCGGGCCGACATCCACGAAGCGTTCCTGAAGCTCGCCTGCTGCCTCATCACTCACCGGCAACTCACGGCATTGCGCTGACGTTGGGGTACAAGGCCGCTGGTCACCTCATGGATGTCCGTGACTCATGCCATGATCCGGCCTCATGAGTGACCGTTCGCTTTCACCCGCCTGGCTGGCCTCGTGGACAGAGAGGGTCTCCGGGACTCTCGCGGCAATGACGGACGGGTTCGAGCATCGGCACGGCTTTCCTCCTGGTACCAACGAGGTCCGGCCGGCCGGTCGCGACGATCAAACGGCGGCTCGCACGCTCGCTCAAGCGGGCCTTATCCCGGCTGACCTGGTCACTTTCTACGACTGCATTGGTGACTTGACCTGGTCGGACATCGGCAACGGATACTTCCTCGACGCGGCAAGTGACGTCCTTCTGCGACTCGAGGAGCACGGGCCTGTCGTCGCCGCCGCGGACCGGATGGTGGTCATCGGCTCGAACGGCGGTGGCCTCTCCTACGTCGCGGGCTCTGATGGGTCGGTTCATCGGATGCGGACGGCATCACTGGACGAACCCGAGCTCGACAAGGTAGCCGACGACCTGCGGCAGTTTCTGGAGCTGCTGGAGGGATCCCTGACGCGGTTCATTGCCGACGGTGACCCGGGATCTCTGTAGGTCAGCCCGCGGGGCTCATTCTGTTAGCCGCTGTTAAACCGCTCGCCCGCGAACCGCACCCGCCCCCGCCCGCCCCGCCCGCACCCGCCCCGCCCCCGTCCCGCCCGCACCCGCCCCGCCCCCGCACCCGCCCCGCCCCCGTCCCGCCCGCCCCCGCCCCTGGCCCCGTCCGCTCCCCGGCACCCGTGTGGGGGGCCGCCGGGGGGCGGCTCAGCGCTCCAGCGAGGGCGCCATCAACTCCAGCGTGCGGTCGAGGAGTTCGACGATGTCCGGCTCGCCGTCGCGTTCCACCCAGTAGCGCAGCGTCTCGGTGACCGCCCCGCCGACGGCCGCCGCCAGCACCCGCATCTCGTAGCCGTCCGGATCCGCGCCGGACGGCCCGGCCAGCACACGGGCCAGCTCCCGCAGCCCCTCCTGCGTGCGCTGGGCGTGCAGCGCGCGCAGCTCGGGCGTGTCGTTGATCATCCGCAGCCGGGCCACCAGCGTGCCGCGGTCCCGCTCCAGGGCGCCGCCGCGCTGGATCCCGCGCAGCATCGCCCGCAGCCCCTCCACCACCGAAACGCCCGCCGGCAGCCCCGACGCGAAGTGCAGCGGCTGCTCCCGCCCGCCGGCCGCCGGCTCCCGCTCATGGACCCCGGAAAGGATCACCTCCTCCTTGGACGGGTAGTAGCGGTAGAACGTCGTCGTCGAGATCTCCGCCGCCGCCGCGATCTGCTCGACCGTCGTCTCCCGGTACCCGCGCTCCTCGAACAGGCGCAGCGTCTCCCGCTGGATCGCCTGCTTGACCTTGAGTTTCTTGATCTCCCGGAGTCCCACGCCGGTCATGATGCCATCCGCCCGCGCGCCTGCAAGCGCCGCGAAAGGCGTGCGCAAGGCCCTCCTGCGACCGTGACCCGACCGTCATTGGCTCTGCGAGAAGAGGGCGCCGCCCCATGAAAGTGGACAACGTCTACCTGGCCGGCATCGGCACGTGCATCCCCGAGCGGGTCACGATCGACGAGGCCGTCGAGCGAGGGTGGTACGACGCTGCCCTGCGCGAGTCCGCCGGCATGATCTCGGTGGCCGTCGCCGGCGACACGCCCGCACCCGACATGGCCGTCAGCGCGGCGCGCGACGCGCTCAAACACTCCCGGCACGACGCGGACGACATCGACGCGCTCATCCACACGCCCGTCTTCCACCAGGGCCCCGACATCTGGTCGGCCCCCCACTACATCCTCCACCACACCGTCGACCGGCCCGTCCCCGCGCTCGAACTGCGCCACGGCTGCCTGGGCATGGTGACCTCGCTGCGCTTCGCCGCCAACCTGCTGACCGCCGACCCGCGCTCCACCGCCGTCCTGGTCACCGCGGGCGACAACTTCTCCACGCCGAACGTGGACCGCTGGTCCGTCAGCGACAACTACGTGCTGGGCGACGGCGGTTCGGCCGTCGTGGTCTCCAAGCGGCCCGGCTTCGCCCGGCTGCTGTCGGTGGGCTCGGTGTCCATCCCGGAAGCGGAGCTCCTGCACCGCGGCGGCGACCCGCTCTTCCCGCCGAGCGTCACCCTCGGCAAGCCCCTCGACCTCGACGCCCGCGTCGCCCACCTGCGCGAGCAGTGGGCCAAGGGCGTCGTCCCGCCCCTCTTCGCCGAGCCGGCCCCACACCGCCGTGCAGCGCATCGGCAGCTGCGGGTCCGCGTAGCCGCGAAAGTGCACGCGCAGGGCGGCGAGAGTGCTGTGCGCCGGCTTCAGGGCGAACGCCCGCCAGGCGGTCAGCAGCGCCGTCTGGCGGACCGCCTCCAGCAGCAGGGCGTGCGCGGACACGCCACCGGGCGGCAGCGCCACGTCCACGGCCAGCTGTCCCGGGCCCGGCGTGGCCGGGCGGTGCAGCAGGACGTCGCCGGCGTGAGGGCGTCCCACGTCGGCCGGGGCGACGCGGCCGACGGACGCGCCCCGCCCGTCGCCGGCGGCGTCCGCCGCCGCGGCCAGCGCCGCCACGGAGCGCTCCCGGTGCGCGCGGTGCACCGTCGGCGCCAGGAACACCACGCTCGCACTCCCGCTGCCGCACGGCACGTCGTCGATGCGCGGGGCGATGGCGAACTCCAGGACCCGGGGCACGCCGTCGACCACCTTGTCGGGGCGCACCCGCAGATGCAGGTCCAACGGGGCCGGCGCGGACCGCACCCGCCAGGGCGCGACGTCGTCGGCGCGCAGGTCGAAGCGGTAGAACACGCCGACGCGGGCCGCGGGCACGCCGAAGTGCGTGTGACCGATGAACTCGCCCGCCTCGCGGACCATCTCGGCCGCCGAGCGCAGATCGTGGTGGCGGCCGGCCCGCTCGCCGAACGGCCCGAGCCCGTCGGCCAGCTCGCCGGCCAGGACGAACTCCTCCTCGACGTCCGGCGCCGCCGCGACGGGATGCAGCCAGGACCGCGGGAGGTGGACGAGATGACGGACGGCGGCCGCCGACCGCTGCCGCCCTGTGCCGGGCGCGCGCTCCATACGTTCCCCCTTCTGCACGGACCGTGCTCGCACACGATGCGTCGAGGGTGCACGGTTTCGGCCACGCCCGGCCAGCCCTGCCCGCTGACAGCTTGCTGCGCGGCACCTACTCCGCCGGCAGGCCGGGCCCGCCCTCGTCGAGCAGCCCCGCCAGCGCCACGTTGACGCCCGCCTGGAACCGGCTGGAGGACTCCACCTGCTCCATGATCTCCGAGATGTACCGGCGGCAGGTGCGCACCGACATGCCCAGACGGCGGGCGACCAGCTCGTCCTTGTGGCCCTGCGCCATCAGCTTGATGATCGACCGCTTCAGGTCGTCGGCGACGGGGGTCTGCGCCGTGGCGCCCGGCGTGAACGCGGTGCCGGTGGCCCACAGATGCTCGTACACCTTGCACAGGAACGCCACCAGCGTCGGCTCGCGCACGACGACGGCGCCCGGCGGACGGTCCTCGACGTGCTCGGGCAGGAACACCGCCTCACGGTCGTAGATGATGATGCGGTCGATCAGCTCGTCCGTGGTGCGCACCTCGGCGCCCGCCGCGGCCACCGCGCGGATGTACGACGTGGTGGTCAGGTCGCTGCGCACGGTGTGCTGGTAGAGATGGCGCACCCGCACGCCGCGCGCCAGCCGGGCCAGGGTCAGCGGGCGCGCGTTCTCCAGGTACCGGGGCGGGCGCGGGCCGCCGGGCTGCGCGGTGAGGATCTCGGTGCGGCAGCGCGCCCCCCAGTCGTCGAGCATGGCCTGCAGCACCCGGATGTCGCTGATCACGTCGAACGCCTCGGCCTGGTTGCGGCGCCGGCGGCTCTCGAAGTAGGCGGGCTGCAGCGAGCGCATCCGGGTGCGCACGTCGGTGACCGCCTGCTGCAGCTCATGGATCTGCGCCTCGGTGGGCCCCACCAGATCGGCCGCGGCGGCCTCGGGACTGACCGGCATGAGGGTCTCGGGCTCGCCCGGCATCGGATGCAGCAGGCTGAACTCGGTCAGGGTCTGCTCGACCCGCACGGCCACCTCGAGCGACGTGCCCAGCGTGCGGGCGATCTCCTCGCGGTCGAACCGCCCGAGGGTGACCGCCTTCTGGTAAGCGGTCGCGCATATGCCGTCGAGTTCGTTGGAGTTCGGCCCGGAAAGAGAACCTTCGTGCATTACGTTGTCGCACCCCCGTACGCAAAGAGAAAAGCTGTCATGCAACTTTACGTCATCGAGAATCGCTTGGAAGCGGCTGGAGCGACAGGGCAGTCTTCTGCGTGAAGAAGCCAAGCGTAAATAGGGGGCAACGATGAACAAGGGCATGTTCGCCAAAACGGCAGCGGCCGTGTGCGCGTCGTTTGTGATTTTGGGAAGTCTTGGTTCAGGTTTGGCGGAGGCGTCAACTCCGGATGTGTCGGTCCGCCTCGCACCTCTCATCGTGGTGCTGAAGGGGGGCACCTCGATGTGCGGAGGACGACCAGTGGGGCTCCGCCTGCCCGTGACCGGCGCGGTCCGGTGCGCGACACCCCGCACGGCATGGCTTTAGCCAGTCACTAGGAGCGGGGGAGACGGTGGAGTCCGAGGCCGGCTCCCGGAAACCCCCTCCCGCGCGAGCCGCTCATGCCGCCCCGCCGCACGGCGCCTGTGCCGTGCGACGGGGCGCCGCCGTGTCGGGCGCCGGCCCGCGGGGGCGTCGGAATCCGGCCGCCCCGCCCGGCCCGGGCCGCCTACCCCGCGCCCGGCCCGCTCCCGCTGCGGCCGACCGCATGAGCGACTTCTGCCCGAGAATTTACTCCGAGTTTCTTGAATATGCGACTCATGTGCGTTTCGACGGTTTTCGTGCTGATGCCGAGGCGGGCGGCAATGCGCTGGTTCGTGTATCCGGCGGAGACCAGATGAGCGATTTCCGTCTCCCGGACGCTCGCCGCTGCGAGCGGAGACTTTTCGGCCCGCCCGGGGGAGGGGCCTTTCCTTTCCCCGGCGATTTCGTTCGCGAAGGAAAGCAGCCATGAATTCCCGTGGCCGGCCGAGACGGCGGCCGCGAGTTCGCCCAGGAATTGCGCGGATTCCTCGTCCCCGCATTCCCTGCGGGCGTGCGCGAGACCGGCGGCCAGCGGGGCGATGGCGTGCCCGTGACCGAGGAAAAGAGCCGCCCGCAGAGCCCGCTCGAATCGAACGGCGGCCCGGCCGGGCATGCCCAGACACAGCTGCGTCTCACCCAGCCACCGGCAGGCCTCCAGGCGGTCGGCCCACCGCGCGGCCTGAGCAGCGCCGCCCGTCGCCCCCCCGGCGGGCCCCCCGCCCGGGTCCGTCCCCGCCGCGCCGGCGTCCAGCGCCCGCTCCACGCGATCGGCCGCCTCCCGCGCCGCGGCGCTCGCACCGCCCAGCGCGTGCGCGGCGCCGAGCAGCGCGGCCACCGCGAGCCCCGGCCCCGCCCCGGCGTCCCCGGACGCCGCCCGCACCGCCCGGTCCAGGGCCCCCGCCTCGGCGGGCACGCCGAGCCGAGCCCCCTCCACGGCCAGCGCCAGCCGTTCTGCCCGCCCCGCCCACCCCTCGGCGCCCTCCCGCGCGTCCAGCAGCGCCTGCGCCTGCGCGTACCCGCCGAGCCCGCGCAGCCCGCGCACCCGCCACCGCACGGCGTCCGCGACGGCCTCGTCCGCCCCGCCCGCCAGCCGCTCCCACGTCGCGGCGTACAGCCGCTCGGCCGCCCCGAACCGCCCGGCCAGCACCAGCGCCTGGGCCCGCAGCAGCGCCGCCGCCACCGGATCGCCCAGCACCGCGCCGGCCCGGGCCAGAGCCCGCGCGGCCCGGTCCGGCTGACGCCACAGCGTCTCCCGCGCCACCTCGGCCAGCACCGCCGCGTCCTGCGCCGTCAGGACGTCGGCGTCGACGAGATGCGCCGCCAGCGCGAGCGTCTCCCCGGCCGCGCGCAGCGCCGCGACCGCCCGCAGGCGTGCCGCGTGCCGCCAGCCCGCCCCCGACGCATGGTGGATCCGGGCCCTGACGGCCGGCCGCACGAAGCGAAACCGCCGCCCGTCCGCGTCCGGCGCCACCAGTGCCTCGGCGTGCAGCGCGTCCAGACCGCACAGCACGTCCGCCTCGGGAAGCCGGGCCGTCGCGGCGACCACCGACGGCAGGAACGCATCTCCCACCACGGCCGCGGCGCACGCGGTGCGCCAGCCCAGCGACGACAGGCAGTGCAGATCGAGCCCCCGCGCCGCACCGGCCGACGGCGGTACGCCGGTGGCCACCTCGAGCGCCCCGTACACGCCGCCGCCCGCCCCGCAGGACGCCCCGCCCGCGCCCGCGTCCGCCTGCGCACCGGCGCCCACGCCGGAGCCGTCGAGCAGTCCCGGCAGGCCGCCCGCGTCCCGCAGCGCCACCGCCGCCGCCACCGGGTCCGCCCCCGCGGGCAGCAGCGCCCGCATCCGCTCGTCGGGCAGCGGCGCCAGACGCAGATGGTGCAGGTTCGGGGCCTCGTAGGACAGGGCCGTCAGATGCCGGTCCGCGGGCCCCGCACGGTGCGCGAAGACGGTCAGCACCGCCGCGTCCGGCGGACAGCGCACCAGATACTCGAGGAAGTCCGCGGTGAGCGCGCAGGCCCGGTGCGCGTCGTCCAGGACCAGCAACAGGCCCCTGCCCGACGCCAGCCGGGCGACGGCGGCGCGCAGCGCCCGCACCAGCCCGTAGTCGTCGGCCACCCCCTCGGCCACCCTCTCGGCCACCCCCTCGGGTGGCTCGTCGAGCGGCCCGTCGGCGGTCCCCGGCCCGTGCAGAGCGGGGAAGACCGCGGCCAGCCGCCCGGCGGCGTCCGCGCCGAGCTCCTCGAACAGCGAGCCGTCCGCCCGGGCCAGGACGTCGTCCAGCGCGTCCACGACCACCTCCAGCGGACGCCTCCCGCCGCCGCGCGGAATCCGGCCCGCCGCGACCGTCCAGCCCTCCCGCCGGGCCGAGCGCATCAGCCGGCGCAGCAGATGGGACTTGCCCGCCCCCGGCTCACCGCTCACCCGCACGACCTGAGCACTCTCCCCGGCAAGGGCCAACCACCCACGCAGCAGGCCGAGTTCGGCGTCCCGCAGGAACACCGCACCCCCCGGCCGGACGGCTGCTGCCCACCCCGGCGCCGCTTCCGGCACGACGACCTCCCCTGCGAATATCCGCCAGGAAAGAGTGACCCACCGCCAGGAGCCGGCCAAGTCGCGGCCGCTGTCCACACCTTGCCTGGCAGAAAGTCCGCCCCGGCCGCGGAGCCCCGCCGAAATGTCAGGGAGAACCCTGAACGACCCCGCGACACGCACAGCGAAGTTCACCCGAATGCTTTGACATGTGAAGGGAGAACAGACACGAACAGATGCGGGCATGCTTTCCCCCGAACCTTTCCCGCTCTCCCGTGCGCCCGCGATCCCCGAGTTCCTCTCCGGGGAAACCCCGACTGGCGCACCCGCCGCCCCCCGCACACCCTCGGTCGCGTTCTTGCGTGCCCGATTCCTTATCCCGCGGAGAGTGAAAGTGCCCACCCCCAGCAGCGTCCGGCTGCGATTCGGCTACGCCAGCGGGGCCCTGGTGACTGGCGCGTTCACGACGCTCCCAGGACTCCTGCTGCTCCCCTACCTCACCGACACCCTCGGCGTCGGCGCCGCCCTCGCCGGCCTCGTCGTCCTGGTCCCCAAAGCGTGGGCGGTGCTGCTCACCCCGCTCGCCGGACGCGCCGGCGACCGCACCCACGCGGCGCGGGGCAGCAGACGACGCCACATCCTGACCGGCGGCCTCGGCGCCGCGGCCGGATTCGCCGCGATGCTCGCAGGCGTCGCCGACGGCCCCGCGGGCGTGGCCTGGACGGGCCTCGGATTCCTCCTCACCGCGACGGCCTTCGCCTACTTCCAGGCCGCCTACGCCGCGCTCCCCGCCGACCTCGCGGACAGCGCGCGCGAGCGGACCCGGCTCGTCGGCGGCCGGGTCGCCGGCATCGCCGTGGCCGCCCTGACCGTCGGCTCGGCCGGCCCCGCGATCGTCGACGCGGGCGGCGGCAGCCTGGGCGGACACCGCCTGGCCGGCCTGTTCGGCGCCGCCGTCATGGCCGCCGGAGCCCTCGCCGTCGCCTTCGGCGCCGCCCGCACACCCCCCACGACCCCACCCGCCCCGCACACCGCCGAACCCCCCTCCCCGCCGACCGCCGCCCCCACCGCCCCGCCCCGCACGGCACACCGCGCACCCGCCCCACGCCGGCTCGCCCTGCTGCGCGAACTCCCCGCCTTCGCCGCCCTGCTGCACACCACGGCCCTGCAGACGGCCGCCACCGGCTGCCTCCTGGCCGCAGGACCGTACTTCGCCGCGCACATCCTGCACGACCCCGGCCTGACCCCCGTCCTCGTCGCCGCGTTCGTCGCGCCCAACCTGCTCGTCGTCCCCCTGTGGACCCGGTTCGCCGCCCGCCGCGGACACCGCACCGCACTGCGAGCCGCCGGCGCCCTCTTCGCCGGCGGCTGCCTGCTGCTGACCGCCGCACCCGCCCTGCCCGCCCCGTACGTCCCCGCCGTGCTCCTCCTCGTCGGCGCCGGCCACGCCGGCCAGCTCCTCTTCCTCTACGCCATGCTGGCCGAGACCGCCGCCCACGACAGCGCCCGCACCGGCCGCAACCGCGTCGGCGCACTGTCCGGCCTGTTCAGCTCGGCCGAGGCCCTCGGCATCGCCGCCGGACCCTTCCTCGTCGCCCTCGTCGCGCTCCAGCCGTTCGGCTACACCCCCTCCACCACCGGGCAGGCGGCCCCGCAGAGCGCCACCGCCCAGGCAGGCGTCCTGGCCGCGATGACCCTGCTCCCCGCCGCGCTCACCGCCGCCGCCCTGCTCCTCCTGCACGCCCGGCGCCCCCGCACACCCGCCCCGGCCGCCGCGCACACGGCCGGCGAGCTCGCACAACCCCGGCTTTAGGCGACGGATCGACGCTCGGTGCCGCGCCACCCGCACACGCCGGCGCACCCGTGTCGAAGAGGGGCCTCCCATTGAGCATGACCGACGAAAGGCCGGTGAGGGGTGCGCAGGCGCCCCCGAACCCCGCGACGACCCGCCCCACCTCGCTGCGCGAGCGCACCGCCGAACTGGTCGCCCTGCGCGAGCAGGCGGCCCGCGGACCCAGCGAGCAGGCCACCCGGGCACAGCACGCCAAAGGCAAACTGACCGCCCCCGAGCGCCTGCGGCTCCTCTTCGACGAGGGAACGTTCGTCGAGATCGAAGGACTGCGCCGGCACCGGGCCACCGGGTTCGGCCTGGAGTTCAGGAAACCGCACAGCGACGGCGTGGTGATCGGCTGGGGCCGGGTCCACGGCCGCACCGTCTTCGCCTACGCCCACGACTTCCGCATCTTCGGCGGCGCCCTCGGCGAGGCCCACGCGGCGAAGATCCACAAGGTGATGGACCTCGCCGAGGCCGCCGGCGCCCCCGTCGTCGGCCTGTGCGACGGCGCCGGCGCCCGCATCCAGGAAGGCGTCACCGCCCTCGCCGGATACGGCGGCATCTTCACCCGCAACGTCCGCAACTCCGGCGTCATCCCCCAGATCTCCGTGGTCCTCGGCCCCTGCGCCGGAGGCGCCGCCTACTCGCCCGCCCTCACCGACTTCGTGTTCATGGTCCGCGGCACCTCGCAGATGTTCATCACCGGACCCGACGTGGTGCAGGCCGTCACCGGCGAACACGTCACCCAGGAACGGCTCGGCGGCGCGGACAGCCACGCAGCCGTCTCCGGCGTCGCCGGCTTCGCCTACGACACCGAGGAGAGCTGCCTCGAGGACGTCCGCTACCTGCTGTCCTACCTGCCGTCGAACAACCGCGAACTGCCCCCGCAGGCCGACGCCGACGACCCCGCCGACCGCCGCTGCGAACGCCTCCTCGACCTCGTCCCCGCCCAGCCCAACCAGTCCTACGACATGCGCGAGGTGATCGCCGAAGTCGTCGACCACGGCGAGTACTTCGAAGTCCACGCCGGCTGGGCGCCGAACGTGGTCTGCGCGTTCTCCCGCCTCGACGGCCAGGTCGTCGGCATCGTCGCCAACCAGCCCGCCGCCCTCGCCGGCGTCCTCGACATCCACGCCTCCGAGAAGGCCGCACGCTTCGTCCAGTTCTGCGACGCCTTCAGCGTGCCGCTGGTCACCCTCGTCGACGTGCCCGGCTTCCTGCCCGGCGTCGACCAGGAACACGGCGGAGTCATCCGCCACGGCGCCAAACTCCTCTACGCCTACTGCAACGCCACCGTGCCGCGCATCTCCCTCGTCCTGCGCAAGGCCTACGGCGGCGCGTACATCGTGATGGACTCCCGCTCGATCGGCGCCGACATCGCGCTGGCCTGGCCCTCCAACGAGATCGCCGTGATGGGCGCCGAAGGCGCCGCCAACGTCATCTTCCGCCGGGAGATCGCCGCCGCCGACGACCCCGACGCACTGCGCGCACAGAAGATCAAAGACTACGAGACCGAGCTCATGCACCCCTACTACGCGGCCGAACGCGGCCTCGTCGACGACGTGATCGACCCCGCCGACACCCGGTCCACACTCATCACCGCCCTGTCCATGCTGCGCTCCAAACACGTGCCGCTGCCGGGACGCAAGCACGGGAACCTGCCCCTGTGAACGCCGGGAGGAACGAGAGCGAGCCCGCCACCGCCCAGGCGCTCACCCAGGCCTGCGTACGGATCCTGCGCGGCAACCCCACCCTGGAGGAGGTCGCGGCGCTCGCCGCCGCCCTCGCCGCCCGGGCACACACCGCCGGCGCCGCGAGCGCGGGCCAGGAGCCGCACCCCGACGCGGGCCCCGCCGACCGCACCCCCCGCACCCGCTGGCGCCACCCGGCCGACCGCTTCAGGGCCCCCGGAGCATGGGCCTCCTGACCGCGCCCGGCCCGAGGCGCGCCGCCCAGGCCGGCGCCTCCCGCACCCCACCGGCGACCACGACACGTAGGGGAAGACGACCATGTCCACTGGCGACGAAGCACCCGCCGCGCACACCGCGACCCGGCACAAGGACGTGCGGCGTCTGCACCGGGTCGTCATCCGCTTCGCCGGCGACTCCGGTGACGGCATGCAGCTCACCGGCGACCGCTTCACCTCGCAGACGGCCTCGTTCGGCAACGACCTGTCCACCCTGCCGAACTTCCCGGCCGAGATCCGCGCCCCCGCCGGCACCCTCCCGGGCGTCTCCTCCTTCCAGCTGCACTTCGCCGACCACGACATCCTCACCCCCGGCGACGCACCGGACGTCCTCGTCGCGATGAACCCGGCCGCACTCAAGGCGAACATCGCCGACGTCCCGCACGGCGCCGAAGTCATCCTCGACACCGACGAGTTCACCCCCCGGGCGATCACGAAAGCCGGCTACGGGACGTCCCCCCTCGAGGACGGCTCACTGGACGGCTACCGCACCCATCCGGTGCCGCTCACCACCCTCACGGTCCAGGCCCTCACCGCGTTCGACCTCTCCCGCAAGGAGGCCGAACGCAGCAAGAACATGTTCGCGCTGGGCCTGCTGTCATGGATGTACCACCGGCCCACCGAGGGCACGAAGACGTTCCTGAGAGCCAAGTTCGCGAAGAATCCCGAGATCATGCGCGCCAACCTCGCGGCGTTCGACGCGGGCTGGAACTTCGGCGAGACCACGGAGGACTTCGCCGTCTCCTACGAGGTCGCCCCCGCCACGACCGCCTTCCCGGCCGGCGCCTACCGCAACATCTCCGGCAACCTCGCCCTGTCCTACGGCCTGATCGCCGCCTCCCGGCAGGCCGACCTGCCCCTGTACCTGGGCTCGTACCCGATCACGCCCGCCTCGGACATCCTGCACGAGCTGTCGAAGCACAAGAACTTCGGCGTGCGCACCTTCCAGGCCGAGGACGAGATCGCCGGGATCGGCGCGGCGCTGGGCGCCGCCTTCGGCGGGTCGCTCGCCGTCACCACGACGTCCGGTCCGGGCGTGGCGCTCAAGTCGGAGACCATCGGCCTCGCCGTCTCCCTCGAACTGCCCCTGCTCGTCGTCGACATCCAGCGCGGCGGCCCCTCCACCGGCCTGCCCACCAGGACCGAACAGGCCGACCTCCTCCAGGCGATGTACGGACGCAACGGCGAGGCCCCCGTCCCGATCGTGGCCCCCCGCACCCCCGCCGACTGCTTCGACGCCGCACTGGACGCCGCCCGCATCGCCCTCACCTACCGCACCCCCGTCCTCCTCCTCTCGGACGGCTACCTCGCCAACGGCTCCGAGCCCTGGCGCATCCCGCACCCCGACGAACTCGCCGACCTGCGCACCCCGTTCGCCCAGGCCGCCAACCACACCCTGGCCGACGGCACCGAGGTCTTCTGGCCCTACAAGCGCGACCCGCACACCCTGGCCCGCCCCTGGGCGATCCCCGGCACCCCCGGCCTGGAGCACCGCATCGGCGGCATCGAGAAACAGGACGGCACCGGCAACATCTCCTACGACCCGGCCAACCACGACTTCATGGTCCGCACCCGCCAGGCCAAGATCGACGGCATCGCCGTCCCCGACCTCGACGTCGACGACCCCACCGCCGGCACCGACACGAAAGCCGGCGCCCTCGTCCTGGGCTGGGGCTCCACATACGGGCCGATCACCGCGGCCGTCCGGCAGCTGCGCGCCGCCGGCACACCGATCGCGCAGGCCCACCTGCGCCACCTCAACCCCTTCCCGCGCAACCTCGGCGAGGTCCTCGCACGCTACGACAAGGTCGTCGTCCCCGAGATGAACCTCGGCCAGCTCGCCGCCCTGCTCCGCGCGAAGTACCTGGTCGACGCCCACTCCCACAACCAGGTCAACGGCATGCCGTTCACAGCGCAGCAGCTCGCCACCGCCCTCAAGGAGACCATCGATGGCTGACACGACGACGGCGGAAGGAACCCGGGACACCCCGCGCACACTCCTCCCGCTCGTGCCCAGGGCCGAGGCCCGGCAGTCCATGAAGGACTTCAAGTCGGACCAGGAGGTGCGCTGGTGCCCGGGCTGCGGCGACTACGCGATC
>NZ_JBIRUL010000044.1:0-42996 GCF_044335095.1 Streptomyces sp. NPDC020597 | reverse complement strand
GGGCCCCCCTCGTTCCTGCCGCTGCCCCCCCTTTCCCCGGGCCTGTCCCGGGGCGCGGGGGGGGGGGGGGCCCGGCGGGGCCGGGGGGGGGGGGGGGGGGGTCCCCCGCCCCCCCCCCCCCCCCCCCCGCCGTTTCGGGCGCTGAGTACTTCTCCTGCTCCCGCTCCTCCTGCTACTGCTGCGGCGGCTGGGGCGCTTGCGGCGCTTCGGGAGCCTGGGGGTACTGCGGCTGCTCGGTCTGCTCCGGCTGCTGCGGGTAGCCGTAGCCGGCCGGGGGATAGCCGGGCTGCGGTTGCTGAGGGTGCGGCTGCGGCTGCGGCTGCTGGGGCTGGGGCTGGCCGTAGAACGCCTGGCCCGGGTGCGGTTGCTGCTGCGGCGGATACGGCTGGCCGGGTTGACCGGGCTGCTGAGGGTACGGCTGGGCCGGCGGCTGCCCCTGGGGCGGGCCCTGCTGCGGGTACGGCTGACCGGGCTGGGGCGCCTGCGGCGGGTACGCATAGCCCGCCTGGGACGGATACGGCTGACCCGGCACGGGTTGTCCGGGCATCGGCTGACCCGGCATCGGCTGACCCGGCATCGGCTGTCCGGGCATGGGCTGTCCGGGCATGGGCGGGGCGGCCACCGGGGGCGGGTTGCCGTCGTTGGTCCACAGCCCCTGACGCTGCTGGTGGCGGATGAAGTCCTCCGCGACCAACGCCGTGAGGTTGAAGTAGGCCTCGCGCACCTTCGGTCGCATCATGTCGAGGTCCACCTCCGCGCCCGCGGCGAGGTGCTCGTCGAACGGCACGACGACGACACCGCGGCAACGGGTCTCGAAGTGCGACACGATGTCGTCCACCTTGATCATCTTGCCGGTCTCGCGGACCCCGGAGATCACCGTGAGGGACCGCGAGACGAGCTCGGCGTACCCGTGCGCGGACAGCCAGTCCAGCGTCGTGCTGGCGCTGCTCGCGCCGTCCACGGACGGTGTGGAGATGATGATGAGCTGGTCGGCCAGGTCGAGCACACCGCGCATCGCGCTGTAGAGCAGACCGGTGCCGGAGTCGGTGAGGATGATCGGGTACTGGTTGCCCAGCACCTCGATCGCGCGCCGGTAGTCCTCGTCGTTGAAGGCCGTGGACACCGCCGGGTCGACGTCGTTGGCGATGATCTCCAGGCCGGACGGCGCCTGGGAGGTGAACCGCCTGATGTCCATGTACGAGTTGAGGTACGGGATCGCCTGGACGAGGTCCCGGATCGTCGCCCCCGTCTCCCGGCGCACCCGTCGGCCGAGCGTACCGGCGTCCGGGTTGGCGTCGATCGCCAGAATCTTGTCCTGGCGTTCGGTGGCCAGCGTGGCGCCGAGCGCGGTGGTGGTCGTGGTCTTGCCCACGCCGCCCTTGAGACTGATGACGGCGATCCGGTAGCACGACAGCACCGGCGTGCGGATCAGCTCCAGCTTGCGCTGCCGCTCCGCCTCCTCCTTCTTGCCGCCGAGCTTGAAGCGGGAGGACGAGGCGGTCGGCCGGCCGCTCTTGGCCTTCTGCTTCTTGTTGTTGAGCAGCCGGTCGGACGACAGCTCCACGGCGGCCGTGTAACCCAGCGGCGCGGCACCAGGGTTGACCGGCTGCCGCTGGTCGTGCTGGATCGGCTGTGGCCAGGCGGCCCCGGCCCGGGGGTCGACCGGCTGCTGAGGAGCCTGCGGGGCCTGCGGCTGTTCGGCCTGCGAGGCATGTGGGGCCTGCGGAGCCTGTGGCGCGGGCTGCTGCGGGAAGCCGTAGGCGCCGGGGGCACCCGGAGCGGCAGGCGGCGTCGGCTGAGGCGTCGGGTGCGGCTGCGGTCCGGCGAAGCCGGGAGCGCCGGGGGCCTGTGGCGCGGGCGGCTGCGGGAAGCCGTGCGGTCCCGTCGGCGGGAAGTCCTGACCGCCGGCCGCCGGGGGCTGTCCATCGCCCGGCTGCGGAGTCCCGGGCTGCGGGAACCCGGGCGGCGCCTGGGGGGCCTGGGCAACCTGCGGCTGTGGGGCCTGCGGCGCGGGCGGCTGGGGGAAGCCGTAACCGCCGGGAGCGGCAGGCGGCGTCGGGTACGGCTGCGGTGCGGCTGGAGGCATCGCCGGGTCGGCATGCTGCTGTGGGAAGCCGTAACCGCCGGGTACTCCGGGCGGGTTCGGGGCGGGGGCGACGCCGGGCTGCGGAAAGCCGTACCCCGGCTGCGGGGGCTGGGGCTGCGGGGCCGGAGCGTGCGGCGCGGCCGGGGCCTGCGGCGCGGGCGGCTGCGGGAAGCCGTAACCGGGCTGCGGTGCGACCGGCGCCGGCTGCTGGGCCGCCGGGTTCCAGCCGGCCGGGGTCTGAGCCGCGGCCTCGGCGGGCTGCGGCTGTGCCGGCCACTGGGCCGCCGCGGCAGGCGCCGCGGGCTCGTACGACGGCGGCAGCGGCGGCAGTTCGCCGTGCGGGGGCGGCGGAGGAGTCCACGCCGCCGGGGCGGCGGGAGCGGGGTCCTGGGGAGCGGGAGCGTCGTTCCGAGCGACGCTGCCCTGCGGCTCGGCGGCATCTTCCGGGGTGGTGGCGGCGACGCCGGCGGCGGGGCTTTCGGGCGTCGGCTCCGTCACGCCGTCGGCGTCCGGGCCCTCGGGCTGGGCCTGGGGGCCGGTTCCGGGGGCGACTGCGGGCTGGGCTCCGGCCGTAGCGTCCGCCTGTGCCGGTGCCTGGGGCTGGGGCTGTGACTCCGGCTCCGGCTCCGCCTTCGTCTCGGCTTCGGCCGGGGTTTCCGCATCGGCGGCGGTGTCACCGTCCGCGTCCGCCGCATCCGTGGAGGCGGTCGCCTCGGCGCCCTCGGACACCGGGGAGAGCTCTGGGGAGGGATTCGTCGACGGCTCGGGGGAGTCGGCCTGCTCGTCGGACCCGAGGGGCTCGACGGGCGCCTGGACGGCACCGGCGGGAGCCGTGGCGTCGGCAGGTGATCCCGTGTCCTCGGCAAAGGCGCCGTCGTCCGTGGCCGCGGGGTTCTCGTGTTCCGGCTGCGCGGTGGCGGCCTGTTCCGCGATGTCACGCCGGAGAGCGGCCGAGGAGAAGCGCATGGTGGCGCCGCTCTCCAGGTCGCCGTTGCCTGCGTCGCCCTCCGCTGGGGCCACTGCGTCGGCGCCCGCGCCCGGAGCCCCCCAAGGCGCACCCGGCTGTCCCAGGGGCTGCGGCTGAAAATGGGCCTGGGGCTGGGGCTGGGGCTGGGGTTGGGGCAGTGGTCGCGGCTGGGCGTGGGGATGCGGTTCGAAACCACCGCCCGGCGGAACGCCCGGCACGGGGGCCGGTTCTGCGGCGAAGGGCACGGCGGGAGCCACCGGACCTGCGGCGGGCACCGGAGTCGCAGGGGTCACCGGACCGCCGGGCGCGACCGGACCGGCGGGATTCACCGGCTCCGCGGCACCGGTGGGACCGGCCGGCGCGGGAGGGGCCGTGGGCGCGCCGGGCGGCGGAGGCGGGGCGGCCGCGAACGGCGCCATCGGAGCAGGCGGAGCGGCCGGAGCACCCGCACCGCCCGGAGCACCCGCACTGCCCTGGCCGCCCGGACCGCCAGGGGCTCCGGGCGCCGGCGCCGCAGGGGGAGCGGCAGGCGTCCCGGGTGCGGGCGTCGCACCCGGTGCCGAACCGCCGCCCGCGTTCTGCGTGTACCAAGCCGGCGGCGCGTAGTCGATGGTGAACTCGCCCGTCGCCTCCACGGAGGATTCCGCGTCGGGCTGGTCATCGCCGGGTGTGGCCCAGCCCCCGCGGATGCCGTCCCGATCGCTGCTCACAGTTCCTCCTGATTGGTCGAGCACCCTCATGCCGTGCCCAAGCGACCATGTCTGTCGTCCGATGTGGGTTCGCGGCCGTCTGACGTCGTCGGATGTGCGGGCCCTCCCCCGGGGACGCCGACGTCCACCCCACGGTTTCCGGCCCCGCGCCCCGTACCAGCCTAATCACCGAACGGCCCGTCCCGGCAGGCCCGCCCACCCCTCGGCACCGGTCCGTCACGTCACGGACCGTCAGAGGGGGCGCGCGGGCACGTCAGGCAGCCGGGTAAATCAGCCGTGATGACCGAAGTACCCGAACTGTCCCAAGTGGTGCCCGGACTGGCCCGGGTAGAGCCTGAACCGCCATGCGGTGCCCGAACCGCCATGCGGTGCCCGAACCGCCTCGGGTGCCGCGCGGTGGGGCAGAGCGGCGGCGGCCTCAGTCGATCCGTCTCGGTGTGCCCAGCAGGCCGATCTCCGCGTCGGTGGGCTGGGTCATCACGTACTGCCGGTCCCGGTCGCCGCACCACAGCGTGAAGCCGTCGGCGAGGGCGGGCAGGGCTTCCACGTCACGTGGGGGCAGTGCGAGGGCACGGCCGAGTTCCGTCGCCTCGTCCGGCGAGATCCGCTGGACGCCCACGAGCCGGGCCTGCCGGATCAGCCGGGGTGCGACCGGGCTCAGGTACGGCAGAAGGGTCAGCACGGACTGCCAGGGCCCGGAGGCGACCCGTCCGCGCGGCGGGCGCATGCCGCAGTCCCGCACCACCAGCGCGGGCGTGCCCGCCGATGCGCCCTGAGGGGGCACCCGGCCGACCTCGTACACCGCCAGCCCGTTCTGTCCGCCGCCCATCGCGTGCACCATCTGCACCCAGGCCTGCGGTCGCCCCGTCTCCACGGCCACCCGCGCCCCGGTGGCCGCCGCCCTCAGCGCCAGCACCTGCGCCGTCCACAGGCCGCCGATGAGGACGACGTCGTACGGCGTGGGCCGGTTGATCCCCAGCACGGCCGGCCGCCCCTCGGCGTCCACACCGATCACGACACCGTCGTCACCGATGGGCAGGGCGAGCGCCGACAATTGCTCCAGGGACGCCGAGTGGCGGCCGTGCCGTGGCCCGAGGAGGCCGAAGCCACTGCGCGGCGACCGGCGTCCGGACCGGCCCGCGGGCGGCTCCGGGTCGCCGGAGGCGGTGGGTCCGTGCGCTGTCGTCGTCGCCGTCATCGAGCACCTCCGAGGGGCAGCGTCGCGAGCATGCCGGGCACCTGCTCCCGGTCGAGGCGGGCGAGGCCCGCGCCGGTGTGCCGGGCCGCGCCCTGCACCGCGCGCCGGGCCGCCACGAGTTCGTCGTCACTGCGCCCGGTCACCCGGATGTGTCCGGAGAGGGAAACCTCCTGCCGGTCACCGCGCGCGAGCGTGACACTGAAGGTGGTGGCGAGCGCGGGAACGGCCGTCACCAGGGCGACGAACTGCGGCAGCGACGGGCCGGCGCCGCCCAGCGCGGGCCAGCGGCGCAACCAGTACGTGGTGTGGCGGCGGTTGTCGCACCGCCAGCTGCGGCCGGTCTCCTCGGTCCGCCGCTCCAGCTGCCCCGTCCGGCCGGCCTCGGCCGTGACCAGCGGGTTGGCGCAGGCCGACGTGGCGACCGCGGCGGTCAGCTCCTCCTCGTCGAGGACGGTCGCCCGGAACCCGGCGCCGGTCAGCCGGCTCGCGAGATGGTCCGCCGCCCGCACGACGCACTTCTGAGCACCGGTCAGGCCGCCCCCGCGGACCGCGACGGCCTCCGGACACAGCTCGGGATCCAGTTTCAGCGCGATCCAGGTGATCCGCACCGCCGGCGCTCCCGTCTGCTCCTGCAGCGGCGCGTAGTTGGCCACCGCCACCGACTGCCGGGGCAGGTGCAGGGCGGGCGCGGGCTGGGTGTGCAGCACGATCTGCGCCGACTCCAGGACGATGCCGTCCACTTCGAGGGCGTCCGCCACCAGTGCGAGGGGCAGTGGCTGCCGGTCCCGCTCGGCCCGCAACGCGGTCGCGTCCGCCTGCACCTGCAGGACGGCGGTGACGAAGGTGCCGTCCCCGACGAGTCCGACCGGCCGCCGGTCGCGTCCGCCGTACGTGTAGGTGCGCAGGCCCGGATCGCACTCCACGGCAGGACCGAACCCCGGTTCCGTGCCGGGCGGTATCCCGAGCCGGTCGGCCCGACGCCGGCGCGCCTTCAACGCCCGCGCGGTGGCCAGCCATTCGGGCAGCGAGCGGCCGCGGCGACGGGCGAAGGCGAGGACCACCAGCGCGACGGCGACGACCGCCGCCGCGATCAGCGCCACGGGCCCGGCCACCCAGCCGACGACCACCGCCGCCGCCGCGATCTCCAGCAGGACGAGGCGTTGCAACCGGAATGCCCCGCCTTGCGCGGTGCGCGCCCTGAGGTGCGGCGTCCCGGACGCCGACGAGCCGCCGCCCCGCTCGGGCGGCTGCGGACCGGTGGGCGCGGAGCCCCGGTTCCGCGACCGGCCGGCGGAGCGCACGCCCGTTCCCGAAGCCATCACTCCATCTCCCCGTTCCGTTCACGAATCGCCCGTGTTCCAGCACCGCACACGGCACTCGACGGCCCAGGAACCCTACCCGCTCCCCGAGTCCCCAGGGCTACCGGGCATAGTAGGTGGCCGCTCTGACATCGGAGACGGGGAACCGGGCCCGCCCGCGCGGCAGATCGCGCGGATCGGCCGGAAAACGGGGAGTGACGAGCACAGATGGCATCTCGGCGGGACCAGCTCAACGCCTACACCTTCGCGAAGCGCAGGATGCTCGCGGCCTTCCTCCAGTCGTCGCCCGACGGCTCGGAGGAGGGGGCGCCGCGACCGCTGCGCGGCATCCTGCCCGGCATCGTGGTCGGGGTGATCGTGATGGCCGTCTTCGGCGCGTGGGGCATGTTCAAGCCGACCGCCCCCAAGGGCTGGGACGAGCCCAACGCCAAGGTGATCGTCGCCAGCAAGTCGACCACCCGCTACGTCGTCCTGCGGACCGGCAAGGAGGTCCAGCTGCACCCGGTCCTTAACATGGCCTCCGCGAAACTCCTCCTCGAGGAGGGACAGGGCGACGTGGTGACCGTCTCGGAGTCCGTCCTCGACAGCGGCAAGGTTCCGCACGGCGTGACCGTCGGCATCCCGTACGCGCCCGACCGGCTGCCCTCCGCGTCCGAGGCGGGCACCGCCAAGCGCTGGGCGGTCTGCGAGCGGCCGGGGGCCGGAGGCGGCGCCTCGGTCCAGAAGGCCGCGCTGGTGCTGGCCTCCCGTGAGAAGGGGGCCACCGAGGGCTCGGAGCGCCTGCACGGCGGCCAACTGCTCTATGTGGCGGGCCCGGACGGCAAGCGCTTCGTCGTGGACGCGGCCGGCACGGCGTATCCGGTGGGCGGCGGCGACGAGTTGCTGCTGCGCGCGGTGGTCGGCTCCGGCCGGCAGCCGCAACGGGTCTCCGCGGAATGGCTGGCGACCCTGCACCAGGGCGATCCGATCGCCTTCCCGGACGTCCCCGGACAGCCGGGCTCCGCGGCCGCCGCGCCCGGCCAGCTGGGCGAGGACGAGAACAAGATCGGCATGGTGCTGAAGGCGTCCGACAACCACAAGGACCAGTACTACGTGGTGTTGCAGGGCCGGGTCGCTCCCGTGTCCGCGTTCGTCGCCCAGCTGCTGCTGTTCAGCAAGGAACTGGCCCCGCTCGGCCAGGCAGGCCACGCCCGCGAGATGAGCCCCGGCGCGATCGTGCCGGGCGGCCCCTTCGGCACCGAGCACCGCTGGCCGACGGGGAGTCCCGTGCCGGTCAACGAGGCGTCCTCGGCAGCCGGGAGCCGCAGCACGATCTGCACGGTCCTGAGGGGCGTGAACGCGGGGTCGGGCGCCACGACCCTGAGCACCTGGGCCGGCGACGACTTCCCGGCCAAGCTGCCCACGGGCTCCTCCAGCGCCTACGTCACGCCCGGCTCCGGCCAGCTCTACCGCCAGTTCCAGGGCGAGGAGACCAAGGCCGGCCCGGTCTTCCTCGTCACCGACACGGGACTGCGCTACGTCCTGCAGTCCAACGGCGACAGCGCGACCGACGACGCGGGCATCGGCACCACCCCCGAGCAGCGCGAGAAGCAGCAACAGGAGGCCAAGCAGGCCCAGACCCTGCTGGGTTACAAGGACGTCGACCCGGCGCCCATCCCGGCCGCCTGGTCGGAGTTCCTGCCCACCGGCCCCCGCCTGTCGACGGCGGCGGCCCGCCAGCCCCAGGGCTCGTGAGAAGGGAGACGGCCATGGCGCCTCGTACGACGAAGGGCGGGCCGGGCCCCCGTCCCGCCCCGCGCACGACGACGGCCGCGCGCAGGACGCCGCTTCCGTCCGCGACATGGGCGCTGCGCACGACGCTCGCGACCGCCGCCGCCCTCCTCACGACCGCCACCGTCCTCGCGCCCCCCGCGGCGGCCGCGCCGGCGGCGGGCAAGCTGCCCTACTCCGACCAGTGCGCCTTCCCCAACGGCGACTACCCGGGCCGCCCCTGGTCCCTGCAGCGGGTCCTGCTGGACGAGCTGTGGAGCCGCTCCAGGGGCAAGGGCGTCCGCGTGGCCGTCATCGACACGGGCGTGGACGTCAAGAACCCGCAGCTCGCCCGCGCGGTGGACGTGAAGGCCGGCCGCAACCTCCTGCCGAAGAACCTCAAGGAAGAGGACGGCGACCCGATCGAGCGCGGCAACGAGAACGGCACGACGGACACCGTCGGCCACGGCACCAAGGTCGCCGGCATCATCGCGGCCCGCCCCCGCGAAGGAACCGGCTTCGTGGGCCTGGCCCCCGAAGCGACGATCATCCCGATCCAGCAGAACGACGCCGAGGGCCACGGAGACACCAAGTCCCTCGCCCGGGCGATCCGGTACGCCGCACAGGCCGGGGCCGGGGTCATCAACATCTCGCAGGACACCTCCAACGCGCTGAAGCCGTCCCCCGACCTGGAGAAGGCGATCGACGAGGCGCTGGCCCGCAAGATCGTCGTCGTGGCGTCGGCGGGCAACGATGGCCTCGGCGGCAACGTCAAGGAGACGTACCCCGCCTCCTACGAGGGCGTCCTCGCGGTGGCCGCCTCCGACCGCAACAACGAGCGCGCCTCCTTCTCCCAGTCCGGCGACTTCGTCGGCGTCGCCGCCCCCGGCGTCGACATGATCTCCACGGTGCCCCAGGGCGGCCACTGCTCCGACAACGGGACGAGCTTCTCCGCGCCGTACGTGGCGGGCGTGGCCGCGCTGCTCAAGGCGCGGCACCCGGACTGGACCGCGCGCGAGATCGTCGCCCAGATCGAGCAGACCGCGGAGCGCACCATCGCGGGCCACGACCGCCTGGTCGGCTGGGGCGTCGTCGACCCGGTCCGCGCCCTGACGGAGGACGACCGTCCCATCGAGTCGCCGAGCCCCGCGGGCGGCCTGGGCAGGGCCGAGGCGCCGTCCCCCGCCAGATTCCAGATCGGCGAGACCCCCGACGAACGCAACACGCGCCTCGCCACCTACGTCACCGTCGCCGCGGCCGTCCTCGTCGCCGGCCTCACCGGCACGGCGGTGGCCATCCGAGACGCCCGCAGACGCTCCCGCCGACCGGCGGGAGCGGAGTAGCGGCGCAGAACAGCGGACGCACGTGACCACGGGGCAAGTTGAGGCATGCAGGCGGCACGGACTTATAAGATCATCGCAACAGCAAGCGACTTGTGATGCCGATGTGCAGGGGGACGGAGGTCGGCCATGGGCGTGCCCGGACCCGGCTCGGGGCAGGGGAGCGGCCCGAATCTGCGGGTCTCCGCGACGGATCTCACCAAACTCGCCGGTGACCTCGACGACATGCAGGATCACCTGGACAAACAGGTGCAGCGCATGGACGCGATCGTCGACCGCATCGAGGCGGGCTGGCGAGGCCCGGCGGCATCGGCGTACCGCGACTTCCACCGCGCGGCGGCCGAGGACGCCGTACGCATCCGTGAAGTGATGAAACTCCTGGAGGAGGCGGTACGGCTGAGCCGCGACGGCTTCTCCCAGGACGACCTCGAAGTGCTCGCCCACATGCGGCAGATCCAGGTGGACGTCGACAGCGAGGTCGCCCGCCTGTCGACCCCGAACACCGAGCCGCCGCCGGCCCCGTCGCCGCGCAGCAGCCTCGACGCCTTGTAAGCCGCCCCGAGCCCTCCGGAAAAGCAGTTGCTGAGACGATCAAAGGGGGATCATGTCGACCGGCGCCGCATCCGACGACGAGCACATATCTGTTTCCTTCGCCACCCTCGAAGAGGTGGCCGCCGATCTGGAGGACGTCCTCAAGAAGCTCAACGCCAAGCTGGACGACCTCTACGACCGGGTCGTGCCCGTCGTGCTGTCGTGGCAGGGCGAGACCAGGGAGGTCTTCGTCGACAAGCTCGACGAGTGGGACCGCTCCGCCCAGGACCTGCAAGCCGCCCAGAAGTGGCTGCACGAGTATGTGACCACGGGCCACACGAATTACGCAGCGGCCCACCTGGCGGTGCTGCGGGGTTGGGGAGCGGCCTGATGGCCGAGCGGCGACCCACGGACGAGGAGCGCGCTCAGGAGAGGGCGCAAGCCCGGACCCGCTCACCCAAGTCGAGCGGAGGTGGATTCGACGTTCAGCCTCAGCATCTGCACTACACAGCGCTAGTGGTGCGTGACGGGCAATTCGACTACGACAAAGGTGCCACGGCGCTCGTCGAGGCGCTGAACCAGTACAGCCAGTCGGCGGGAACCGGCTGGGGCGCGGACTCCTTCTCTTCGGTGTATAAGTCGGTGAACGAGAAGTTCCTGGAGCTCTGGGCGAAGAGCGTGGTCAGCGTGGGCGGGGTCGCCGTCGGTCTGACGGACACGGCCAACAAATACACCCAGGCCGACTGGCACGCCCGCAAGATGTATGGCCCGCCGCCGGTGGAGAAGCCTCCGCCTGCCGTCATCGACAAGCCGCCCCGGTACGGCCCGGTCAACGACATCAAGTGGTCCGGCACCGGTGAGGACGCGGACTCCTGGGACATCTCCGGGATGCTCGGAGAGATCCCCGACTTTCTGGCCGACGTCATCCGGCCTGCGATCGAGCACGGCCTCAACCTCGGCACGATGCACGAGATCACTCCGGGTGCCAGGGACGAAGAGCTCAAGGGCATGGCCACGGCCTGGCGTGCAGTCGAGAAGGACGCCAAGGCGGCGTCGGACGACTTCAACAGCGCCATCAAGTTCATCACCAACAACAAAGGCAACGACGAGTGGCAGGGCGCGATGAAGGCGTTCTGCCAGACCATCTGGGGCACCACCGAATGGGGCAGGACCTATGACGCCCAGGGCAACCGGGCTTCCATGGGCCGTAGTTGGAAGACCAATCGCAATGTAGTGCCTGCGAAGCAGCGGCCCATCATCGAGATTCTCCGCCAGACCGCCAACACGGTGCAGGAGACCCTCGACCACCTGGCCGACGTGCGCGTCAAGACCGCGGAGACGACGACCCGGCTCGGTCAGGAGGCCGCGAAGGCGACGGCCAAGGATCTCACCACAGGCCTCGACCTGGGGGAGATGACCCGGCTCGCGGCGACAATGGCCTTCGGCGAGATCGTACTGACTTTCCGCTCGCACATGGACAAGGCCGCCGCTGACGCTGCGGTCGCGAAATACCACCAGGAGTTCAGCGACGCCGCCACCAAGCTGCTGGCACTGGAGGTCGAGCTGGATGAGGCGCTCCTCAGCGTGCCCACGTTCCGAGCGGAGGCGGCGCGCGCGGCGGCGTACGGAGCCCGCTCCTTGAACGACTTCAAGAAGGAGCACAGCTGGCAGCGGACCGAGAACCAGATCCCGTACAAGTACTCCATAGACCTGGTCACCGAGGAGGAACTGTACGGGGGCCACAGTATCGACAAACACGTCGGTCTGACTGACCCCCAGCTGACCCGACGCTTGCGGGACGAGGCGAACGGAGCGGGCAAGGTCGATATTCCGGCGGCTTCGTCCTTCACCGACCTCGATTCGGCCCAACATTACACTCAGTATAATATTCGGACCAATACGGCAGAAATCGAAAAATGGCTGACGGGTCCCCCGCCTCCGACACCGGGAGAAAAACAAGAATTCTCGGTGAATTCGGTATCCTCGGGATTGCAGGGAATGTCGACGGTGACCGGACGTACGGCGCCGGTGGTGAACGATCGGGCGACGCCGCCACGGGACGCTTACGGCGTTCTGTCCGTGCTGAAGTACGAACCGAACCTGGACCCGCCGTTCGTGGTCTTGACATCCATGCCCCAATGACGAGTGAGGAGTCAGCGATGGCCGACCTCGATGAGCGTTCGTGGTCCGATGCGATTGACATGTATGAGCGGCGGGCGACCATCGCCAGGACGACGAGCCGGGAGCATGAGAACTGGGTGATCGACCTGTCCACCCTGATGCGCGGTGACACCCGCGACGCCCGCGGTTGGCGCACGGTGGACATGTGGGAGGGTGAACTCGAAAGGCTCGACGAACCGACCTATCCGTTCGTCATGCCCCCAGAGGCCGTTGCGACGGAGGACTCCTGGAAGCCCTATCTGCACGAGATTCCGCGCTCTCAGGCCTTGCGATTCCTTGTTGCCCTTTCCACCCCCTGGATCGATGTCACAAAGGAGCCGGATTTCGAGGAGCGCCGGGAGGAACTCGAAGCGAATGCTCATGTCATTCTGTCGCGCTTTCCTGAAGGATCGCACTTCTATGCCAACACCGGACATGGTAGCGATGCGCGTGACTACTACCAGCGGGTTTCTCGCTGGTACCCCTTTTCTGTGCGCACGTTCGACTTCGGTTTGGTCCTTGTTTCGGAGACGGAAGTGGGGATGGTCTGGTCATTCCGATGATGCGACGTGAGTCGTTCGTCCGAACAGGTTGGCGTTCTCTGTTCGTTCACCCCCGTCTGATGGAGCCCAGCACTTGCGCACCCGCACTGCCACCTACCCCGACCGCGAGACCGCCCAGTGGGCCACCCAGCAGGTCGTCACCGCCAACGAGCAGATCATCCACCGCTGGCTCGCCGGGTCCACGCGCCCGCGCCTGACCATCGAGGCGTCATGGCCCTCGCGGCCCGAACCGATCGGCCGAGTGCTGCTGCAGGCGATGATGCTGGCCGGCCGGGAGCCCGTGGACGTGCGCGCCGCCCGTGTAGTCCTGAAGCGGGACGCAAGCCGCCCGCACGGCTTCGCCGTGCACGCGACCTTCCCCGTGTACCTGTAGGAACCCAGTAACAGAAACCCGTAGAGGCTGCCCACCGTGCCCCTGAGCCCCCTCGAACACGACCGCCGATACGGCGAGTTGGACCAGGTGATCCGCGCCTACGCCGGCCAACCGGCGGACGACACCCCCGAAGAGCCGAGTCTCGCCCTGACCGCCTACCTACGTCAGACCTGGCACACCCGCCCCTGGGCCCTGGCCGTGGCGGAACGCCAACTTCGCGAGTACGCCGACAACCCGCCGGGCCGACTCCGGCTCCGCCTGGGCGAGTTCTACGCCGTCCCGGACGTCGGCCTGCCCGAAGCCGAGATCCAGCAGTGGCTGTACTGCCTGGCCGACCACCTCCGGCACAGCGTCGAGCAGGGCGAGGCCCCGCCGCCCGCCGTTCCCGCCACCCACTGGGAGTGGCACGCCCGCTTTCCGGAACTGGGCCAGTTCCTCGGCGGCTGGTTCTCGCAGGACATGCCGGACGAGTTCGACGACCACGACGCGGCCGTCGACGACTACCGTTCGCACACCGACCCGCACCTCACGGCCCGCCTGGTCGGCGAACTGCACGAACTTCTCGCCCTCGACCTGGACGAGCCCGACTACGCCCTGGCCGTCGCCGAGTTGGGCATGGAGGTCGACCCGCCCGCCCCCTACGCTCCCAGCGGTTGGCTCGCGCTCGTCGCGGGCCGACTGAGTACGCCGCGCGCCGACTACGGCCCCGGTGCGGCGACAGAAGCGCCCTGACGGACGACCAGGTCATTTCGCGGTAAAGCGCTGATCTGGCCACGGCCAAACACCTGTATGCGTTCCGCATGCTCCGACCCTGCCGACCTGAAATAGCCGGACTTGCCCGAAAGCAGGCTGGCTACGGTGGTGCCGCCACATCATCCGCAGGTTCACGGGGAACAGGAGACCGCGGTGGGCACACCCATGCCTTCACGCCTCCTCGACTACATCGAGGCAGAGCCGCCCGCAGCGCAGCCCACAGGGGCGGACCCGACGCCTCCGCGGACGCCGGAGCCTGAGCCGGGGCAGGGCAGATCGCGCCTTCTCGAATACGCCGAGGCCGCAGGGCCCGGAGCAACCCGGCCCGCGTCCCCGAGCCCCGAGCCCGGCGTCCCCGCCTACCACACCCCCGTGTTCGTCCCGGCCCACCCCCGGTACGCCGACGCTGCGGACGCGGACGGCCACCCGGTCCGCGTGCCCTTCATCGCGTACGAACTCTTCGACCACCCGACGGCAGGGATGGGGACCGGAACCGTGGCCTTCGCCTTCACCACCCGCGACCGGCTCGTCGCCGCGCTCGGCGAGGCCCAGCCCTGGGTGGCCACCTCGATCGGCCCCCTGGCCGAAGCCGTCGGCGCGTACGACGCGACGGTCCTCCTCGACCCACGGGTCGCCCCCGGAAGGCACAACTGGCAGCCGGACGACCTGGCCGCCTACGCACGGGAGGTGCGCTGATGCCGCCCGACTTCAAGGCCGTCCTCGGCGACCTCACCTCGATGTCCAGGACCTTCCACGACGAGGCCGTCAACTACCGCAAGCTGCACGCCGACGTCGCCCCGCCCCTCGTCGGCGGCGGCGACGCCGGCCTCGACCACGCGCTCAAAGAGGTCGCCGACCTCATCGTCGCCCTGCACATCGGCTTCGCCGACCGCCTCGACGACCACGGCGACAAGGTGACCTACGCCCGCGACTCCTTCCGACGACACGACATCGACGTGCACGGACTCTTCGAGGACCTGATGGCGGAGGACGGCTGATGACCGACAGCTGGGTCGGCGGCGACATCGGCGGACTGCGCACGATGGCGGAGACGTACAAGAACGCCAAGGACAAGCTCGACGACGTCATCACCCCCGTCAGCCGCGCCGTCGAGGCCCTGGTGGGCGACGCCGCCTGGAAGGGCGAGGCGGCCGAGACCTTCCGCGCCACCTGGAGCGAGGACGCTCTGACGGCAGGCGCTTTCGCCACCCTCGTGCACAGCGTGGGCGGCATCCTCGACACGCTCGTCGGCGCGCTCACGGCCTGCGAGACGGCGTTGCAGAACGCTGAGCACGTCGCGACGGGCAAGGGCGTACCCATGGGAGCGAAGGGTGTCCCGCTGGAGATCCTCACGGCGGATCCGCCCAGCTCCGACGATCAGAAGACGATCGCCGCCCTCGTCGAGTACGGCAAGGTCCGCAACGAGATTCTGCACACCGCCCAGCACGCCCGTCTCGTCGCTGCGGACGGCCTGCGCGGCCTCTACGCGCAGGTGACGGCACCGGTCTCGACCGGAGACAAGATCACCATCGCGGACGCCCTGCGCGGCCTCTACGCCTACGACGCCGAGGACGCCCGGGCCGGCGGCAAGAAGGCCCGCGCACTGATCGACGACGCCAGGGCCGAGGAACGGGCCGCGAAGAAGGGACTGCGTGCGGAGCGCAAGGTCTTCCAGAAAGCCGGCCGCGCGCTGCCGGACGATCTCCCCGCCAAGAGCGCCTACCGGGACGCGGTGACCCAGGTCGACTCCCTCGAGAACGCCATAGCCCGTGCCGACCACGGGAGCACGGCCCTGCCCTACGACCGCGCCCTCAACGTCAAGCTGGCGGACGCGGCGGACGCCCTGCGCCTCGGCAAAGGAGTCGCCGAACTCCCCGAGTTCCTCAGGGAGATCCCGGTGCTGGACGTCGCGGCGGCCGCCGCCTGCGGCCTGGTGGAGGCCAAGGACGACCACGACAAGGGCTGGTCCTGGCAGCGCTCCGTGGTCGTCGACGGCGGAGTGGCACTCGGCGGACTCGCCGTCGGAGCGGGCGTAGTGGCCGCCCTGCCGGTCGAGGGCGCGGCGGCGGTCGCCGTGGTCGGCGTGGGGACGACGATCCTCGCGACCGACGTGCTGGACCACACGTTCCACGAGCACTGGAGCGAGGACATCCACGACCACGGGGTGGTCGGCGGCGTGCTGCACGGTGCCGGAAACGTCGCCACGGAGACGGAAGGCGACGTCGTACGCCTCGGGAAGGACATCTGGAATGGCGTCACGGGCCTCTTCTAAGGCTTCTGTCCAGAAAACACCCGTTCCCATTCCGGCGCTGCCGAAGCTCGGCACTACCTGGTACGAGCGCGGGACGCTCTACTGGCTGTGCCGCGCCCGCACCACCTTCTTCCTGCTCATGGTGATGGCCGCGGTCTGCTTCTTCGCGGTCAGCCTCTACCGGGGCTTCACCAGCGAGTGGACGCCGACCGCGCGCACCGTCGCCGACTGGGTCCAGGCGGCGGCGTCGTGTGTGGCTCTGCCCTGGGGCTGGCTCAAGCAGCGCCGGGGTCACCGGGAAGCTCTGCTGAACCCGCCCACTCCCGAGCAGACCCGCCTGGCCAAGAGCGACCACGACGGGCGCACCCCCGGCCGGATCGCCGCCGGTCGAGGTCTCGTCCTCCTCGCTGCCCCCGTCTTGCCGGCGTTCGCCGCGTACATCGTCGGCTGGCTCATGGCGTGGCTCACCGTCCGCGAGTACCCCAGCGAAGTCGGTGCCCGCCGCTGGATGGCGCAGAGGATGTGACGTTCTGCGAAGAATAGGTGGTGTGCCCAAGGAGCGGTAGCAGGGTTGTTGCATATGGCAGTTGGGACTGTCAGAGGAGGTCGTTAGAGTGGTCGTGTTGCGGTCATGAACACGTGAGAGGCGCGGAGTGAGCTGCTCAGGACGGGCAGCGGAAAACGGGGAGATGGGCTGTCGTGATTCCTGCGGACATGGGTGGGGGCGCCGACGTACGGCGCGGCTACATGGCGCTCTCGACGTTCAAGAAGCGGGTCGACGACCTGCTCACGGCCTTCGAGAAATCTGCGGGCGGCTCGGCGAAAGTCGCCGGCCACAGCCTGTCGGCGGCCACGTTCGGAGCGGGTGAGTTCCCGGAGGCAAAGACCCTCCACCTGCAGTACGAGCGCGTCCACGAGCGCATCACCGCGCTCTCCAAGTCACTTGGGCTCCAGCTGGAGGCGATGCAGATCGCCGTGCACGGCGTGGACGTCACCTTCGACAACCTGGAAGACGAACTGCGGTACCGGTTCCATGCGATCCGGGCCGAGGTCAACCAGGATCGCGACGCGATGATGCACGAGCAGCTCAAGCGTGACAACAACGCCGACCACACGGACGCGGGGTACTGATGAGCGGCGACAAGAAGCCGGACCACTACCAGGCGGAACGCCAGGACGCGACCCAGCAGAACAGCGGCGTGGACGACGCTGTGAACAAGGCTGTGGTGATCAGCCCCGGAATGCTCAGCAGCCCCGGCGGCTTCGGCAACACCAGCTTCGAGGGCTACGAGCTCAACGCGATGATCGACATCGTCGAGGGGGCGAGCCCGGAGACGCTCGAGAGCGCCGCCACGGCCCTTGTGGACGCCCGGGACGCCATCAACGACGCCGCCGACGAGCTCAGCCGCAATCTGGGCAACGTCGACTGGGAGGGCGAGGCGCACACCGCCTTCTACACCTGGGGCATGAACCTCACCACCACGGCGAAGGAGTTGGCCACCTACACCGACGAGGTGGGCACCCAGGTCCTGGCGGCAAGCTCGGGCCTCGCCTCCGTACGCAAGTCGATGCCTCCGCGCGACAGTCGTATCGTCCCCAAGAAGGTCGACGACATCCCGACGCCCCAGCGCGTCGAGGGCAACGCCGAGTACACGGCGGCGGTCAAGGCCGAGAAGGACCGCCAGGAGGCCATCAACCAGATGTACCGACTGGCGTCGTTCTACACGGTGTCGAGCGGCATGATGGAGATGGCCAAGGAGCCGGTGTTCCCGGAGATGCCGAGCGTGGGCGTGCCGGAGCCGCCGCCGGGCTTTGATCCGAGGGAAGAGCAGCCACGCCATCCAGGCACCTTGCAGAGCGTGAGTGATACGGCAGCACCACGCCACCAATCTCTTGCATCTGAGGTCGAGCGACCGCGTTCGGAGGACTTGCCCTCAGCTCGTAAGAACGGGGACGAGGTCGTCAGGCTTCCCGAACAGCACGTGGGTACGGAGATCGACAGCGTCGGCACATTGCCGGCACAGGATCTGACGAAGCCGACGACCGTCGTGCCGCCTTCGACAGCAGGCCCTGGTGCAACTCCGGCGGGATCGGTTCCTTCCTTTGTGCCGACTGGTGTACCTCCAACGTTCCGGGGACCTGCAGGGCGTAGTTCAGGGTTCGGCGGCGTGCTGGCTAACAGGCTTCCTACGTCGGCACAGGGGCGCGCTGGTGGCATGCCGGGAGGCATCGGTGCCGGGCGCACGGGCACCGGCCCCATGGGGCAGGCTGGACGTGCCGCTACAGCAGGGAAATCAGGCAGCCGCATTCCTGGTCCCGTAGGGCGAGGTGTGGTCGGCGGAGCGCCGAAGCCCGTTGGGCAGTCCCCTGGTCGTGCTGCCAGTGCCCCACGCGGTCCTGTCACCGGCACGGGTGCCATGAACCCTGGGCGTCCGGGCGGTGCCGGGCGCTCCGGTGCCGGACGCGTCGGAGATGGCGTTGTCGGTGGGCGACCTGTCACCGCGGGTCCCGCGGGCTCCCGCAATTCCAAGTTGCCGCGCGGCACGGTCGTCGGCGGCGAGGGCGCATCCACATCGCGTGCCGCGGGCGAACGGCCCGGACAGCGCGGGGTGGTTGGGGCGCCCCGTTCAACGGTGGGCCCGGCCGCAGGACAGACGGCTCGCCGTCCCGTCGGTAGCCCTGACGGTGTGATGGGAACGCCACAGGGGCGAGCTTCCGGAAGCCGGAACGGCGGAAGCCCTTCCGGCGGTCGGGGCGCGGCGCGTGGTGCTGCAGGCAATCAGGGTTCGAGCGAGAAGCGTTCGCGCCGTGACGAGCGGCGCGATGACGCGTCGGCGACCAACTGATCGCACAAGAGCGAGGACAGACAGAGTCATGGTGGCAGGGATCAGCCGACGCGACGGGCGGGGCATGTCTTTCGCAAGACGAAACGGGGGACGGGTTTCCGCCGTCTGTTCAGCGCTCGGTGCCTTGGCCGTGCTCTCGGCAGGTTTGGCTCCGAGTGCGTCGGCCGCTGATGTTCAGTCCCAACAGTGGTACCTGTCTTCGATGAAGGCCGACGAAATGTGGAAGGTGAGCACCGGCAAAGGTGTCAAGGTGGCCGTTGTCGACACGGGGGTCAACCCCGACACTCCTTCACTCAAAGGCCAAGTGCTCGTTGCTGAGGTGCCGAAAGCCGTCGGCTACAAAGCAGGCGTGGACTACCTGGGGCACGGTACGAGCATGGCGGAGCTCATCGCTGGTACCGGTGCCGGTGGAGGTCTGAAGGGCCTTGCTCCAGGGGCAAAGATCGTCCCATTTCGGATCGGAATGAAGATTCTGAAAAACGAGGACGAGAAAAAGAAGGCCCCCGCGATGTCGGCCGTGATGAGGGCGATCGCTGACAGTGACGTAAAGATCATCAGCATGTCCTTCGGAGAGGACATCCAAAGGCCAGAGGACCTTGCGGCGATCAAGTACGCCCAATCCAAAGGAAAGTTGTTGATTGCCAGCGTCGGCAACGACCCGGCGAGCAAGACCATCGACTTCCCGGCCGCCTACCCATATGTAGTCGGGGTCGCAGCCTCGGACGAGAAGGGAACGGTCGGCAAGTTCTCGGAGCATGGTAACTACGTCGACCTGGCTTCCCCCGGCCTGAACGTGCCGACTTGGTGTGACAACACCTTCCGTTCCTACTGCACCGGCCAGGGCACCAGCCAGGCCACAGCCATCGCCTCCGCCTCCGCCGCCCTCATCTGGTCCGCCCACCCCAAGTGGACGGCCAACCAGGTCCTCGCCAGCCTGATCGACACCGCCGGGCGTGACTGGGCGAAGGACGATCCGAGCACGTACCTCGGATACGGCCTGATCCGCCCCCGCAAGGTGCTGGAGAACCCCGACTTCAACCCCGGTCCGGCCGGCACCGACCCCCTCGCCAAGGAAAACGTCACGGGCGTGACGGACGCGGCGGGCAACGCGCCCTCCGCCAACGCTTCCGCGCCAGCCTCGCCGCAGCCCTCCAAGGGCACTGCGGACGATCAGGCACCCGCAGCAGCAACCGCCGACGCTTCCGACAACACCACGATGTGGATCGCGCTCGGAGCAGCCGCGGCCGTACTGGTGATCGGAGGCGGCGCCTTCGCCGTGGTCCGCTCCCGGCGAGGCGCTGGATCCACCCACGCATGACGAAGAACCGTCACCCACAACGGTTCTGACCTACAGACCACCGCGCAGTCAGCAGCGAATCGAAGCTCACGAAGAAGGAGTGTCGCAATGGTCGACCGCAAGCTCAATGACGGCGATGTACAGAAGCTCCAGAAGGAAGTCATCGACCGGTACGACAACATCCGGAGCTCCCTCGCGAAGCTGCAGGGCACGATCGACATGATCGAGAAGGCGTGGACGGGCCAGGGCGCCAACGCGTTCAACGCCAAGCAGACGGAGATCAACACCCACATGGTGGGGATCGGCAAGATGCTCGAGGACTTCCTCGAGGGCATCCACATGACCAAGAACGACAAGCAGAACCTCGAAGACCAGATCACGGCGGACCTGACCAAGATCTCGGTCGACGATCTCGGTGGAAAGACCTCGGCGCTCAGCAGCTACTGACGAGCCCGAGCCACGGATCGCACTGAACCACACTGTTGCCCGGACTGATGATTCCGGCTGACATCCGCAAAGAAACGAGGGAAACATGTCCGGAGCCCATTACGAGGAACTTGCCGTCACCTACGGCACCATGGACGCGCTCGCCACCGAGCTCGGCGATCAGGCCAAGAAGCTCGAGGAGGACCTCGAGGCGCTTCGGCAGGCCGTGCTCAACGTGTCGGCAGGCTGGGGCGGCGAGGCGTTCCAGGCGTTCCAGGGCAAGAGCGAAGAGTGGAACAAGCACGCACGGGGCATCCACACGGCCCTGATGCAGATCTCGCACAAGGTCCACGGCGCCGGCGGTGACTACCGCGGCGGCGACCTGAAGGGCGCCAGCTACTTCATGTAAGTGCAGGCAGGCCGTATTTCGCAGCACAGGGTGGGCACGCACGGGAGGTGCCCACCCTGTGCTGCGTCTCAGTTGGGCGTCGTTGCCCGACCGTCAGCCGTTGCTCTCGCCGTTCTCGGACGCGCCAGTGGGCACGGCGATGACGAACACGCCCTTGCCCTGGACTCCCTGAACGGTTCCCTCGGCCTGTAGTACCTCGATGGCGGACTTGATGGTCCGGCGGCTCACTGCTCCGCCCGTCTCCTGCTCCAGCTCGTGGTGCGAAGGGATGCGCCGACCAACCGGAATCTCGCCGCGTCGAATGCGCTCACGCAGGGCGGAAGCAAGCTGCACATACATCGGGACGATGCTCTCCCGGTCGATTTCTATCACGCCTTAGAGCGTAAAAGGCCAGCTCAAGACAGCATAGGGCGGCCTAGCACGTGAAAGGACGTACCAAGACGTACCAAGTTGGATGCGCCCTGGCACACCGGCCCGGCTACGCGGACGTCCACCCCGCGTGCCGCCGCCTGCGAGACACTCCACTCCCACACGGCGGGGGCCTGCTGCTGGTACGCCACTGCCCCTGCCCCTGCCACCACCCGTCGCCGGAGGAAGCCCGGACGGCTGCCGTCACCCCACCACGGCGAAAAGCCTGACGTCCGAAGTTGAGCGCCTACTGGGCGGCCCACACCGGGCGGATGGTCTGGGTCGGGTCAGCACATCGACCCGACCCAGACCTGATCCGAAGGCGGTGGCCCCGGCGCGGGGCCTGCGGTATTCGCGCGGCGCGAATGCGCCGTCCTCAATGCTTCAGCTGCTCGCGGCGGCAGGCGGAGGGGGCGGCGGCATGGGCGGATACGGTGGCCGAGAAGGGATCCTGGGCATGGGTGGTGCTGCTGACGGAATTGCCGGGGGCGGTGACGGCGGCGGAGGCGGCACCTCCGCGAACTCCGGCAGGACCGGGCCGCCTGCGCGTAGCCGCGCGATGGTCCGCTCGGCCCGGCGGCGGGCCAGCGGGGCGTCGTCACGGAGGAAGTGAAGCCGGACGCGCCCCCGTCTGAGGTCGTCGGTGGCGATCAGTCGGTAGCCGAGGGCATGGGTGATCTTCTCTATGCGGGCCTTCTGCGATGCCCTGGTGAGGAATTCGAAGCGGCCACGCCCGTCGAAGTGCCTGATGATCTCCTCATCCCTCATCAGTCGTCCTCATAGCGGGGCAACGCCTCAGGGAAGCTACGAGGTTCCTTGCACTCGGCCAACTTGTAGGCGTGCCGCGCGAGCCGGTAGGCGAAGTCGGTCAGCGTCTGTCCCAGCGGCCTGCCCATGACCTTCGCGCTCCCGTCGACTCGAGCCTCACCGACGACTGCGTAGGGCGCAGAGGCGTTGTACTCCGGGACAGCGGGCGGCTCACAAGGCACGTACACGGAGGAAGTGCCTGTTCCGGAGTCAATCTGGAACAAGGCTTCGATATCACCTACTGATACGCGAACAAGTCTGCTCCGCTCGCTCGACGCTTGATAGCGCTTAAGCCAATTGACGTGGGCAAGAGGCTTGACCCGTGCTTCTCCGGAGAGAGATGAATCATTGCTCGTGGTGACGTAGCAGGAGAAGGAAAGGCTGTCCCCGACGCCTCGGGCACGGGAACCGTGGTCTGCTGACCGCGCGTTCGGTAGCACCTGGGTGACTGTACCTCGGGTGAGCGTGTCGTCGCACATTTTACTGGGCAGCACGTACAGGCCTTTGATGAAGAAAAGCCAAGCGGTACCGCCCAGAAGACTCAAGACCAAAATGCAGAGCAGCAGGCCCTTCCCGCTCTCCCAGGTCGCCTGTTTTTCCCGGCTCCACGCCGACGTTTTCACTAGGGACGCTCCTTCGTACGGGTCAGTAGCTCGCTGGCGTCGTCCCAACCCTGGTTGACGGCGTTGCGGATCGAATCGGCCGTGCCGTCCTTGGGTAGCTTCACGTCGTGCCGACTGAGCGCGTCCAGCGTCGATTGCTGCGTCTGCTGATTGACGGATTCCCGCATGTCGTAGAGGTCTTTGGCGCTCTCGTACAGGGCCTGATCCTTGGCCCCATGGAGTTCCTGTCCTTCGAGTAGGCGATCAACGGCCGATCCGGCAACGGCTCCGAGCATCCCGCCGCCCACTGCACCCATCGCCGCACCCCCGTAGGCGACGGGTACCGAGATGTTCGCCAGGCCGATCGAGACCCATGTCTTGGCGAAATCTCCTTTCGCCTTCAACGCGTCGTTGTACTCTTTTTCTCCCTTGAGTGCGCCGCTGACTTCAGTATCTGCTGCGGAATGTCCAACGATTCCCTCAATGATTCCCGCATTCCTGCCAATATCTTCGAGGACCTGACTCCTGGGACCGTCGAACAGGGAGGGATCGGACAAGTGTGCCTCAAGGAGATTTCCGGTGTAGATGCTTTCCCCGAAAATTATCCCGGCTCTGCCGGCGGGATCTGAAGACACGGCAGAAAGGAATCGCGCCACGTCGCGAACATCCCCGAGGCCGCCAGGATTCTCGCTGTTGGAGAGGAATACTGCCCCTGACTCGCCTCCTAGTTTCTGGCTGATTTCCGGCATATAGGAAGCCGCCATGTTTCCGAAGCTGTCTCCCAGCCCCCTGGTCACGAGTCTTGCGCCGTCATCCGGCTGGGCCACCGCGTTCATGACGTTGGCCATGATCTCGACTTGCGCGGCGCTGTGGGGCGGTGCCGGTGATGTCGAGTCCCCAGCGGCGACCCCTGTCACCGCCGCTTCCAAGGCATGCCCGAGGGACGCCCCTCGATCCGTGTACACCGTGGTGCCCAGCATGTGGTCCAGGTCCGATTTCGACTCGAACGCATGCGTCGCCGCCTCCGGGTTGTGTGACAGGCCCTCGAACAAGCCCTCCAGCGGGTCGCGCCCGTTACCGTCACCGAAGACAAGGTCAAGGGCGTCATAGCCCTTGACCCAAAGGGCGTCCGTATTGCTTTCGCCGGCGCCCTTGTCCGCCTTGAAAAGCGTCTTGCTGTAGTCGTCCAGGAACTCGGTGTCGTACTGCCCCTCGCGCATCAGGCTGCTGATGACCTGGGAGCCGAGCGCGCCGACGGGGCTGAAGGAGTCCGCGGCGCGGAAGTTGGTGTTGCCCTCCGCGACGACGCCCTTCTTCCAGTCCTGCATGGCCTCCGAGTCCGAGAATGACGCCGTGGCCAGGGTGAGGCTCAGGTTGCTCTGGAGGCTCTTCATCGTGTCCAGTTCCGAACCCCTGGCGCCGGCGTGTACCGAGGTCATTTCGGTCCAGAACTGGAGCGTCCCCTTGGGCCCGAGACGCGTGGCGAACTGCTCCGCGAAGAGGGGGTCGTCGTGGAACGTGTCCATCGTGCGGTTGAAGTTCTTGATGTCGTCGAGGCTCATGTCGGCCGGGTTCCTGGCCATCTTCGCCAGCTTCTCCGCTGCCGCGACGGCCTTGGCGGCAGAGTCCCGGTCGGCGTACGAGGCGTCGGTGAAGCCGTACTTCGCCTGGTCGACGAGGAGCCGGAGAACCGTTGCGGCGCTGTTGTCGCTCTGCGTCGCCTTCGCCAGGATCGCCTGGATCTCATCGCGGAGGGCGTCCGCCGCCTTCTGATCAGTCGCCCCGGTCTTTCCGCTGGGATCCGAAGCCCAGTCGGGCCGGGTGTTCCCTGTGACGGTGAACGTGCCCTCGCCGGTGTCGATCACCGACAGGTTCTGCTGCGCGCCCCGCGCGATGGCGGCCGTCAACTGTGTTCGAAAACTGACGAGTTCCCCATGGGTGTCGCTGAGGATCTTGGCGATGGAGTCCGCCTGAGTGTGCGCGTCGGCGAACTCAGCGGCCGTTTTCGTGATGAACTCGCGGCTGACGGTGGCGTTCACCCCGGCCCATCTGGCGGTGTCCGCCTTCGCCTTGAGGTTGCTCTCCGCGTCCTTCTGCAGTTCTGCGAGTTTCTTCGTCATCTGCTGCCAGTCGGTGACAGCCTCACCGAGTTTTGAAAGGTCCCCGTGGCGCAGGGCGTCGAGATCCATCGGGTCAGTGGCCCTTCCGGTCGTCGAAGCCCTCGCCCAGCAGAGCGATGCTGCTGACCGCCCGGCGATGTAGGAGTCGTCGGGCTGCGTGCTGGTTCTTCGTGAACCGCAGATGGTTGGAGATATGGGCGCAGGTGTCCAGCAACGTCTTGCTCTGTTCGCCCCAGCGCTCCGTCACATGGTCGAGGGCCGCGCCCAGGGCGAAGCCCTCACCCTTGAGTCCACCTGCGGCGGCCTCCGACGCCACGCGTGCGTGCCCGCTGTACGTGGTGAAGTCCTGAACAGGTCATGAGCCCCGCCTTGCCGACAGCCTCCAGATCCTGGTGGCCGGCCACCAGGTCTCCCTGGGTGCTGCTCTCGCCCGGGTCGTTCGGCACATGGTTGAGCTGCATCCCGATGGGATGCCGTTCGGCCGCCCCGGCCTTCAGCTGTTCCCACTCCTCCCACGCCATGCGTGGTCCCCCTCCGCCGATGTGTGCGTTCTGCCGGTGTCACCGTCGGCCTGCAGGCCTGCGGTCCGTGGCCCGCGCGACGACGACGCCGTGCCAGTGACAGGAACGATCCAGTGGATCACCCCGAGTGATCTCCCGGACTCACCATACTTTCCGCGATGCTTTGCCCACGGTTCGACCGTGGCCAAAATCGAGAGGCGAGGACCGGCCACCGCCGGACGTCCCGGAACCCTCGGTCGGAGAGTCGCGAACCCGGGTTCGCGACTCACCCCCACGACACGGCGCGGTGGTCCGGCCAGAGCGCGTGCTGCCCTGCTTGCACTCATCCCCCGCTCACGCACCCCGCCTCCGCCCCCAGCTCACTCCGCCCCCTCGACGTCCTCCTCCACCAACCCCACCTGCACCAGCGGCTTCCCCCGCCGTCGGGAGACGAAGATGCCCCGGCCCGCGGGCATCGGGCGGGGGCGGACGCCGCCCAGGAGGTCGCCCTCGCCGGGGTCGCCCGCAAGGACCACGCCCTGCGCCCCGAGTTCCTTGATGCGCTGCATGAACGCCTCGTAGGAGGCACGCCCCGCGCCCGCCGTCGAGCGCGCGATGATGAACCGCACCCCCACGTCCCGGGCGAACGGCAGCAGTTCGGTCAGTCCCGCCAGCGGGTTGCCGCTCGACGTGGCGACGAGGTCGTAGTCGTCGACGACGACGAACACCGTCGGGCCCCGCCACCAGCTGCGGTCCCGGAGCTGCTGCGCCGTCACGTCGGCCGTCGGCGTCCGGCGCTTCATGAGGTCGGCGAGCGCGGCCATGTGATGGTCCATCGCGTTGGACATCGGGATGTACTCGGCGAGATGCGACGCCGGCGTCACGTCCAGCAGGGAACGCCGGTTGTCGACCACGAACAGCTTGCACTCGTCGCCCGAATACCGCCGGGTGAGCTGCTTGATCAGCAGCCGCAGCAGGTTCGACTTGCCGGACTCGCTCTCGCCGAGGACGAGGAAGAACGGATCCTGCTCGAAGTCGACGAAGACCGGCTCGAGACGGTCCTCGTCGAGGCCGAAGGCGACCCCGCGGCGCGGGAAGCGGTCGCCCGGCGGCAGCGACGCGGCCGGGAACTCCCGCGGCAGCAACCGTACTTCCGGCGCGGGCGCGGCCTGCCAGTGCCGGGAGACCTCCGCGGCCAGCGCCTGCGTCGCGTCGGAGAGCTCGGTGTCCGAGGCGAGGCCGTCGATGCGCGGCACCGCGGCCATGAAGTGCAGCTTCTGGGGCGACTGCCCCCGGCCGGGAACGCCCGACGGGACGTTCGCGGCGAGTTTGCGGTCGATCTCGGAGTCCATGGTGTCGCCGAGCCGGAGCTCCAGCCGGTTCATCAGGTGGTCCTTGAGGGCGGCCCTGACCTCCATCGACCGCGACGCCGTCAGCACCAGGTGGATGCCGTAGCCGAGGCCGCGCGCCGCGATCTCGTGGACGATCTGGTCCAGCACCTCGTAGTCCGCGCGGAAGTTGCCCCATCCGTCGATGACGAGGAAGACGTCGCCCCACGGCTGGTCCGTGACCGAGATCTCGCCCCGCGCCCGCCGGGCCCGGAAGTCGGCGATCGAGGCGATCCCGGCCGCGCGGAAGTACTCCTCGCGGCGGGTCAGGACGCCGTACACCTCCGCCACCGTCCGCCGCACCCGCTCGGGGTCCAGCCGGGAGGCGACCCCGCCCACGTGCGGCAGTCCGGCCACCGCGGCCATCCCGCCGCCGCCGAAGTCGAGGCCGTAGAACTGCACTTCATGCGGGGTGTGCGTGAGGGCGAACGCCGCGATCAGCGTGCGCAGCAGTGTCGACTTGCCGGACTGCGGGCCACCCACGATCTGCATGTGGCCGGCCGCGCCCGAGAAGTCGACCCAGAGCGAGTCACGGCGCTGCTCGAACGGCTTGTCCACCAGGCCGACCGGCACGACCAGCCGTCCCGCGCCCTCGTAGCCGGGCTGGGTGAGCCCGCGGCCCTCCACCGCCGTGAGCCCCGGCAGCAGGGAGTCCAGCGACGGCGGGCTGTCCAGCGGCGGCAGCCACACCTGGTGCGCCGCCGGGCCCTGCGCCTCCAGCCGGCGCACGATCACGTCGAGCACGGTGTCCGCCAGCGCGTCGTCGACCTCCGCGTCGCCGGCCGGGCGGGCCTGCGGCACGGCCGCGTACCGCACCGGCACCTCGGACGAGGTGAAGAGCACCGGCCGTCGGTCCAGGGGCAGCGGGCCGCCTCCCGGCGCCGTCCGCTGACCGCCCGAGCGGTAGACCCCGGACACGTACGCCGCCTTGAACCGCACCATTTCGTCTGTCCCGAACTTCAGGAACCCCGAACCCGGCACGTTGGGCAGCGAGTACGCGTCGGGCACGCCCAGCGCCGCCCGCGACTCGGCGGCGGAGAAGGTGCGCAGACCGACGCGGTACGACAGATACGTCTCCAGTCCTCGCAGCCGCCCTTCCTCCAGGCGCTGCGAGGCCAGCAGCAGATGCACGCCGAGCGAGCGCCCGATGCGGCCGATCTGCACGAACATCTCGATGAAGTCGGGCTTGGCGGTGAGCAGTTCGCTGAACTCGTCGATCACCAGCACCAGCGAGGGGATCGGCTGCAGGGCGGCGCCCGCGGCCCGCGCCTTCTCGTAGTCGTGGATGTTGGCGTAGTTGCCCGCGTTGCGCAGCAGCTCCTGACGGCGGTTGAGCTCGCCCCTGATGGAGTCGCCCATCCGGTCGACCAGCGTCAGATCGTCCGCCAGGTTGGTGATCACGGCCGCGACGTGCGGCATCTGCGCCATCCCCGCGAACGTGGCGCCGCCCTTGAAGTCGGCGAGGACGAAGTTCAGCGTCTCCGACGAGTGCGTCACCGCCAGCCCCAGCACCAGCGTGCGCAGCAGCTCGGACTTGCCGGAACCGGTCGCGCCGACGCACAGACCGTGCGGGCCCATGCCCTCCTGCGCCGCCTCCTTCAGGTCCAGCATCACCGGACGGCCGTCCTCGCCCACCCCGATCGGCACCCGCAGCCGCTCGGCCAGCGAACGGGGCCGCCAGGTGCGCTGGGTGTCCACCGACGCGGCGTCGCCGAGGTTCAGCAGTTCGGTGAACTCCAGGTTGGCCAGCAGCGGCTCGTCGTCGTCGCCACCCGAGGCCATGCGCAGCGGCGCGAGCTGGCGGGCGAGCGCCTCCGCGGACTCCGGCGACAGGACGTCGGGCGTCCCCTCGTAGACGGCCCCGTGCCCCGACTCCAGCCGCAGCGCCCCGGGCTGTACGACGATGTCGAGCTCGCCGCCCGCTCCCGTCAGCTCACCGGGGATGATCTCGAGGACCGTCACGCCCTGCAGTCCCTCGGAGTTGGCCAGGACCGAGTCGTGGGGGAGGGACACCCCGTCCAGGACCACGACCACGTGCGGCTCGTCGACCAGCGGCGTCGCGTTGGGGTGGAACCTCGGCCGCCCGGTCAGCCGGGAGCCGAGCAGGCCCTCCAGCTCACGGGTGTCCGAGCCGATCAGCCGGCGGCTGCCCGCCCCGTCCACCGCGCCGGCCGCCTGGACGTGCGGCAGCCACTTCGCCCAATCCCAGTGCGGCAGTTCGTCCCGGCCCGCCGCGACCACGAGCACCAGGTCCTCGGACGAGTGCAGCGCGGCCAGCGAACCGGCCAGGGCCCGGGCACAGGAACGGACCGAGTCCGCCTCGCCGCTGATCGTCACGTGGTAGAAGGCACGCAGGGAGACCGCCATCGGCAGGTCGTCCAGGCTGTCGTGCACGGCGAGGAAACGCTGCAGCGCGCCCGCCGTCAACGGCTCCAGCTGCTCCACCGGACCGGTCTCCGGGGCGACCAGCGGGGTGGCGAGCGCCTGGACGCCGAGGCCCACCCGGACCTGCCCGAAGTCCTCGTCGCCGGGCCGCCGTTCCCACACCCGGCTGCCCTCGGCGACCAGGGCCCACAGCTGCTCGGGGGAGGGGTGCAGGTAGTACTGCGCGTCACGCTGGGCGCGCGCGGTGTCGAGCGCGGCGCGCCGGGTCTGCGCCAGGTAGCCGAGGTAGTCCCGGCGCAGATCCGCCAACTGACCCTGGGAACCGCGCCGGAAGCGCACCACCATCGCGATCGACATGGCCACCGTCGAGGCGATCATGACCATGCCCATGATGCGCATGAACGGCTGCCCGCTCGTGAAGAAGAAGACCACCGAGCCGCCCATGCCGAGCGTCGGCAGCAGTTGCATCAGCACGCTCTCCTGATGCCCCCGAGGCAGCTCGGGCGGAGGCTGCAGGACGACCTCGCCCATGGGCACCTCGGACGGCAGCGCCCTTGGCGGACGCTTCACGACGATGTGGCTCACTGCTCACCAATCCCCTTGCGAGGCCCCCGGGAAGTACCGTCCGCCACCCCGTGTCAGGCGGACGCAGGCCGCCGCGTGATCCTACTGACTGCTGGTACCACCACGGGGCGGTAGGGTGCCGGATGTTCGCGTGAGCACACCGCGGGCCGCGCGTCCGCACCAACCTGCGCGGGACCTTCACACAGCCGACGCGAGACCATCACTGAGGGGGAGCAGCAGGGTGAGCATCACGACCTCCGCGGCAGCCACCGGAGAGGGACGCGGCGCCGCAGCCGTGCCCGCGGCGGGGGCGGGGCTCGGTTTCTGCCGGGTCACCATCGTCGCCCCCGACAGCCGGATCGACGTGGCGCTGCCCGACGACATCCCGGTCGCCGACCTCTACCCGGAGATCCTCCGGCTCGCCCGGCAGAGCCCCGCCGAGGGCGCACCGGTCGGCTACACCCTCGTCCGCAGGGACGGCTCCGTCCTCGACAGCTCGCGCTCGTTCGCCGCCCAGCACATCCTCGACGGCGAACTCCTCACGCTGCGCCCGTTCTCCGAGTCGCTGCCGCCCGCCGTCTTCGACGACGTGTCCGAGGCGGTCGCCTCCGCCGTCACGCGCGAGCACACCCTGTGGAGCGGCGAACTGACCCGCGCCGCGGGCCTCGTGGGCGGAAGCGTGCTGCCGGCCCTGCTCGCCTTCGTGGCCTGGAGCGGCGACCCCCGGCACGACATGCAGGGCCTGCCCGGCGTCCTCGCCGCGGTCGTCGGCGTGCTGCTGGTCGCCCTCGCCGGCGTCCGGGCCCGCGTCTACGACGACCGCGGCTCGGCGATCGCCCTGGGCCTCGGCGCCCTGCCCAACGTGGCCGTGGCGGGCTCCGGGCTCCTCCCGCTCGCCGACGGCCAGGGCATCGGCAAGCTGCAGTTCCTGCTCGCCTGCGCGGCGGTGCTGCTGGCGTCGGTGCTGCTCACCCTGTGCTCCCCGCGCGGCGACGGCCCCTTCGTCGCGTTCGTCGTCGCCTCGGGCGCCGGACTGGCGGCGGTGTTCGCGGCGATGCTCGCGCACTGGAGCCCGGCCGAGACCGCCGCCCTGTGCGCCCCCGTCGGGGTGGGCGCCCTGGCGTTCCTGCCCGGCCTGTCCATGCGCTTCGCCCGCCTCCCGATCGGCTTCGACGCCCCGGACTCCGCCTCGCGCCGCGCCTACGGCGCCGATCCCGCCCCCCGGGAACCGGTCGACGCCGAGCGGATCGCCGCGCAGGCCCGCCGCGGCCACGAACTCCTCGTCGGGCTGGTCGGCGGCTGCGCGGTGATCGCGGTCGGCGCCTGCGCGGTCCTCGGATTCTCGGACGACGTCTGGGCCCAGCTGCTCGCGCTGGCCACGGGCACCGCGCTGCTGATGCGCGCCCACCTCTTCCGCTACACCGCGCAGGTCGCCCCGGTGCTGGCCGCGGGCCTCGGCTCGCTCGTCCTGCTCGGACTGGGCCTGGCGCTCAACCCGCCCCACCCGGCGATCCGCGCCGCCCTCGCCGGCGACAGCGCCGACCTGGACCTTCGCACGGTCTGGCTGGTCGCCGCCGTCGCGGCGGCCGCCGCGATCGTCACCTCGATCGGCCTGATCACCTCGCGCGGCGGCCTCACCCCGTTCTGGGGCCGCTTCATGGAGATCGCCGAGGGCTTCGTCCTGCTGACGCTGGTGCCGCTGGCCCTGGCCGTGTTCGACGTGTACGCGGCAGTCCGCTCGATGACCGGCTGACCCCACGAGTCGAGAAGGCCTCGGGGCGGACGCACACGGCGCCTGCCCCGAGGCCCCGTCGCCACGTGCCTGCCGGTCGCGGCGGGCCCGTGGCGACGGGCGGCGACCGCCGTTGCGCGGCGGCTAGTCCGCCTCCGCCGCCTCCGCCGCCTCCGTCGCCGTCCCGCCGCCGTGCGGCGCGGGCTCCAGGTCGAACTCGCCGTCCCGGGCGCCCAGCACGAAGGCACGCCACTCCGCCTCGGTGTAGCGCAGCACCGTCCCAGGGTCGAGCGAGGACCGCATCGCCACGGCCCCCTCGGGCAGGCAGGCGATCTCGACACGCTCCTCGTGCCCCTCCGTGCCGGGCGCGCTCTTCCACTCGACACCCGAGATGTCGAGCGCGTACAGCTCGTCCCGCTCCCGCTCCTTGCGCGCTTTGACTGCCTCGTCCTCGGCATCGGCCATGTCGGCTCCGACCCTTCCCTCTGAGTTCCCGCTGTCCCAACGAGCTGCAGCGCCACCCTACTTGCCGGCGTTCCCCCAGCTCAGAGGTTCTCCCGTTACGTTCCGGTCGGCCGGCGTCGCCCGTACACTGCCCCCGCTCGCCCGAGCGCCGCAAGGGCCGTCGGCCGCGATATCCGGGCAGGTCGGACGCACCGGCCTGATACCCTGGCTCTCGGCCGTTTGTGTACGCACCCCCGGAAGCCCCTCAGGCAGCCCCTGAAGCTTCTGGAGGTCGCGCCCAGCGGATCCCCGCCTCCCGAGTAACGGAAGCTCCCCCGAGACCAAGACCGGGGGCACTCGGTGGCCACTGAAAAGACTACGAGGAGTACGCGTGCCGCTCGACGCCGCTACGAAGAAGCAGATCATCAGCGAGTTCGGTCAGAAGGAGGGCGACACCGGCTCCCCCGAGGTCCAGGTCGCCATGCTGTCCCGCCGGATCTCGGACCTGACCGAGCACCTCAAGACGCACAAGCACGACCACCACTCCCGTCGTGGTCTGCTGATCCTGGTCGGCCAGCGTCGCCGCCTGCTGCAGTACCTCGCCAAGAAGGACATCCAGCGCTTCCGTGCGCTGGTGGAGCGCCTCGGCATCCGCCGCGGTGCGGCGGGCGCCAAGTAGGACGCCGTGAGGGGGGCGGTTCCCGGACGATCGGGGCCGCTCCCTTTTGCTGTACACCTCGGTGCGCACCGCTCGGCGGTACGCACCGGCACGCACCACGGACAGGGCCCGTCGTACGGCCGCCCGTGGAGCGGAAACGTGCGGAGTGTCACCGACGCTTTGTAGTGTGGTAGCACAACGCCATACGTACGACACAGCGTGATGACATGTACTCGCTGCGGGTAAACGTCATCACGCACACCGAACGAGGAGAAGCGCGCCTAGCCGCCGCCGGTCCTCGGTAGTGGCCCCCGGGAAAGAGATCCCCGGGTGCTTCGATCGAAGACCGGCCCGCACCGCACGGAGCGCTTCTCCGCCACCGTCCCCCTGCCACACGGGCAGTGAGGGACGAAGACGAGGAGAAAACACTAGTGGAGAACGAGACCCACTACGCCGAAGCCGTCATCGACAATGGCGCCTTCGGCACCCGCACCATCCGTTTCGAGACGGGCCGCCTGGCCAAGCAGGCCGCCGGCTCCGCCGTGGCGTACCTGGACGACGACACCATGGTGCTGTCGGCCACCACCGCCTCCAAGAACCCCAAGGACCAGCTCGACTTCTTCCCCCTCACGGTGGACGTCGAGGAGCGGATGTACGCCGCCGGCAAGATCCCCGGCAGCTTCTTCCGCCGTGAGGGCCGTCCCTCCGAGGACGCCATCCTCACCTGCCGCCTGATCGACCGCCCGCTGCGCCCGTCCTTCAGGAAGGGCCTGCGCAACGAGATCCAGGTCGTCGCCACCATCATGGCGCTCAACCCCGACCACCTGTACGACGTCGTGGCGATCAACGCCGCCTCCGCGTCCACCCAGCTGGCCGGCCTGCCCTTCTCCGGCCCGATCGGCGGCGTCCGCGTCGCGCTGATCAACGGCCAGTGGGTCGCGTTCCCGACGCACACCGAGCTCGAGGACGCCGTCTTCGACATGGTGGTCGCCGGCCGCGTCCTGGAGGACGGCGACGTCGCCATCATGATGGTCGAGGCCGAGGCCACCGAGAAGACCATCCAGCTCGTCGCGGGCGGCGCCGAGGCGCCGACCGAGGAGGTCGTCGCCGCCGGTCTGGACGCCGCCAAGCCCTTCATCAAGGTGCTCTGCAAGGCCCAGGCCGACCTCGCCGCCAAGGCCGCGAAGCCGACCGGCGACTTCCCGGTCTTCCTCGACTACCAGGACGACATCCTGGAGGCCCTGTCCGCCGCCGTCCGCCCGGAGCTCGCCTCCGCGCTGACCATCGCCGGCAAGCAGGACCGCGAGGCCGAGCTCGACCGCGTCAAGGCGCTCGCCGCCGAGAAGCTCCTCCCGGAGTTCGAAGGCCGCGAGAAGGAGATCTCCGCCGCGTACCGCTCGCTCACCAAGCAGCTGGTCCGCGAGCGCGTGATCAAGGAGAAGACCCGCATCGACGGCCGCGGCGTCACGGACATCCGTACGCTCGCCGCCGAGGTCGAGGCCATCCCGCGCGTGCACGGCTCGGCGCTGTTCGAGCGTGGCGAGACCCAGATCCTGGGCGTCACCACCCTCAACATGCTCCGTATGGAGCAGCAGCTGGACACCCTCTCCCCGGTGACCCGCAAGCGCTACATGCACAACTACAACTTCCCGCCGTACTCCGTCGGCGAGACCGGCCGCGTGGGCTCCCCCAAGCGCCGCGAGATCGGCCACGGCGCCCTCGCCGAGCGCGCCATCGTGCCGGTCCTGCCGACGCGCGAGGAGTTCCCCTACGCGATCCGTCAGGTGTCCGAGGCCCTCGGCTCCAACGGCTCGACGTCCATGGGCTCGGTCTGCGCCTCCACCATGTCGCTGCTGAACGCCGGTGTGCCGCTCAAGGCCCCCGTCGCCGGCATCGCCATGGGCCTGATCTCCCAGGAGATCAACGGCGAGACGCACTACGTCGCCCTCACCGACATCCTCGGTGCGGAGGACGCCTTCGGCGACATGGACTTCAAGGTCGCCGGCACCAAGGAGTTCGTCACCGCCCTCCAGCTCGACACCAAGCTGGACGGCATCCCGGCCTCCGTCCTGGCCGCGGCCCTCAAGCAGGCCCGCGACGCCCGCCTCCACATCCTCGACGTGATGATGGAAGCGATCGACACGCCGGACGAGATGTCCCCCAACGCCCCGCGGATCATCACCGTCAAGATCCCCGTGGACAAGATCGGCGAGGTCATCGGCCCGAAGGGCAAGATGATCAACCAGATCCAGGAGGACACCGGCGCCGAGATCACGATCGAGGACGACGGCACCATCTACATCGGTGCCCAGGTCGGCTCGCAGGCCGAGGCCGCCCGCGCCACGATCAACGGCATCGCCAACCCGACCATGCCGGAGGTCGGCGAGCGCTACCTGGGCACGGTCGTCAAGACCACGACCTTCGGTGCGTTCGTGTCGCTGCTCCCGGGCAAGGACGGACTGCTGCACATCTCGCAGATCCGCAAGCTCGCCGGCGGCAAGCGCGTGGAGAACGTCGAGGACGTGCTCGGTGTGGGCTCCAAGGTCCAGGTCGAGATCGCCGAGATCGACTCCCGCGGCAAGCTCTCCCTGATCCCCGTGATCGAGGGCGAGGAAGCCGCCGAGGATGCGAAGGACGACTCCGACAAGTGACGTCGAGTAGCTCCCAGGCGACGGCCCGCACCTCTTCGGAGGCGCGGGCCGTCGCCCGTACCCAAACCCTGATCAAAGGCACGGCCGGCATCGGCGTCGTCCGCAAGACCACCCTGCCGGGCGGCCTGCGCATCGTCACCGAGACCCTCCCCTCGGTCCGCTCCGCCACCTTCGGCATCTGGGCGCACGTCGGCTCCCGCGACGAGACGCCCTCCCTGAACGGCGCCACGCACTACCTGGAGCACCTCCTCTTCAAGGGGACGAACCGCAGGTCCGCGCTCGACATCTCCTCCGCGATAGACGCGGTGGGCGGCGAGATGAACGCGTTCACGGCGAAGGAGTACACGTGCTACTACGCACGCGTGCTCGACGCCGACCTGCCGCTCGCCATCGACGTCGTCTGCGACATGCTGACCGGCTCCCTCATCCGCGAGGAGGACGTCGACGTCGAGCGCGGTGCGATCCTCGAAGAGATCGCCATGACCGAGGACGACCCCGGCGACTGCGTGCACGACCTGTTCGCGCAGACGATGTTCGGGGACAACCCCCTCGGCCGGCCGGTCCTCGGCACCGTCGACACGGTCAACGCCCTCACCGCCGACCGCATCCGCCGCTTCTACAAGAAGCACTACGACCCGACCCACCTCGTGGTCGCCGCGGCCGGCAACATCGACCACAACAAGCTCGTGCGCCAGGTCCGCGCGGCCTTCGAGAAGGCGGGCGCCCTCCAGAACACGGACGCGACGCCCATCGCCCCGCGTGACGGCCGGCGCGCGCTCCGCGCCTCGGGCCGGGTCGAGCTGATCGGCCGCAAGACCGAACAGGCGCACGTCGTGCTCGGCATGCCCGGTCTCGCCCGCACGGACGACCGGCGCTGGGCGCTCGGCGTGCTGAACACGGCCCTCGGCGGCGGCATGTCCTCCCGTCTCTTCCAGGAGGTCCGCGAGAAGCGCGGCCTGGCCTACAGCGTGTACTCGTACACCTCGGGCTTCGCCGACTGCGGCCTCTTCGGCGTGTACGCGGGCTGCCGCCCGAGCCAGGTGCACGACGTGCTGAAGATCTGCCGGGACGAACTCGACCAGGTCGCCGAGCACGGTCTGTCCGACGAGGAGATCGTCCGCGCCATCGGCCAGCTCCGCGGCTCGACGGTCCTCGGCCTGGAGGACACCGGCGCGCTCATGAACCGCATCGGCAAGAGCGAGCTGTGCTGGGGCGACCAGATGTCCGTCGACGACATGCTGGCCCGGATAGCGGCCGTGACCCCGGACGAGGTCCGGGCCGTGGCCCGCGACATCCTGGGACGGCGTCCGTCGCTGTCGGTCATCGGCCCGCTCAAGGACAAGCAGGCGGCCCGGCTGCACGACGCGGTCGCCTGACCCCCTCCGACAGCCGTCAGGCCTTCGGCAACTTCGGTAAGGAAGCACACAAGATGAGCAAGCTGCGCGTGGCGGTCCTCGGCGCCAACGGCCGGATCGGCTCCGAGGCGGTACGGGCGGTCGAGGCCGCCGAGGACATGGAGCTGGTGGCCGCCCTCGGCCGCGGCGACGACCTTCAGACGCTGGCGAAGGCCGGCGCCCAGGTCGCCGTCGAACTGACCACCCCCGCCTCGGTCATGGACAACCTCGACCACTGCGTACGGCACGGCATCCACGCCGTGGTCGGCACCACCGGCTGGACCGACGAACGCCTCGCGCAGCTGAACGGCTGGCTGGCCGCCTCCCCCGAAACGGGCGTGCTCATCGCACCCAACTTCTCCATCGGGGCCGTCCTCACCATGAGGTTCGCGCAGATCGCCGCGCCGTACTTCGAGTCCGTCGAGGTCGTCGAGCTCCACCACCCCAACAAGGTGGACGCACCCTCCGGCACCGCCACCCGCACCGCCCAGCTCATCGCCGAGGCCCGCCGCACCGCCGGCGTCGCCCCGGCGCCGGACGCCACCGAGACGGGCCTGGACGGGGCGCGCGGCGCGAACGTGGACGGGATCCCCGTCCACGCCGTCCGGCTGCGCGGCCTGCTCGCCCACCAGGAGGTCCTGCTGGGCGGCGAGGGGGAGACCCTGACCGTCCGCCACGACTCGCTCCACCACAGCAGCTTCATGCCGGGCATCCTGCTGGGGGCCCGCCGCGTGGTGTCGACGCCCGGCCTCACCTTCGGCCTGGAACACTTCCTCGACCTGAACTGAGCCTCTGACGTCATGCGCGCGAAGATCTCCTACGCCCTCACGGCCGCCGTCCTGGTCTTCTACTTCGTCCTGGTCGGCAGCCGCGGCGTCATGCTCATCCAGTCCGGCACGCTGCTGACCGTCACCTTCGGTGTGGCGGTTCTGATCCTCCCGGTCATCGGCGTGTGGTTCCTGTGGAAGAACACCCAGTTCGTCCGCCGGGCCAACGCGCTCGCCGCCGAACTCGACGCCGAGGGCGGTCTGCCCGTCGACGAGCTGAAGCGGACCCCGAGCGGCCGCGTCGACCGCGACTCGGCGGACGAGGTGTTCGCCGTGCGCAGGGCCGAGACCGAGGCGGCGCCCCAGGACTGGCGCACCTGGTTCCGTCTCGCCGTCGCCTACCACGACGCCCGGGACACCCCACGGGCCCGCAAGGCCATGCAGAGGGCGATCAGCCTGCACGACGGCAAGCCCGTCGAGGCCGCCTGACCTCACGCATCCCCGAGCGTCCCGCCCGCACGCGGCCACGCGAGAGGGGCCGGCCCACCCTCGCGGCGGACCGGCCCCTTCGTGCGTTCGGCGATCAGACGTGCCGGTTCTCCGCGGCCCACGCCTCGACCGCGTCCGCCGCGCGGTCGAAGGCCTCGCCGCGCGCCAGGAAGTCCGCCCCGTGCGTGGTCAGCAGCGGCGTGCTCTCGGCGGGCCGGTCCCGTCGCGCGACCGTCAGGGCCTGTCCCTGGACCGTCCGCGGCAGCCCCAGCCAGCGCACCGGCTGCTGCACGGTGTGCACCGCCCCGACCCGCTCCCAGGGCAGCGTGCGCGTGACGAGGAAGCCGACGTGGCGCAGCCCGCGCGCGCTCACCCACACGCCCATGCGCAGCAGCCGCAGGGCGGCGACGATCACCAGCAGGGAGCCGCCGAAGACCACGGCGGCCTCGGACAGCGAACCGGTCAGGGCGATGATGACGGCCGCGAACAGCACGAACGAGGCCAGCAGCAGGGCCAGCGCCGCGATTCCCACCCGCCAGGGTCCGGGCCGGTAGGGACGCCGCCAGCGCTCACGGTCCTCGAAGGGCAGGGCGACGTCGTCCGCCGCGTCGAACGGTCGGTCGGCCGTCAGAAAGGGCAGGGGCACGACTGGTCCTCACTCGTCCATGCGTGGGCTGTGCCCGGTGAGGCTATCCGGCTGTGTCCCCGCTCACCACCATCGGGGGGCCGTGGCGGCGACGCCCGCTCCGCGTCAGCGGCCCTGTCAGCGGCCCTGGGACGCCTGTGACTGCTGAGGCTGCGAGGAGTCGACGCGCAGCGCCGGCATCCCGATGACCAGCGACCCCACCAGCCCGGCCACGATGGTGAGCCCCAGCAGCCAGCGCCCGGCTATCCGGCTCACGGAGGACCGATCGGGGGGTGGGGGAGTGACATTGCTCCGGAACCTGTCGGCCTCGGCGATGAAGGCGAAGGGGACGGGCTCGCGCCGACGGAACATGGTGGGTACTTCCTCCTGGAGCGTGTGGGACATCGTCTACCGGTACAGACGAGCGAGTGCCCGAAAACGTGCCCCATATCGGCAGACGTCCCGGAGAAATCCCGCGGCATGCCCGTGTCCGTCCGGCCCAACGGCCCCCGTAGAGTTGGCGCCGCTCCGAAGACGCGATGGAAGGACCTCCGCACCGTGACCGACAGCTCCGCCGACGACCTCAAGCCCGGCTTCCGCAGCGACGTGACCGTCGAGCTGGTCAAGCACACCGCGTCCGACGCCGACGTGCTCTTCGCCGCCCGGGTCTCGACCGTCGGCGAGCAGTCCCTCGACGAGCTGGGCAAGGACCCCGAGCGCTCGAAGGGCCTGATCAACTATCTGATGCGGGACCGGCACGGCAGCCCCTTCGAGCACAACTCGATGACCTTCTTCATCAGCGCCCCGATCTTCGTCTTCCGCGAGTTCATGCGGCACCGCGTGGGCTGGTCCTACAACGAGGAGAGCGGCCGCTACCGGGAGCTCCAGCCGGTCTTCTACGTCCCCGGCGAGTCCCGCAAGCTGGTGCAGGAGGGCCGTCCCGGCAAGTACGTCTTCGTCGAGGGCACCCGGGCCCAGCAGGAGCTCGTGGGCCGCACCATGGAGGACTCCTACCGACGGTCGTACGAGGCCTACCAGGAGATGCTCGCCGCCGGCGTCGCCCGTGAGGTCGCCCGCGCGGTCCTCCCGGTCGGCTTGTTCTCCTCGATGTACGCCACCTGCAACGCCCGCTCGCTGATGCACTTCCTCGGTCTGCGCACCCAGCACGAGCTGGCCAGGGTCCCGTCGTTCCCGCAGCGGGAGATCGAGATGGTGGGCGAGAAGATGGAGGCCGAGTGGGCCAGGCTCATGCCCCTCACCTACGCGGCCTTCAACGCCAACGGGCGTGTCGCGCCGTGACGAGGACGGGCCACGGAGACGTATGTACGGATCATCCGCCCGAAGTGTCCGTATTGCGGCATTTGGAGAAGTTCATCTAGCCTGATCAAACGGACCCGGCACTGCTTGAACCCCCGAGCAGGCAGTGCCGGGTTCCATCTTTGTCATGACTTTTCGCACCCCCCTAGGGCAGACCCCGCCGTGAGCAACGAGTAGCGTGTCACCCATGGCTCCGACCTCCACTCCGCAGACCCCCTTCGGGCGGGTCCTCACCGCCATGGTCACGCCCTTCGCGGCGGACGGCGCGATCGACCTCGACGGCGCGCAGCGGCTCGCCACCCACCTGGTGGACGCAGGCAACGACGGCCTGATCGTCAACGGCACCACCGGTGAGTCGCCCACCACCAGCGACGCGGAGAAATCGGATCTGGTACGCGCCGTCGTGGAGGCCGTCGGAGACCGCGCCCACGTGGTCGCCGGAGTCGGCACCAACGACACCCACCACAGCGTCGGGCTCGCCAAGGCGGCCGAGACGAGGGGCGCACACGGCCTCCTGGTCGTCACCCCGTACTACAACAAGCCCCCGCAGGAGGGCCTGTACCGCCACTTCACGGCCGTCGCCGACGCCACCGGGCTGCCGGTCATGCTCTACGACATCCCCGGCCGCAGCGGAGTCCCGATCAGCACCGAGACGCTGGTCCGCCTCGCCGCGCACCCGCGGATCGTCGCCAACAAGGACGCCAAGGGCGACCTCGGCCGCGCGAGCTGGGCCATCGCGCGCTCCGGCCTCGCCTGGTACTCCGGCGACGACATGCTGAACCTTCCCCTGCTCTCCGTGGGCGCGGTCGGCTTCGTCTCGGTGGTGGGCCACGTGGTCACCCCGGAGCTGCGCGCCCTGGTCGAGGCGTTCACCGCCGGTGACGTCCAGAAGGCCACGGAGATCCACCAGAAGCTGCTCCCCGTCTACACGGGCATGTTCCGCACCCAGGGCGTGATGACGACGAAGGCGGCGCTCGCCCTGCAGGGGCTGCCCGCGGGGCCGCTGCGCCCGCCCATGGTCGAGTGCTCGCCCGAAGAGATCGAACAGCTCAAGATCGATCTTGCCGCGGGCGGGGTACAGCTCTGACAACAGACTTCACAACTGAATAGGCAGGCCACCGGTGCCTGCAATCCACAACCACAACTGCTTCTGCACGAACGTCATGCGCGCCACGTGCCCACCGGTACGTGGCGCGGGTGTTTGAGGAGAGTCTTTTGAGTCATCCGCATCCGCAACTCGCTCCGCCCCCGAAGCTCCCCGCGGGTGGCCTCCGGGTCACCCCGCTCGGCGGGCTCGGTGAAATCGGCCGCAACATGACGGTCTTCGAGTACGGCGGCCGTCTGCTGATCGTCGACTGCGGGGTGCTCTTCCCCGAGGAGGAGCAGCCCGGCATCGACCTGATCCTGCCGGACTTCTCGTCCATCCGGGACCGCCTCGACGACATCGAGGGCATCGTCCTCACCCATGGTCACGAGGACCACATCGGGGCCGTCCCCTACCTCCTGCGCGAGAAGCCGGACATCCCGCTCATCGGCTCCAAGCTGACCCTCGCGCTGATCGAGGCCAAGCTCCAGGAGCACCGGATCCGCCCGTACACCCTCGAGGTGGCGGAGGGGCACCGTGAGCGCATCGGCCCGTTCGACTGCGAGTTCATCGCCGTCAACCACTCGATCCCGGACGCCCTCGCGGTCGCGATCCGCACGCCCGCCGGCATGGTGGTCCACACGGGCGACTTCAAGATGGACCAGCTCCCGCTGGACGGCCGGCTCACCGACCTGCACGCGTTCGCACGCCTGAGCGAGGAGGGCATCGACCTTCTTCTCTCCGACTCGACGAACGCCGAGGTACCCGGCTTCGTGCCGCCCGAACGGGACATCTCCAACGTCCTGCGCACGGTCTTCGCCGGAGCCCGCAAGCGGATCATCGTGGCCAGCTTCGCCAGTCACGTCCACCGCATCCAGCAGATCCTCGACGCGGCGCACGAGTACGGACGCCGCGTCGCCTTCGTGGGCCGCTCCATGGTCCGCAACATGGGCATCGCCCGGGACCTCGGCTATCTGAAGGTCCCGCCGGGCCTGGTGGTGGACGTCAAGACGCTCGACGACCTCCCCGACCACGAGGTGGTCCTGGTCTGCACGGGATCGCAGGGCGAGCCGATGGCGGCCCTGTCCCGCATGGCCAACCGCGACCACCAGATCCGCATCGTCCCCGGCGACACGGTGATCCTGGCGTCGTCGCTCATCCCGGGCAACGAGAACGCGGTCTACCGGGTGATCAACGGTCTGACCCGCTGGGGTGCGAACGTCATCCACAAGGGCAACGCCAAGGTGCACGTCTCGGGCCACGCGTCCGCAGGCGAGCTCCTGTACTTCTACAACATCTGCCGCCCGAAGAACCTGATGCCGGTCCACGGCGAATGGCGGCACCTGCGCGCCAACGCCGAGCTGGGGGCCCTGACGGGCGTCCCGCACGACCGCATCGTGATCGCGGAGGACGGCGTGGTCGTCGACCTCGTCGAAGGCAAGGCCAAGATCGCCGGAAAGGTCCAGGCGGGCTATGTGTACGTCGACGGCCTCTCGGTCGGCGACGTGGGCGAGCCTGCCCTGAAGGACCGGAAGATCCTGGGAGACGAGGGCATCATCTCGGTCTTCGTCGTCGTGGACTCGTCCACCGGCAAGATCACCGGAGGCCCGCACATCCAGGCCCGTGGTTCGGGCATCGAGGACTCCGCCTTCTCGGCCGTCACCCCGAAGATCGCCGAGGTCCTGGAACGCTCGGCCCAGGACGGCGTCGTCGAGCCTCACCAGCTGCAGCAGTTGATCCGCCGCACGCTGGGCAAGTGGGTCTCGGACACCTATCGCCGCAGGCCGATGATCCTCCCGGTCGTAGTGGAGGTCTGAGCGCCGTACGCCTTCCCGTACGCGTGAACCCGGAGCGGGGCTCCCCGATTTGCATCGGGGAGCCCCGCTCCAGTACGTTTACGGCTCCGCCTGACCGGGAACCCCCAACGCTTCGTGCGCAGGGACCAGTCCCCCGAAGGGCCGGGAAAACCGACTCAGAACTTCTGATAAAGTCGGAACCGCCGGAAAGGGAAACCGCGAGATAAGCGGGGAACCTGGAAAGCACCGAGGAAATCGGATCGGGAAACGGTCTGATAGAGTCGGAA
>NZ_JBIRUL010000043.1:0-47377 GCF_044335095.1 Streptomyces sp. NPDC020597 | reverse complement strand
TGGTCGCCCTCGTACTTCTCCGCGTCGTGCGGAGGAGCACCGTTGGCGATCGTCCGCCAGTACATCGAGCAGCAAAAACGTCCGCTCTAACGTGCACGTCAGAACAGCCTTGAGAGGCATTCATCCCCGGCGTGAACGCCGGGGCTTTCTGCAAGAAACCCGGTAACAGCGAAGGGGCGTAGCCCTTACGCCGTCGCCGATACCGCCGCAGGCTGTGGCCCGCGGCGGCTCCGTGGGCCGGCCTGCCGGCCCCGACCCGCCGACAGCCTGACGCCGGTGATGGGGGCGAGGGAGGAGGAGTTCATCGCGTGGATGCCCTGCCTCGGGCCCGGTGACAGCACCCCCCGGATCATGAACAACAAGGGAGGAAGTCATGCCGGACCCGAAGGCCGGAGCCCCATTCGGAGCCACGAAAAAGGTAACGGGGGGCGACAGCCGGGCAGGGGCGCACCGGGCTACGGATGCACCTGCCAACCGCGGTCCGCCTCAGCGCGAGCCACTTCGGCGTCGTACTGACTCGCCTCGAAGTGGAACTCCGGCGGTGGACGGGGCATGGAGGTGTGCGCCGCCCACGGAACCTCCCAGTCCGACCACTGCACGATCTCCCCGAACCGCTGCATGGCCACGGTCAGGAAGCCGCAGCAGCCACCGGTGCAGTCGGGCTCCCCCAGCTCAAGGCGGCGCGCTTCGTCAGTCGCCCGTAGAGGGCTGGGACCCTCGGCCGGCAGCACACAAGCCGCGTATGGTCCGCTGCCGCCTTCGCCGACCGCTTCCTCGACCACGTCCTCGCCGTTGACCCAGAACCGCAACTGGGCAGGGAACCGGGGGCCCGGCGGCAGCACCTTGATCTCCAGACGATCGAACATCAGACCACCCTACGGGGCGCGTCGGCATCAACGCGCGGCCCGGCTGGCGCCTGCCTCCCTGGCAGACCGGCCAAGCCCTCGGCATCACCAAAGCCATCCGTGTCGGCGAACGCGGCCTGTCCCAGAAGACCCTCTCCTGCTCCCTGGTCGCCGCACTCCCGGGCACTGGAGTGCGTACGGTGCGCCGCCACTGCTGTGGGTGGCCGCCACCGCCCGGGCTCCGGCTGCGCCGGGCCCTGCGTCGCGGCCCGGCTTTCGCGTTTGGGTAGTGATTGCTCATGGTCTCTGTGCCGTCCGGAGGTGTTCTGGAAGGGACAGAAATCCTATTCCGGCTCCTCAGGCAGTGATTTCGATGAACACGACCACGATCTCGCGCCGGCAGCAGTCCCCCGAGCTGCAAGCGGCCAGCACCGGTGAGCACGTGTTCGGTCTGCTTCTGGAGCACGGGCCTCTCGCTCCCGCCTCGGCCCGTCATGAGGCCCGGCCCGTTCTGGCCGCGTGGGGACTGGACGACGACCAGATCTACGAGACCCTCCTGGTGATCTCCGAGCTCGTCACCAACGCTGTCTGCCATGCGCTGCCGCCCGTCGTGCTGCACCTGCGCGCCTGCGTCAAAGGCGTGGGAGCCGTGGAAGTCCATGTCAGCGACGGCGGCCCCCAGGCCGCCCCGGACAACTGGGCGGCTGCCCGGCCCGCCGGCGAACACGGCCGTGGCGACATGATCGTCTCTGCCCTCGCCAGCCAGGCCGGATCCGGGCGCGAAGGCGAAGGTCTCATCGACCACTGGGCGAGCTTCGACGCGGCCTGAGGACGCGTGTCCGCCGACGATCTCGAGGGCGTGCCCGCACGATGGCCCAGCCTCGGCAGCGGGCCGGCGTCCTCTCGGTCCCCAGCGCATCTGCTCCGCTGCTTCTCCCCGGGGCGGGCAGGGATCGGCGTATGACCTCAGCTCGTCTGCCCAGCAAGCCGGGAGCCCGGCTTGCGCCCCGGCTTGCGCTGCTGCCCCGGAGGCATCCCGTGAGGGTGAGCCGGCGTCGCACCGTCCGGCAGCTGTCTTGCCGCACAGGTGCAAGGCGGGGTGGGTGCGGCATCCAGCGGTGCGCTGATCCTGGGGGACGGCGTTCTCTTTCTGATGGTGGCCGATGCGCTGGTCAGCGTCATCTCCCACGTGGTTGCCGCCGAAGTCGGTCAGCGCGTCGCCTTCCGTGGCCTGCTGGTGGGCGGTTCGTATGTCCGCCGAAGCCGGGCGCGGCTCGTGATCATTCATGGTCACGGGCCGCGAGCCGTCGGGCCGACCGGGTTGGAGGGCCAGGCATTCAGGTAGACGACGCAGCCCGTGCGGCCGGTGGCCTCGGCTTCCGTGCTGGGCAGGCGACGCCCCTGGGCGTACAACAGCGAACAGCGGTGCATGCCGCACCGATCAGAACGGAGCAGCCGGCATGAGCGGAGCACAGGAGGAATCCCGCCCGGGGGGCAGCTCGGGGGCGGGAGCCGCCCCCGAGCTGCTGGAGCGCATCCGGCGGGAGCAGCGGCACACGCTGAGGCTGCTCACCGTCTGCGCGGTGGGTCTGGTGCCCTGGACAGTTCTGCTGGCGCTGACCCTGCCCTCCCACTACCAGGTCCACCAGTGGCGCCTGGCCTGGGTGGGGTTCGACGTCCTTCTCGTGGTCGCCATGGCCGCCACTGCGGTCTTGGGCTGGCTGCGGAACAACGCTGTCATCGTGCCGGCCGTCGGCCTGGCCGTGCTGCTGGTCTGCGACGCCTGGTTCGATGTGTCGCTCGCGTTCGGCACCTCGGGCGTGTGGCTGTCGGCGGCGCTCGCGGTGTTCGCCGAGCTGCCGTTGGCCGGCTACCTCATCGTCCGCGTCACGGGGCTGATTTCGCTGGGGCAGTGGCCGTCTGCTGAGAGCCGGCGGGAAGAGAACCCGAAGACGTGAGACGGGCGCTCGGCTCCAGGGACGCCGTCCCCGCCAGGACGCGCCCCTGCAGCCCGGGCGGGTTGACGGGGACGCCGGGACGGTCCGCGAGCCGTGGGGCCTGGGCGGCCGGTCATGGGTCGTCGACGCCGGCCGGCGCCCCGGCCGGCGTCGAGGCGCCCGCGGTGCGTGGTGGCCGCCGACCGCGAGCAGCCCGGCCGTGGCGGCGACGAGGCCCGGCACTGAGCAGGGACGCGCTGCCCCTTGGACGGCACGGCCCGTCTCCGGGACCGCCCGCTCCAGCACAGGACCCGGGATCAGCCCGGTCGGCGGGACGAACCCGCGCAGAGCGTCGGCCTCCCGCAGCCGGTCGGGCGCGACGAGCAACGGCATCGGTGCGGTGGAGACGAGCGTGAAGAAGGCGTCCGCAGCCCCGAAGACGATCATCAGCAGGACGCGATGCGGCACTTCGGCGAGACCGGTCGACAGGTGTACGGCAGCAAGCCCCTGGACGAGGCATCGCACCAGGTCGCAGCCGAGCATGATGCGGTGCCGTCACACGCGGTCCGCCCACCCCCCGCCCACCGGTGAACAGCAGCATGGGCACCAGACCTGCGGCCGCCACCAGGCCGACGCCGGAGGCGGCCCCGCCCACCGAGAGCACGGCAAAGGGCACGGCAAAGGGCATGGCGACGAACGACACACCCGACATCGAGGTCGCCGCCAACGCCTGCGCCGGGCTCGGGCACCCCGGGTGCACCTGGGGGCGGGGTGGTGCGCGAGCACCCTGTCCGACGCGAGTCTCCTGCCACACCCGGGGCCGGGCGACAGGAGAGACGCGATGGCCACGAACACCGTCAGCCGGCCTCGGCATCGGGCCGGCAGCCGCCCCCGGCGTCACAGCGGACGCAGCCCGGGCCGCCACCAACCGCGCCTTCGAGGAAGGAACCCGACATGACCTCTCTGCCCACCCGGACGCGTCTCGACGGCGACCGTGCCCGGCTTGCCGGTCCGGCGCAGCAGGAGGGTCGCGGCGACCAGCCGCTCGGTGCCCGGCATCGAGCTCCAGTCGTGCCTCAGGTCGTACGGATCACCCGAGCCGGCGCCGCGGCCCAGCCACCCGGCCCTTCCCGAACACCGGAGTCCCTGGAAGCCCTCACCCGTGCCCTGGCACTGCTCGGCATACGCGGCACCGGACTCGTCATCACCGCCCTCACCCAGGGGCCGGCAGACCTGCCGCTGATGCGTGAGCGCGTCCCCGGCCTCAGCGACGGACTCCTCACCCGACGCCTGCGGGAGATGACCGCCCTCGGCCTGGTGGAGCGGACCGCCTACCCGGGCACCGCCCGTCACACCGTCTACGCACTGGCCTCCCACGGCAAGGCCCTCGTGATTCCCCTGGTGGCCCTGACCGTGTGGGCACAGGACCATCTTCCCGCGCACACCCGGGCTGCGGGTCCCCGCACATCGCCGGAATCCGGCGCACCACACCGTACAAAGGACGGGGCATGAGCGCACACGAGAACGTGGACCTGGGGCACACGGTGGCCGGCTGGACCGGCACCGCGCTCGCCTGGCCGGTTTCTGCGTCACCGGTGTCGGAGTGATCGCTGTCTGCGCGCCGCTCATACTCTCCGGGATCGCAGTGATCGTCCTGGCCGCGGCCATCACCTGGCTCCTCCACCTGGCGGGACGGGGAAAGCCGAGCGGCCCGCGCGCGGCCGATCAGTGGGACTGGCGGGTGAAGGACCTCCGCGTCCGGCGTGGACATCCGGACTGCCTCGGGTGCCGCATGGCGGGCAGGCGGGCCGAGGCGGCGGCCCCGCTGCCGGAGTCGACGTTCGTGGGCGGCCGCCTCGCCGCCGCCCCGGCCCCTGCACAACGTCACCGTCCAGGGCACGCACCGTCACGGAGGACGCCCGCCGCTTCGGTAGCCGGCCGCATCGCCGCACAGGACAGAGAAGGAGGTGCCGGCGATGGCCGCTGAAGACCGAGCCGGCGGCTTGCGCTCCGACGACGACGCCGTGGCGGCGGACGCAGACCGGCTCGCCGCCGACCGGGACTTGTGGGACGACCTCGCCGGGTTCCACGGCACCGGCCCCGGCGACCGGTCCGACGACGTGGAGGCCTTCCTCGCCGGCAGGCAGACCCTGCGCGGGATCGAGCGAGAACTCGCCGGCGACGTGAGCGGCAAGGAACTCCTGCACCTGCAATGCCGCTTCGGGACGGACACCCTGAACTGGGCCCGCCTGGGCGCCCGCGTCACCGGCGTCGACTCCTGCCCCGAAGCGCTCGCACGAGCCCGGCGACTGGCAAAACGGGCCGGTCTGGAAGCGGAGTTCGTGCAAGCGGACGCCCAGCGTCTGCCCGACGCCCTGGCCGCAACGTTCGACCTGGTGGTCGCCACCTACGGGGTGCTGTCGTGGGTCGGCGACCTGGACGCCTGGATGAGCGGAGCCGCGTCGGCGCTGCGGCCGGGAGGCAGGCTGGTGCTCGTCGACTCCCACCCCGTCTTCCAGACGGTGCTCACCTGCGATCCCTTCGACGCCGACCGGCCCCAAGGCGCCGGTGCGCCCCACCACGACGCGATGACGGGCGCCTACGCCCACGCCGATGTCCCCGCGGAGCCGAAGGCGTCCACCCTGTACCCGTATTCGCTGGGGCAGATCGTCAGGGCGGCCACGTCGGCGGGACTGGTCGTGGAGCGCCTGGGCGAGCACACGGAGAGCGAGACCGGCGGGCGCCACCTCCTGCCGCACGGGCCGGGCGGCCTGTACCGGTTCCCCTTCAGCGACACCTGTCTGCCCATCCTGTATTCGCTCAGGGCGGTCCGTCCGTCGGCTCTCGGCGGCGCATGAGAGCCGACGGTTGAGTTCACCACGTCGCGGTAGTCCTCCGGTCGCGTGATCGCGACTACCTCTCGGGACAGCGCGCCGGGGTCCCGTCCGAGTCCCCGGCCTGGCCGTGGGCGCCCCTGACATCCTGTGGGCTGTAGGGACTTCTTCGGGCAGGTGGGCACACGGCGCATGGGCTCGTCGGCGCTGCCCTGCTGCCCCCGATCGGCCCTGCGCCGACGTCGAGGGGTTGCTCCCGCCGCCGGAACACCCTGCGGGGACAACCGGCGATGCGACCTGGCCTGGCTGGTCCGCTGGTTCTCCTACCGGGCGACGCTCACGTCCTTTGCGCTCGCCGGTGGCCTTTTGCGTGACGGGGCGCCGTCGTCGAGGTACCTGAGGGCGACCTCGGCTGCGGCGAGGTCCTGCACCCCGAGGCCGATGAGTTTGCAGACAGTGATCTCGGCGTTGTCCGACCGGCCGGGTGCGGTCCCTGCCAGGACCTCTCCGAGCTCTGCATGCTTCGCGGTGTCCATTCCTGCTCGTGCCAGGTCCCCGTGGATGCCGGCCAGTTCGCGGCTGTCGACGACGATCCGGTCGGCTTTCAGCAGGCAGTCGGGAGACAGCTCGGCCTTGGAAGGATCGTCGGCACCGACTGCGGTGATGTGCATGCCCGGCGTGAGCCACGCGCTGTCGACCAGCGGTTCGGTGCTGGCGGTTGCGGTGACCAGGACGTCGGCCCCTTGACAGGCCCCTCGGGCATCGGCCGCGGCCCTCACGTGCAGTTCAGGGTGGCGGGCCATGACAGCGGCTGTCAGACGCAGCACGTGGTCGGGGTTGCGTCCCCACACGCGTACCTCCCGCAGGGGAAGTTCATGGGCGGCCGCCAGGACTTGCAAATACGCCTGGACACCGGTGCCCAGGACGGCGAGCACGGCAGAATCCGGTCGGGCCAGGGTACGTGCGGCAAGGGCGCCCGCAGCAGCGGTACGGATGTCGGAGATATGGTGCTCGTCCTCCAGCAGCATCCGCAGATCACCGGTCTCGGCGTCGAAGACGGCGATGATTCCGGATGCCGGCGTACCGCCGCGCCGGGATCGCTCGAGGAACCATGTCGCCACCTTCACGGTGAACACGGGGCGCCCGGGCAGCCAGGCCGACTTCACATGGACGTCGCCGTCCCGCCCGGCCGGTGCGAAGACCACCACCGGAGAGTCGCCCATGCCCCGGCTGTAGTCGGCGAGCGCCTGGGCCACCGGTTCCAGGACGTCCTCGTATCCGACTGCGGCGCGGATGGCGTCGGGGCCGACGTGGCGCAGTGCGGAGAGGCTCATACGGGCAGCTCCCTCAGGTGCCCTTCGGCGACGAACGCCACTTCGCCGCCCACCGTGACGGAGCGGATGTCCTGCCCTTCGCCGTGTGCGCTGATCGTCATCTGGCTGGCGCGGCCGGTGAAGCGCCCCTGATGCAGGGTGACGGTCTCCCCGTCGCCGATCCGGCTGTGCCGGCGCAGGTAGGCGGCGGCACAGCCGGCGCCGGAACCGGTGGCCACGTCCTCCAGGACGCCGTCGTTGTTCCAGTGACGTCCTTCCAGCGCGGTGGCGTCGAGCAGGTAGGCGAACTGTGCACCATGCGCAGCGAGGGGAGCTTCGAGGTCCTGGGCGATCCGGGCGCGTTCCAGCGCGTCGCCACGCACGGGAACCATGAGGTACCGAAGTCCTGTGGAGAGCACTTCCGCAGGAAGGTCCGGATCCAGGTCGTCGGCTTCCAAGGAGAACCAGGCGGCCAGCTCGGCGATGTCGGGGCGGCCGAGGAATGCGGCGGGGCCCTGGTCGAGAACGGCGCTGTAGCGGCCCGCTGCGCGGCGTCGGGTGGTGACGTCGACCGTTCGGGCTTTCAGCTTCAGGCGCCAGGTCTCGGTGTCATCGCCACCGTGCAGCGCGTGCAGGACACATGCCGCCCCGATGAGAGGGTGGCCGGCGAAGTCGAGTTCTCCGGCAAGGTCGAAGACGCGCGCATGCCGGCGCCGGTCACCGGCGGGGTCCCGCGTCAGGAAGACCGACTCGAAGTGGCGCATCTCCTGGGTGATGCGCACCATCTGCTCCGCGCTGAGCTGTGCGGAGTCCGGGAACACCGCCAGGCTGTTGCCGCTGTACGGCCGGCTGCTGAAGACGTCAACGTGTAGGTAGCGCATGTTTCGGACAGTACGGTCTGTCGCAGGTGCAAGGAACCGGCAACTTTCCTGGGGCGGATATAACCTGTGCTTATGGGGCCGGATCTTGAGACATCGCTCCTGCGGGCCTTCGTCAGCTGCGTCCGTTCGGGCAGCATCAGCAGGGCTGCCAACGTGCTGGGGCACAGCCAGCCGGCGCTCAGCGGACAGCTGAGGAAACTCGAACGCGCCGTCGGTCAACCGCTGCTGCACCGGTCTGCCACCGGAGTGTCGCTGACCAGAGCCGGGGAGGCTCTGCTGCCGTACGCGGAACGCATCCTCACCCTGTCGGCACAGGCTGTGACGGCCACCGGGCAGACCGTGGCCGGGCACTGCGGCGTAGGTCTGATCGAGGATCTCGCCGCCGCTCCGCTCGCGCAGGCCTTGGCCGACTTCGGCCGGATGCATCCGCAGGCGACGCTGGAACTGGTCAGCGCGCCCGGCCCGGAGATGAGAAGGGCCTTCGCGACCAACCGCATCCACCTGGCGCTGTGTGACCCGGCGTATCTGCCCGAACCTCCGCGCTGGACCGTGCGGCTGCCCCTCGTCTGGGCCGCCGGGCCTGAGGTGGACCTCAGCCTGGACCCGCTGCCGCTCGTGCTGTTCTCCCAGCCGTGCCGCTGGCGCATGCCGGTACTCGACGCTCTGAAAGACAGCGGACGTGACTGGCGTATCGCCTTTGAGAGCACCGGCCTGGCCGGCGTGCAGAGCGCGGTTCGCGCCGGGCTGGGCGCCGCGGCCCTTCTTCCCGCCCAGGTCGAGTCCGGGATGGCGGCGCGCGGCTTGCCCGAACTGCCCGACGTGGAACTGGGAATGGTTCGGCGTCCGGGTACCGAGGGCGATCTCCTTGTCGACGCGGTCGAAGAACTCCTGAAGAGCCTGATCTGACGCAGCGCACGAGGACCAGGCACGAGGGGAAGCGGTGCCTGGACGGCTTGCCCTCGGGGACCGTCACGACTGCGGCCTGGCTCCGCCACGAGGACGAGCTGCCTCCGGGCAGGCAGACGTCGCCTTGGTCAGGGGCGACGCCGCGGCCGCCGCGACGTACCCGCAGTTCGGCGAGCGGCTGCCCGGCCGGGCGGTGGGCTCCGCGCCGGCGTACTCACCGGCCTGCACAGCGGTGCTCTGCGGCGATCAGGAGCCGGCCGACCGCCGATGGGACGTCTGCGAGGCGGGACGCCCGCGGCGCCGCCGTCTCCGGCCGGTACCGCTTGCGCGGCGCTGGCTCTAGTGCCTGCGGGTTTCGGCGGGCCGGAGGCCGAGGACGCGCGATCCGTCGTGGTGATGCAGCAGGCGCTGGACGAGGAGACCGCAGCGGGCTCCGCCGGGCATCCCGCCGTACGGGCGGCGCCGGGGGCTGTGCCGGCCCGAGAGGGCGGCTTCGGCGAGGCTGCGGCCCTGCTCTCGATGGCACTGAGCGCCGCGGCATTTCGAAAGTCGGTGGGTGATGGCCGTGCTGTCTGCATCGACAGCACGGCCGTTCTTCCAGCGGCGGTCTCGTCCCCGCGGGCCGCCGCCTTCCGGGGCGCGCGAGCAGACGATGCCCGGGCGGGTGCGGCGCCGCCGACCCCACCCGGGCCCCGAATCCCTTTCGGATCGTCCCTGGCTCAGACGGGGATCAGTTTGCGGTCCTCGTCCGAACCGGCCGGGTGCTGGGACAGTTCCGTGTCGAGCTGCTCGCCCTCCACGTCGACGTTGGGCAGACGGCGCTCCAGCCGGCGCGGCAGCCACCAGGCCCGCCGGCCCAGCAGAGCCAGCACGGCCGGAACGATCGCCATGCGGACCACGAAGGCGTCGAAGAACACCGCGATCGCGAGTCCGAAACCGATCATCTTGATCATCTGCTCGCTGGAACCGATGAAGCCCGAGAAGACCGCGATCATGATGACCGCCGCCGCGATCACCACGCGGGCGCTGTGACGGAAGCCGGTGACGATGGCGTCCCCGGGCTGCTGGCCGTGGACGAAGGCTTCTCGCATCCGCGTGACCAGGAAGACTTCGTAGTCCATGGCGAGGCCGAAGACCACGCCGATCATGAAGATCGGCATCATCGACATGATTGGGCCGGTCTGCTCGACGCCGAACAGCGAGCCGAGCCAGCCCCACTGGAAGACGGCCACGACGGCGCCGAGCGCGGCGACGACCGAGAGCAGGAAGCCGAGCGCTGCCTTGAGCGGCACGAGCAGTGAGCGGAACACCACCGTCAGCAGGAGGAAGGCGAGGCCGACGACCAGTGCGAGATAGGGCAGCAGGGCGTCGCTCATCTTCTGCGAGAAGTCGGTGTTCAGCGCGGTCGCACCGGTGACGTAGACGTGGTCGCTGGTCTTGTCCCGGATCTCGTGGACCAGGTCCTCGGTGGCCAGTGAGGACGGCCGGTCCTTCGGGATGACCGTGATCATGGCTGTGTCGCCGGTCTTGTTGAGGGTCGGCTCGGTGACGGCGGCCGCGCCGTGGAGACTGCGGATGAGCGTGATCGCCCGGTCGGCCTCGGCTCTGTCGCCGTCGACGACGACCGTCAGCGGTCCGTTGAAGCCGGGGCCGAAGCCGTCGGAGAGCAGGTCGTAGGCCTTGCGCTGGGTGGTGCTGACGGGCTGCGAGCCGTCGTCGGGCAGGCCGACCTCCAGCGAGGCGGCCGGCAGGGCGATCGCGCCGAGGCCGACGACGCCGATGAGCAGGACGGCGACCGGGTGGCGGAGCACCAGACGCGCCCAGCGGGCGCCCATGTTCGGCTTGTGCGCGACGGCCCTGCCCCGGCGGGCCCTGCGGCCGAGGACACGGTCACCGGCGAAGCCCAGCAGGGCCGGAATCAGGGTGAGAGCGATGAGCACCGCGATGACGACGGTGCCGGCCGCGGCGACGCCCATCTTGGTGAGCAGGGGGATGTTGACGACGGCCAGGCCCACCAGGGCGATGACCACGGTCAGACCGGCGAAGACCACGGCCGAGCCCGCGGTGCCGGCGGCCCGTCCGGCGGCCTCCTCCTTCTCGCGTCCCTCGGTGAGTTCCGATCGGTAGCGGGAGACGATGAACAGCGCGTAGTCGATGCCGACCGCGAGGCCGATCATCATGGCGAGCGTAGAGGTGGTCGTGCCCAGGTCGAGGGCGGCGGCCAGCCCCGTGATCGTGGAGATGCCGATGCCCACGCCGACGAGCGCGGTGAGCAGCGGCAGACCCGCGGCGATCAGCGACCCGAAGGTGACGACCAGGACCACCCCGGCGATCACCACGCCGATGATCTCCCCGGCGCCCGTCTTTGGTGTGGCCTGCAGCGCGTCGCCGCCGATCTCGACGGTGAGCCCGTCGTGCCGGGCCTGTGCGCCGGCCTTCTTCAGGGCGTGGAGGGTGTCGTCGGTGAGTTCCATGGAACCGACCCGGTAGGTGACGGACACGTACGCGGTCGAGCCGTCCTTCGACACAGCCTGCGTCGTGTACGGGTCGGTGACGGAGGCGACCTGTCGGGAGCCGGACGTCAGCGCGGCGACCACGCCGGTGACCTCGGCCCGGGAACCGGCGTCCGTCATCTTCGCGCCGTCGGGCGCCTTGAAGACGATGCGGGCGGTGGCGCCGTCGGCGCTGCCACCGGGGAAACGCTCCTCCAGCAGGTCGAAGGCCTTCTGGGCCTCCGTGCCGGGAACGGAGAAGGACGACGAGGTGGCCGCCGGCGCGGACGCCGCGGCGAAACCGGCGAGCGCCAGGAAGGCCACCCAGATGAGGGCCACCAGCCTGCGGCGACGGAAGGCCAGCCGCCCGAGTCTGTAGAGAAACGAGGCCACGAGGGCTCCCTGTTCATCGAGGGGGACGAGAGGAACAGGGTCGGCCTGCCTCCTTGACCACTCAGGTCAGAGAACTGCGCCGCACCTCACGTGCGGGTCCTCTCAGGCACTCATCGTCCTTGCGGCTCCAAGCCCCTCACATGAGTAAACGATGCCCATAGATCCCCGCTGGGTGCGGCGGGTCCGCCGGCGCAGGCGACGGCGGATCAGAGAAAGAAGACCCGGGTGCGGTCGGAGCGCCGGGGGCAGTGGATTCTCCGCCCCCGCTCCATGCCAACAAGTGTAGGCCAACCAGTGTTGACTTTCTGGTCAGGGGTGGGCATTCTGTCAACAAGTGGTGGCCAACGCTTGTTGGCAATCTGCTCCGCACCCGGCCCGGAGACCGGGGTGCCCCGGCCCGGAAGGACAACCGCCATGAAGTCGCTGCTCCCCGCGAAGCCCGGTACGGCGTACGAGGCGCAGCACACCGGCCGGGCGGAAGCCGCCACGGACGGGGCGCGCCGGACGGCAGCCGCTCCGGGCGCGCTCACCTCCTTCTCCCGGTTCGTCCTGTGCGGCGGCGGTGTCGGACTCGCCTCCGGGCCGGCCGTGGCACTGCTGGCCACGCTGATGCCCTGGGCGTCGGCGAACGCACTGGTCACCGCGGGCTCCACCATCCTGTGCACAGAACTCCACACGCGCTTCACCTTCAGGGCCGGGCGGCGTGCCGGATGGCGCCGGCACTGGCAGTCCGCCGGGTCGGCCCTGGCCGCCTACACAGTGACGTGCGCGGCGATGTTCGTCCTGCACCTCATACAGCCGTCGGCCGGGACGCTGAGCGAGCAGGCCGTCTATCTCAGTGCTTCAGGACTCGCCGGAATCGGGCGGTTCCTTGTTCTGCGCCTGGTCGTCTTCGCCGGCGGTTCGGCCACGGTGCAGGAGGGCAGCCCGGTGGGGGTCCAGGAAGCGAGCGGGGCCGCGTCCTGGTCCATCGCGACTGCGCCGTGGACGAGGACCCCGCAGCGGGTGAGTGAGCGAGTCGTCCTGCGTGGGGCGAGGGCGGCGGCCACGATGCCGACCGGAAGAACCAGCGTCAGCGGGACGGGCGTTCGCCCGGGCGAGTCGCTGCGTGAGGGGTTCACCCGAGTGTCTTGACCGCTTCCGTTGCGGTGGCCGGCGTACCGGATCCGGCCCCGGGTCTTCGTCCTTCGCACGCGGTGTCCCCGGCGTGAGCGGCAGTCCTGGACCCGGAGGGTGCGACACGCCTTCGCGCTGAGGCCCGGGGGACGTCTCAGGTCCCTGTTTCCTCGAAGGTCAGTACGTCGTGGCCGGTGTCCCAGAGCAGGATCAGCAGGGCGCGCACCGCTGCCTGGTCGATGTTCTCGACGATCAGCACGGTGCCGTCCTCGCCAGGCGTGGACACGTGGTCGAACCTGGTCCGGATCACGTCCAGCAGAGTGCGGGCGATCGGTGCGCGCAGGGTCAGCTCGTAGCGGGTGGGGGCCATGCCGTACAGGAAACCCGTCGCCCGTGGGCGCGCGCACCACCCGCGAGGCAAAGACACCCGGGGTGGGATCAGATCAGGCCGAGTTCGCGTGCCGCTTTGACGGCGTCCTGCCGGGAGGCCACGCCGAGTTTGCGGTAGAGGCTCTTGTTGTATGCCTTGACCGTGTTGATCGACAGGAACAGCGCTGCGCCGATCTCCCGCTGGGTCGCCGATCCCTGCAGGGCCCGCAGGATCGACAGCTCACGGTCGGTCAGTTCCTCCGCCAGGGCGCCGGAGCGCACGGCGGTGCGGGCGCCGTTCTGGCCCAGCCGCGTTTCGGCCTGCTCGAGGCGCCGAGCCGCGAAGCCGCTCACCGGCTCCTCCTCCACGACCTCGCGGGCCCGCGCCAGCGCGGTGCGGGCGGCGGAGCGGTTGCCGCAGGCGAGTTCGGCGTCGGCGAGGTACAGCAGGCCGAGGAACAGCGTCGTCGGCCGCGGGTGGAGTTCGGCGAGGGCGACGGCGCGGCGCAGCAGGACCGCGGCTCCCTCCATGTCGGCGTGCAGGTAGCCGCGCCGGCCGGCGGCGATACGCAGCGCGGCGAGCCCGGGCGTGCTGGCCTCCCGCCCGTCGCGCTCGGCGGCGTCGGCGCTCGGACCGGCCTCGCGCAGCACCCGGTCGCACTCTTCGCCGCGGCCGGCCTCGACAAGGCTGACCGTCAGCATGCCCGCTACGGCCATCACGGTCCACAGGGGCCACGAGCCGCGGTGGCGCTGCTGCCACACGTCGAGCAGCAGGGCCGCGGCCTCGTCGAAACGGCCGTCGCGGGCCAGCACTCCGCCGAGTGTCGCGGGTACGTGCGGGTGCGCGGTGACATCGCCGGCGGTTTCCAGTTCGAGAGCCTGCCGGGCCAGGGCGACGGATCGCGCGGCCTCGGCGTCCGACATGCCGAAGCCTGCACGCACGGTGAGCACGGCGCTGCGGAAGCTGTGCCAGCCCGTCATGACGGTCTCTGCGGTGCCGCGGACTTCACAGGCGTCCAGCCAGTGGTTCACCCGGGCCTGATCGCCGCAGAGGGCCGCCGCGAAGGCCAGCGAGTAAGCCAGCAGCGGGCCGACCGCCCGGCCGGGCAGCCGCTCGCCGAACCGCAGGTAGCTCGCGGCGTCCCCGTGCGCGAAGAACCAGGTCTCCGCGTTGCGCAGCATCAGCTCCGCGGCGTCGTCGTCGCGGCCGGCGCGCAGCAGGTGGTGTACCGCGTCGTCGAGCCGCCTCTCTTCGGTGAACCAGTCCGCGGCGTGGCCGAGGACGTCCCGCGGGTCTGCGGTGGCCTCGTGGGCCAGGACGTCCCGGAGCAGGTGATGGCAGCGGTACCACTGCTGTTCGTCGTCCAGGGCGGCCACGAACAGGTCCGCCCTGACGAGATCGGACAGTACCTGGGCCGATCCGGTCACCTGCAGTGCGGCGTCGCACAGCGGGCCGGAGAGCCGTTCGAGCGGCGCGGCCCGCACGAGGAGGTCGCGGTGGCTCGGCGCGAGGCCCGGGAGGACCTCGGCCGCGAAGTAGTCCAGCAGGTGCCGGTCATCGACGTGGGCCTTCGCCGGGTCCGCGCGCAGTGCGAGGGCGGCCAGCTGCAGGCCCGCCGCCCACCCTTCGGTCCGTTCCCACACCGCTGCCGCCGCCCTGTGGTCGAGGTCGTGTCCTGACACCGCCGACACCAGGGCCGTCGCCTCGTCGGGCGAGAACCGCAGCTGCGCCGCGCGCAGTTCGGTCAGGTCGCCGCGGGCCCGCAGCCGTGCGAGCGGCAGCGGCGGATCCGTGCGCGCGGCGATCACGATCCGCAGCGAGGCGGGCAGGTAGGCGACCAGGTATTCGACCGCCTCGTGGATCCGGGGGTCGGTGAGCAGGTGGTAGTCGTCGAGGACCAGCACATGCGCCACGTCGGATGCGGCGAGCTCGTTCAGCAGCATCGGCAGCGCGAGGTCGACGGGAGCGACGGCGGCTGCGTCCAACGCCTGCAGCGGCCTCGCGCTGATCGCGTCGCCGGCGTTGTGCAGCGCGGTGAGCACGTAGCTCCAGAACCGGCAGGGTTCGTCGTCGCTCTCGTCGAGCGAGACCCACGCGATGCGGCGTTTCTCGTCGGGGCCCGACGCCCAGCCGCTGAGCAGGCTCGTCTTGCCCCAGCCGGCGGGCGCCACCACCACGGTCAGCCGGGTCCCGGCGAGGCGCAACTGCTGCTGCAGGCGTTCGCGGGGGATCGCGTCGGCCCGGGCCGGCGGGACCACCTGTTTCACGGTGAGCAGTGGCCGTGTAGGCCTGTCCGATGTCACGACACTCCCGACCTGCGATCCGGCACCGCAACCCGGTGCCGATTCTGCCAGTTCGGGCACCCCGGGTACATCTTGGGGCGGGGTGGTGCGCGAGCACCCCGTGTGACGCGAGTCTCCTGCCACCACCCGGGGCCGGCGACAGGAGAGACGCAATGGCTGCGAACACCGTCCCGGACGCCCCCTCCAGAGACAGCCGTGACCCGCGGGGGACGCCCTGATGCCGGCCGGCCCGCGCAGCGGCACGACAGCCACCCCCACGGCCGCCGTGAGCGTGAAGGCGACGGTAGGGGAAGGTCGGGAAACGCCGGCCCTGCAGCGCCACGCGTTCTACAGCGAAGAGGGCAGAGCAATGCCGTGGAGTGAGATGCAGTGGTTGCGCGCCGCCGCCTGCGCGGGCGAGGACCCCGAGCTGTTCTTCCCCGTGAGCACGGTCGGGCCGGCGCTGCGGGAGGCCGCCGCCGCCAAACGCGTATGCGCCCGCTGCCCGGTGAGCTCGGAGTGCCTGTCCTACGCCCTCGGCACCGCGCAGACGTCGGGTGTGTGGGGCGGAACCGGCGAGGAGGAACGCACGGAGCTGCTCCGAACCGCCGGGCATGACGCGAGGAGGGGGAGTCCCGGCCGGACCGGACCGGGACGCACCGGGTCCCTTCCGCCCTCCGGGGCGGGCTGGGCGGCAGACCGATGAAGCCCCCTGGCGGATCGAGTGGCGCTGTCGCGGTCCCGCGGCTGGTGAGGCGGCCGCCGGACTCGGTCTCGGTGTGCTCTGCCGGCCGTCGCGCGAGCGGTCCGCCGGCAGCCCGTGCACTTCGGCGCCGCCGGCCGTCCCCCGGTCCCGGTGCCGCTGCGCACCCGGGGGCCCCGGCCCCTCACGCCAACGACTGTGGGCCAACGCGTGTTGACTCTGGCTGGGAATTCGAGCATCCTGTCAACGAGCGTCAGGCCAACGCCTGTTGACCTGCTTCCCGGATCAGAAACGGAAGGCTCCGCCATGAACGCCACCGCACTTCCCGCCCGCACCGAAGTCGCCGTCGTCGGCGCCGGACCGGCCGGTCTCGCACTCGCCGTCACGCTCGCCTCCGCGGGCATCGACTTCGTTGTCCTGGACAAGCTGGCGGAGGGCGCCAACACCTCTCGCGCCGCCGTGGTGCATGCCCGCACACTGGAGGTCCTGGACGAGCTGGAAGCCTCCGAGGAGCTGATCGCGCGAGGCGTCAAGGTCACCCGGTTCGCCGTCCGCGACGGCGCGCGCCGGCTGCTGACAGTGCCGTTCGACAAGCTGCCCACACCCCACCCGTACACGCTGATGGTTCCGCAGTACGAGACCGAGAGCGTGCTGCTGGACCGGCTGCGTGCGCTCGGCGGCGACGTGCACCGCCCCTACGAGGTCGCCTCCGTCGTCCAGGACGAGGACGGCGTGACGCTCACCATGACCACGGGCGAGACGCTGCGCGCCGCCCACGCCGTCGGCGCCGACGGCATGCACAGCACCGTGCGCGAGGCGGCGGGCATCGGCTTCACCGGCAACGCCTACGCGGAGTCCTTCGTGCTCGCCGACGTGGTGATGGACTGGGTCCCGGGACCGGACGAGGTCTCGCTGACCTTCGGCGCCTTGGGGCTCGCCGTCGTCGCCCCGCTTCCCGGCGGCCACTACCGGGTCGTCGCCACCGTGGACGACGCGCCCGCCGCACCGGGCCTCGACTTCGTCCAGAAGGTGCTCGACGAGCGCGCCCCCGGCCAGGCCCAGGTCACCGGTATGGCATGGTCGTCACGGTTTAGGGTGCACCACCGGGTGGCCGATCACTACCGCGCCGGCCGTCTGCTGCTGGCCGGCGACGCCGCCCACGTGCACAGCCCCGCAGGCGGTCAGGGGATGAACACCGGCATCCAGGACGGCTACGCCCTGGGCCGGGCGTTCGCCACCGGCCGGCTCGACGGCTACGAGGCGCAACGCCGCCCCGTGGCCCAGCGCGTGGTCGCCTTCACCCACCGCATGACCCGCCTGGCCACCACGCGCAGCTCCGTGGCCCGCAGTGTCCGCAACATCGCACTGCCTCTGCTGGCACATACCCCGATGCCCAGGAAGCTCGCCACCGAGCTCGCCGAGCTCAACTACCGCTAGGCATCACCCTCCTCGCCGCCGTGTGAACAGGCCTGCCCTGCACACCGGCACAGGAAGAAGGAACGTGCGCCGCACCCAGCGGCCAGCGGCGTCCACAGAGGCGCTGCACCCGGCCCCTCGCGCGTGCCCGCAAGCCCGTGACGGCATCGGCGGACACCGGGAAGCCAGTGGCCCCACTGCGATTCGGGTCGGCGAACTCCTTCTCACCCGGATGCCGCCGGCCGCTATGCCGTGCCACTCCCGCCGCGGCAGGTCCGCCGCGCGACGTCTCAGGCCGTCACCGCCTCAAAAGCCAGCACCTCGTGGCCGGCGTCCCAGAGCAGGTTCAGCAGAGCGCGGACCGATGCCTGATCCATGGCTTCGGCGACCAGCACGGTGCCGTCCGTGCCGGGCGTGGACACGTCGTCGAACCGCGTCAGGATCACGTCCAGCAGGGAGCGGGCGATCGGTCCGCGCAGCGTCAGCTCGAAACGGGTACGGGTCATGCCGTCCAGAAAACCTGCGGTCCGGGTGCCCGCGCACCACCCGCTCGGCAAGAGCACCCCGGGTGGCCTCAGATCAGGCCAAGATCGCGCGCAGCCGCGACGGCGTCGTGCCGGGAAGCGACGCCGAGCTTGCGGTAGAGGCTCTTGTTGTACGCCTTGACCGTGTTGATCGACAAGAACAGCTCTGCGCCGATCTCCCGCTGGGTCGCCGGCCCCTGCAGGGCCCGCAGGATCGACAGCTCCCTGTCGGTGAGCTCCTCCACGAGAACACCCGAGCGTACGGCGGTGCGGGCGCCGACCCGGCCCAGCCGCGCTTCGCTCTCCTCCAGCCGCCGCCTCGCGTAGGCGCTCACCGGCTCCTCGTCCACCACCTCACGAGCCCGCGACAGCGCCGCACGGGCCGCCGACCGCTCACCACAGGCGAGTTCGGCGTCGGCCAGGTACACCAGCCCCAGGAACAGCACCGTCGGCCGCGGGTGCAGTTCCGCGAGGGGGACGACCCGCCGCAGCAGGACGGCGGCCGCCTCCATGCGGGCGTTCTGATAGCTGCGCCTGGCCTGGGCGATGCGCAACGGGGCCAGTCCCGGCGTGCTCGCCTCGCGTCCGTCGCGCTCCACGGTGTCGGCGAGCGGGCCGGCCTCACGCAGGACCCGGTCGCACTCCTCGCCGCGGCCGGCTTCGACAAGGCTGATCATCAGCGTTCCGGCGCCCTGGACAACGAGCGACGGCGGCCACGCCTTGCGGTCGCGCGGCGACGTCCACAGCTCGAGCAGCAGGGTCGCCGCCTCGCCGAAGCGGCCGTCACGGGCCAGCATGGCCCCGAGCGCCGCGCGCACGGTCGGATGCCCGGCACCGCCGCCCTCGGTCTCCAGTGCGAGCGCATGCTGCACGATACCGACGGATCGCGCGGACTCGGCATCCGACATGCCGAAACCCGCACGCACACACAGCACGGCGCTGCGGAAGTCGTGCCAGCCGGGGACGACGGTGGCGCGGGTGCCACTCGCGTCGCAGACGTCCAGCCAGCGGTTGACGCCTGCCTGATCGCCGCACAGCGCCGCCGAGTACGCCAGCGAGAACGCCAGCGCCGGGCCCACCACCCGGCCGGACAACTCCTCGCCGAACTTCAGGTAGGTGGCGGCCTCCCCACGGGGGAAGAACCACGTCTCGGCGTTGCGCAGCATCAGCTCGGCGGCATCGTCATCGCGGCCGGCCCGCAGCAGGTGGCGTACCGCGTCGTCGATCCGGTCCTGTGCCGCGAACCAGTCCGCGGCATGGCCGAGAACCTCCTGCGGGTCCGTCGCCGTCTCGCCTGCCAGAACATCCCGCAGCAGACGATGGCACCGGTACCACCGCTGTTCGTCGTCCAGCGCGGCCACGAAGAGATCCGCCCTGACCAGATCGGCCAGCACTGCGGCCGAACCCGTCACCTGCAGCGCGGCGTCACACAGCGCACCCGAGAGCCGTTCGAGCGGCGCGGCCCGCACGAGCAGGTCACGCTGCCTGGGCTCCAGAGCGGGCAGCACCTCGGCGGCGAAATAGTCCAGCAGATGCCGGTCGGCGGCGGGCGCCTTCGCCGGATCCGCGCGCAACGCGAGAGCAGCCAGCTGCAGCCCCGCGGCCCACCCTTCCGTCCGCTCCCATACGCCTGCCGCGGCCGCGCCGTCGAGGTCGTGCCCCGACACCGCCGACAACAGGGCAGCCGCCTCGCCGGGCGAGAACCGCAGCTGCGCCGCCCGCAGCTCCGTCAGGTCGCCACGGGCCCGCAGCCGCGCGATCGGCAGCGGCGGATCCGTGCGCGCGGCGATCACCACCCGCAACGAGGCCGGCAGGTACGTCATGAGGTACTCGAGCGCCTCGTGGATCCGCGGATCGGCGAGCAGGTGGTAGTCGTCGAGCACCAGCACATGCGCCACCTCGGACGCGGCCAGCTCGTTCAGCAGCATCGGCAGCGCAAGGTCGATCGGAGGGACGCCGGCCGCGTCCAGCGCCTGAAGCGGACCTGTGCTGATCACCCCGCCGGCGCCGCGCAGCGCGGTGAGGACATAACTCCAGAACCGCACGGGTTCGTCGTCGCTCTCGTCGAGCGAGACCCACGCGATGCGGCGCTTCTCCTCGGGATCCGCCGCCCAGCCGCTGAGCAGGCTCGTCTTGCCCCAGCCGGCGGGAGCCACCACCACGGTCAGCCGGGTCCCGGCCAGACGCAGCTGCCGCTGCAGGCGTTCGCGCGGGACCGCGCCGGCCCGGGCCGGCGGAATCACCTGTTTCACCGTGAGCAGCGGCCGCGTAGGTTTCTTCGACGTCACGACGCTCCCGACCTGCGGCGCCCGGCACCGCAACCCGACGCCGATTCTGCCAGCTCCACCACCCCGGGTACATCTCGCGGCGGGGTGGTGCGCGAGCACCCTGTCCCACGCGAATCTCCTGCCACGACCGCGGCCGCGCGACAGGAGAGACGCAATGGCCACGAACACCGTCACACAGGATCACCCGGAAACAGCCCTGACCCGCAGAGACGGGCTGAAGCTGGCCGGCCTGGGCATCGCCTCGGTAGCCGCCCTCGGCATGGGCGTCGGCGGAGTCCGGGCCGTCACCAACGGCGCCTTCAGCGCCGGATCCGGCGATCCGTACGACCTCTGGCACGACTGGACCTCGATGACCGGCATCGAGCGGGTGGTCGCCGCCGGCGTGCTGGCGTGCAACCCGCACAACACGCAGCCCTGGCGAATGAGCGTCGACGGCGACACCGTCGACGTCCACTCCGACCCCAGCAGGAGGATGCCGCTCAACGACGCCAGCGGCCGCGAACACTTCGCCGGCCTCGGCTGCGCCGTCGAGAACATGGTGATCGCTGCCGGATCGGCCGGCTCCACGTCGCAGGTCACCCTCTTCCCGCACGGCCCGGCCTCGGATCATGTCGCGCGCATCGCGCTCAGGAAGGACCGCACCGCACGGGACCGTGACCTGGCCGCAGCGATCCCGCACCGGCACACCAACCGCGGCCCCTTCACGTCGGAGCCCGTCGATCTGGACGGTTTCACCGAGCAGAGTTCCCGCATCGAGGGAGCGGGCGTGCTGTGGATCACCGACGAGGCGGCGCGTGAGCAGCTGGGACGGCTCTACGTCGAGGCCACCGAGGCGATCACCGCCGACACCGCGCAGTCGACGGAGGCCTTCGGCTGGTTCCGCAGCGCGCGCAGCAGCATCGACAAACACCGCGACGGACTCACCCTCGACGCTCAAGGCCTCAGCGACCTGGCCCTGTTCGCCGCGAAACTCCTGCCCGCGCAGTCCCGCCAGGACGGCGACGCCTACTGGGTCAAGGCCACCCGCGAGGTGCACACCGCGACCGCCGCCGCCTACGGCGTCATCGTCGTCGACGACGTCACCGACCGGAGCGCCCAGGTCAACGGGGGACGGCTGCTGGCCCGTACGCACCTCACCGCGACCGCTCTCGGCCTGGGCCTGCACCACATGAACCAGATCACCGAACGCATCGACCGCGACCACATGACCGGCGGCCCCGACGTCTTCTCCGCACGCTGGGCCGCCCTGCTCGGCCGCCCCGCCTCGGGCGGCCTGCTGTCCTTCCGTATCGGTCACCCCGAGCGCACGCCGGGCCTGAGCCCGCGCCGCAGCCTCGACGACGTCGTGACCGGCTGACCCCTGCCAAGGCGGTCCAAGCGCACCGCCCGCTCACCAGGTTCCATCCAGGTTTCACCCAAAGGAGGCTCACCATGACCGGCGCCATCATGTCGGACCAGACAGGCGGGCCGGTGCGCACCTTGCGCCCCGGTGCCGTTCTCGCCGTGACCTGTCTCGCCCTGGCGACCGTCGTGTCGGCGATGGCTTCGCTGAGCGTGGCGTTGCCCGACGTCGCCCGCGAGACGCACGCCAACCAGACCCAGCTGTCGTGGATCATCGACTCCTACAGTCTGATCTTCGCCTCGTTCCTGCTGTTCGCCGCGACCCTCGGCGACCGCTTCGGCCGCCGCAGGGCACTGCTCGGCGGTGTCGCCGTGTTCGGCGGAGTGTCGCTCGCCGCGACCTTCACGACCGAGCCGGGCGTCCTGATCGCCCTGCGTGCGGTGCTGGGCGTGGCGGCCGCGTTCGTCATGCCCGCCACGCTGTCCACGATCACCAGCACGTTCCCCCGTGAGCAGCAGGCGCGTGCCATCAGCATCTGGGCGGGGGTCGCGGGCGCCAGCGCCGCGCTGGGACTGCTCGCCTCCGGACTGCTGCTCGAGGCGTGGTCGTGGCGATCGGTGTTCTGGCTGAACGCGGTGATGGCCGCGGTGGCGTTCATCGGCACCTACCTCTTCGTGCCGGAGTCCGCGCAGCCGGGCAGGCAGCGCATCGATGTGACCGGAGCGGTGCTCACGGTGGCGGGGCTGGGGGTGCTGGTCTACTCGGTCATCGAGGCGCCCGAGCACGGCTGGGGCAGCACCCGCACCCTGTCCGGCATAGCCATCGGGCTCGCCGTCCTGGTCGCCTTCGTCGCCTGGGAGCTGCGGCACCCGCACCCCCTGCTCGATCCGCGGCTGTTCCGCAACAAGCTGTTCGCGGCCGGCTCGATCTCGACAACCCTGCAGTTCTTCGCGTTCTTCGGGTTCATCTTCGTCACCATGCAGTACCTCCAGCTGGTGCGCGGCGACAGCGCCCTGATGGCCGCGGTGAGCGTGCTGCCGATGTCCGCGGCGATGATCCCCAGCGCCCGCCTCAGCCCGCTCCTGGTCGCCCGCCGGGGCATCCGAGCCCCCTGGACCGTCGGTCTCGTCCTGGTCACCACCGGCCTGGCCGTGCTGGCCCAGCTCGACGCCGGCAGCTCGTACTGGCTGGTCGTCGGCGGGCTCCTGCCGCTCGGCGCGGGCATGGGCCTGGCCACCACGCCGGCCACCGCCGCCATCACCGACGCCCTGCCGCCCCGCCTGCAGAACGTGGGCTCCGCCGTGAACGACCTCTCACGCGAACTCGGCGGCGCGCTGGGCATCGCCGTCCTCGGCAGCCTCATGAGCGCCCAGTACCGCGACTCCCTCGACACCGGCGGCCTCCCCGCCCCGATCGCGGAAGCAGCCCGCTCCTCCCTCGCCGCCGCCGACCACATCGGCCACGCCACAGGCAACCCCGCACTCATCGACGAGGCCCGCGACGCCTTCGCCTCCGGCATGCACCTCGCCCTCCTCAGCGGCGCCGCCACCACCGTCCTGGCCGCCGTCGTCGTCATCCTCCTGCTGCGCCGGACCGGCAAGCCCGGCACGGACCAGGAAGAGACGCCGGACAGCGGCACCCACCGTGCCACGGCGACGTCGGCCGCGTAGCCACAGCCGGCCGCCCGACAGCCAACACGACATACGGCGCGAGGACCGCACCTCGCGGCCTCGCGCCGTACCAGGAAGGAACCGGCCATGACGCTGCCGCCCCCTCAGCCGCCGCACCAGCCCCACCCTGTGCAACTGCCCGAACCCCTGGTGGCCCTCACCCGGGCCTTCTCCCTGCTGGGCAGACGCGGGACCGGGCTGATCATCACCGCCCTCGCCAGAGGGCCGGCCGATGTCACCCAGGTGTGCGAGCGCCTCCCCGGCCTCAGCGAAGGCCTGCTCACCCGGCGCCTGCGGGAACTGACCACCCTCGGCCTCGTGACCCGAACCGCCGCGCCGGACACGCCATCACGTTCCCGCTACGCGCTCTCCGCCCACGGCAAGGCCCTCCTCATCCCCCTGGCCGCCCTGACCGTCTGGGCGGAGGACCACCTCTGCGCCGGCGACCCCGAGGCCAAGGCCGGCCGCAGAAGGCCGCTGAGGCGCCCGGCTCAGGTTCCCGGCCGCAGCCGGCGCCGTACGCACGCAGCTGACCGAGGGCACGTCCGTGAAGGACGGGAGGGCGAGCAGACGGCGAGACCGGCGCCGCGAGGGCTTCGCGACAGCAGGCGCGCCCGGGCCTCGCTGCGAGCGTCCCGCCTGCGGAACCGGTGGAGCGCCCCGACGGACTTCGCTCCTCACACCACCCGATCCCGCCTCACTTGAAGGAGCCAGATGCCCACGCTCGATCGTCACGACGACGTCTTCGTTCTCGACCTCGGAGACGGCGAGAACCGCTTCCACCCCGACTGGCTCGCCTCCGTCGCCACCGCACTGGACGAGGTCGAGAAAGAGAAAGGCCCGCGCGCTCTGGTGACCACCGCGACGGGAAAGTTCTACTCCAACGGCCTGGACCTGGACTGGCTGCTGGCCCACCTGGACGAGCACCCCGGCTACGTCGTCTCCGTCCAGGAGCTCTTCGCGCGCATGCTGTCCCTGCCGGTGATCACCGTCGCGGCTCTGCAGGGACACGCCTTCGCGGCCGGAGCGATGTTCTCCCTCGCGCACGACTTCCGCATCATGCGCGCAGACCGCGGGTACTGGTGCCTGCCCGAGGCGGACATCGACATCCCCTTCAGCCCAGGCATGTCCGCACTCATCCAGGCGCGGCTGGGCCCGCACACCGCGCACCGGGCCATGCTCACCGCGCACCGCTACGGCGGAGCCGACGCGGTGGCCGCCGGCATCGTCGACCAGGCGGTCGCCGAGAACGAGGTGCGTACGGCAGCCGTCGCACTGGCCCGGTCACAGGCGAGCAGGGCGGGGGCCACCCTCGGCACCATCAAGGCCCGCATGTACGCCCCGGCCCTGACGGCGTTGCGCGACACCACCCTCGCCCTCGGATGAAGCGCCGTACCCGCCGTCGCGGCGGCCGGTGCGGGCCGTTCGGCGAGGGAACGCGGGTCGGGGCACACCGGCGCGCGTCCCCGGTTGCCGCAGGGGCGGTCAGCCGCGAGGGGACCGCGGGGGGTCGCGACGGGCACAGGCCGCACCGCGCCGTCCCGCCCGCACGGCCCTGAGCCGGGCACGACGCTGCCTGTGCCGGCACGAGGCGGGCACAGGCAGCGCGGGGGAGGAGGGCGGGAGCCGGTCATCCCTCCGTGGCGGCGCCGTCGAAACCGTCGGCGCCGTCACGGGCGCCGGGGGAGCGCCGCAGGAGGAAGGCGACCGATGCCGCACCCAGGAGGGCTGCTCCTGCTCCGGTGACGAGAGCGAGGTGCAGACCGGAGGCGAAGGCGTCGCGGGCCTGGTTGACCAGGGCGGCGTCGCCTGTCCTGGCGCCGACGATGTTGGCTGCGGCGAGGGACGAGCGAGCTGCCTCAGCCACGTGGGCGGGGAGCCCCTCGGTGTCGAGGGTGTTGCGGTAGCCGGCGTTCAGCGCACTGCCGAGGACGGCGATTCCCAGGGCGCCGCCCAGTTCACGGGACAGGTCGTTCACCGCCGAGCCCACGTTCTGCAGGCGGGAGGGCAACGCGTCGGTGATGGCCGCGGTGGCGGGCGTCATGGCCAGGCCCATACCGGCGCCCAGGGGAATGAGCCCCGTCACGACGAGCCAGTAGGAGCTCGTCTTGTCGAGCTCGGCGAGCACGCTCAGACCGACGGCGACGGCGATCAGCCCTGCGATCCAGGGACGGCGAGCGCCGACACGTGCCGCCAGTTTCGGGGACAGCCGGGCGCTCGGGATCATGGCGGCGGGCATGGGCAGCACACTCAGGGCGGCGATCAGCGCACTGTCGCCTCGCACGAGCTGCAGGTACTGCATGACGACGAAGATGAACCCGAAGAACGCGAAGAACTGCAAGGTGATCGACAACGTCCCGGCGGCGAACGGCTTGTTGCGGAAGAGCCGGGGATCCAGCAGGGGGTGGGGGTGGCGCAGCTCCCAGACGACGAAACCGGCGAGCACGAGGAATCCCGTCGTGATGCCGATCAGGGTGCGGGTGCTTGCCCAGCCCTGCTCGGGCGCCTGGATGACCGAGTAGACCAGAATTGCCAGGCCGACGACCGTGAGCGTGGCGCCGACGGTGTCGATGCGCTGCTTGTTCGCTTCCGCCGACTCCGGCACGAAGAGGTATGTGCCGACGAACGCCACGACCGCCAGAACGACGTTCACCCAGAAGACGGATCGCCAGGACCATGCTTCGAGCACGGCACCGGAAGCCAGCAGGCCCAGTATGGCGCTCGCTCCCGCGACGGCCGCCCAGACGCTGACCGCGCTCGCCCTCTGTTCGCGGGGAAAGGTGCTGGTGATGGTCGAGAGCGTGGCGGGCATGACGAAAGCGGCCGCCACCCCCAGCAGAGCTCGCAGGGCGATGAGGACCCCGGGTTCCGAGGAGAACGCGGCCGCGACCGATCCGGCCGCGAACAGAGCGAGGCCGCCCAGCAGGGCCCGGCGCCGGCCGAACCGGTCGCCCAGCGTCGCCGCCAGCAGCAGAAGGGCGGCGAAGACCAGGCTGTAGGCGTCGATGATCCACGACAGCTGCGTCTGACTTGCGTGGGTCTCACGGGCGATGCCCGGCAGGGCCACGTTCAGCGACGCCATCGCCGAGACGACGGCGGCCAGAGCCAGGCATGTGACGGCCAGCACTGCGCCGTGACGCACCGCTTTGTGACCTTGTTCTGTGAGGCCTCGGTTCATGAGAGGCGTCCTTTCCCGCTGGACAGGTGCGCTGGTGCGATGGACGGATCCACGGCGGACGCAGCCGCCATGGAGGCACGGCGTAGCAGCAGCGCAGAGTTCATGACGCGCGAGCGCGCAGTGAGGGGGCCGGCGCCGACCGCTGCCGCCCCGGCACCGAACGGGCTGTACTACGGAAGACACCGAATGCCAACGTTCGTTGGCCAACCCCCGTTGACATTAACGCACCCAGGGGGATGGAAAGTCAACGAGCGATGGCCTACATTTGTTGGCATGACATCAGACGACACAGAAGCTCCCCCCGGCCCCCGGCGCTCCGACCGCACCCGGACGGCGATCCTCGACGCCGCCCGCCAGCGCTTTGCCGCTCAGGGCTTCGAGCGCACGACGATCCGGGCCGTCGCGGCCGACGCGGGCATCGACCCCTCCATGGTCATGCGCTACTACGGCAGCAAAGCCCAGCTCTTCGACGCCGCCCTCGACATCGACCTGTGCCTTCCCGACCTGTCCGCCACCCCGGCGGAGGAACGGGCCGAAGCCCTCGTGCGGCACTTCCTGCACCGCTGGGAGCACGAGGGCGCCGACGACGCGCTCCTGCTGCTTCTGCGCTCCGCCGTCACCAACGACCAGGCGGCACGCCGCATGCGGGAGATCTTCGCAGCCCAGGTCTCCCCGGCCCTCGGCTCCGCCACCAAAGACAACGTCGGGCTGGTCTCCGCCCAGCTGCTCGGCCTCGCCCTCACCCGCTATCTGCTGCGCATCCCAGCCGTAGTGGGCATGACGCCTGAAGAGATCGTCGCCGCCTACACGCCCGCCGTCCGGAGCATCCTCGAACCGCAGGCGTCCGCCCCCAGCGCATGACCGGCCGCCCGTTCGTGGCTGACACGCTTGTCCGTCTCCCGCACTTCGGCGGTGTTCTGGACGCCATCGGGTCCCGTCCGCGGCGTGCTGCACCGTGCGTATCCGGGCGGCGGGTCCGGCATCGGCCGCACGCTGGGGCCGCATTCCCCGTGTCGACAGCACGCAATCGAGTAGGGGCGGCGAGGACGGTGTACGGCCGCTTCACGCTGGAGCGGGTGCGGCCGCGAACAGGAAGCGTTCCTCCGGCGGCTTCGCGGACCCTTCCTGCGTGCGTAGCCGCGTGATGCGTCTGCACAGCGCGGGGCTGCTCGGCGGCCCGCTCCGGCTCCGGAGCGTCTTCGAGACGGCCCCAGATCAGCGGCGAGCTCCCTGACGCATCGCTGCCGGACGCGATCGGCACAGCGCGGCCGCGGCCGCCTCGGACCCGGCGCAACCACGCTGCAGGACCACGCGATCCACGTCCCAGATCGCCCGGCGCCTCGTACGTCCCAGATCAGGGCCGGCGCCTCCCGCGAGACGTACGGCTTGCCCCGGCCGCCCGGATGGGCAGAGATTACTCATCTCCGCTTCCCCCGCTCACGGTTGACTGACCCTGCCGGCCCGAGCAACCGCAGCGGTGCCAGAGGCGGGCAATTTTCACGGTGGGGGAGAGCGGCCGACCTGGAACGCCCTTCACGGAAGCCCGGACTCCGGCCGCTGCCGGTGAGGCGGGTCGCTGAGACGGCAGGGCGGCCGGTTCCCGTTGGCCGCGGCCGCGCGACGGGTGATCCCACCCCCGCGGCACTGCACGACATCCGGCTGTGCCGTCCGGCCACCCCGCCCCGCAGGCAGTGACCCACTCCGCCGCGGCAGAACAGCTTCACAGAAAGAAGAAGATCAGCACGATGAACAAGCTCATAGGCCCCCTGTGCGCAGTGTCGGCAGCCGTTGCTCTGGCGGTCGTGCCCACTGCGGCGCAGGCAGACGGAATCGAAGACGGCGCCCCCCTGGTGGCCGCCGAGAACGAGATCATCGACCAACTCGCGGCACTGGGCTGGCCGGGACAGGACCCGGAGAACTTCTACCCCGGCACCGGCGCCCACGCGGACTCCGCCACAGCCACGGTCGTCTGGGGCACGCCCGGGAATCCCAGCTCCTATCAGGTCGAGGCCAAGTGCGCGCAGTTCCTCACCGCCTCGATGAAACACGCCTACTCCTGGGCCACCGACGCGTGGTTCACCTCCGGTATCGGCTTCCGCAGCCCGACCTCGGAGCAGTACTACGACGCCTTCACCGACACGTCCGCCGGCGGCGCGCTCGATGACATGAGCGATCACGTCGACCGCCCCTCCGCACAGCGGGTCAGCGACCTGCATGCGGGTTCCGTCATCGCGGTGAAGTACCTGGACGGCTCGGACGGCGGCGCTACCGGGCACATGATGGTCGTGCAGTCCGTGGCGCCGTTCGAGCGCGACGGCAACAGCGCCACCCAGGAGTACGCGGTCAGGGTCTCCGACAGCACCTCCGCCCCGCACGGCGTCGCCTTCTCCTCCAAGACGTCGCCGCACTGGGCGTTCCGGGACACCCGGGTCGAGGGCTCTCCGGGACTTGCCACGAAGGAATGGAGCGGTGCCGGCCGGGGAACGATCTTCATCCAGGCCGACGCCCTCACCGGCAGGCCGACCGGTCACTGGTGGGGCCGCAACGAGGCCGCGTTCCACACCGTCGCCGACCGGCCCATGGTCTTCGTCGACATCACCCGCTGAACCCGACAGGGCGGCGGCAGCGGCGCTCATCGCCGCGGCCGCCGCCCCCGGCCGCCCCCGGCCGCGCCCGCTGGGCGCCGGCAAGGCGCGACCTGGGCTGTGTGAGCGCCTGCGCGCTGCACGAGAGTCCGGGCCCCCATGATATTCAATGGTGATGAATAAATCTCGTGGCCGTCCGCGTGGAGGCTCCGACGCCAAGGAGAGGATTCTGGCGGCGGCGAAGACGGCGTTCCTGCGGCACGGCTACCACGCGACGACGATGCGAGCCGTCGCCTCGGCAGCCGGCGTGGACCCGGCCCTGATCAGCTATCACTTCGGCTCCAAGCAAGGGCTGTTCGGCGGGGCGATGGCGCTCGGGATCAGCCCGGGCCAGGTGATGGCCCGCGTGCTCGAGGGCGATCCCGGGCAGATGCCCGAACAGATCGTCCGGGCCGTCCTGGCCGTCTGGGATGATCCGGAATTCGGCGGCCCGCTGACGCTGCTGGTCACCCAGGCCCAGCGGGACCCGGCGCTCATGCGCGCGTTCCGCGAGTACGTCGAGCGGGAACTGACCGCCCGGCTGGCGGAGCGCATCGGCGGAGCCGACGCCGCAGAACGAGCGGGGGCCGTGCTGACGACGACTCTCGGACTGATCTTCAGCCGTTACGTTCTCAGGCTGAACCCGATGGCCGCCATGGACTCCGAGCGGGTCGTCGGCCTCCTGGCTCCAGGACTTGGCGCACTTCTCCGTCCGGCCCGATCCGCCGGTGAATGAGGGGGCCGGGGCGGGGGCCGACGCGATCCGGGACTGAACGGATGTCTCCTGCGACGGTACTGGATGAGCCTTCTGATACAGCCGCTCATCTCGAGGGCGCGGCATCCGTGGGCGCCGCGCCCTCGACTTCCCCTGGGGGAAAGGTCGTTGGACTGAACGAGAGAGCTGTGCGCACTCCGCCAGTGGTCCAAGGCGCAGCGCACAAGCCGGGCGGGGGCCGAGGCGGACGGGGAACGCCGGCCCGCGGCGTCGACCGGCCCGCTCGCCGCCTTCGCCCGCTTCGTCCTGTGCGGCGGGGGTGTCCGGTCCCGCTTCCGGCGCCGCCGTGGCCCTGATGACGATGGCCGCACTGATGCCGTGGGCGATGGCGAACGCGCTGGTCACCGCGGCTCCACCTGCCTCTGTACCGACCTCCACGCACGTTTCACCTTCCAGGCCGGTGGGCGTGCCGGATGGCGCCGGTACGGGCAGTCCGCGGGTCTGCCTCGCCGCACGGCCGACGAGCGAGCGATCATCTGCGGGCGGCAGGCCTGCCGCCCGCACGGTCGGAGGGCTCCGCGGACATGCCTTGGCCGATTTCTCGCCCTGTTCGCCCTCGCCGCGTCCCTGCCGCCGCGGGTTCCTGAGGCGCGTGACGAGAGAAATGAGTGCCGTTTACTCATTTCGGGATCTCGTGGGTGATCCATATTCGTGCCCGTGGGCTATCTGCTCACTGGCAGGAGATCCGGGAGGAACTGATGAGTGCGCACGTGGAAAGTGAAAGCGGACGTAGGGCACACGATGGCACGGGCGCACTCGCTGCGGGGGTCACGTGGACGCTCCTGACCGGAGGGAGAAGCCGAGCGGGCCTCCTGCCGACGGGACTGGACTATGCGCGATGGGAGTGCACGTGGCGGCCACCCGACTGTCCCGGCACCACGTTCGCCCTGTCGGCCATGAACCGTATCCGTTGATCGGAAACAGCGGTGACCGGCCTGCTCGCCGGCCGCCGGCGGAGCCTGCCGCGGGGCCTGCGCGAGGTCGGTCCCGAGTCGTCCTCACCTGCCGGACGGTGCGCTCGCGCAGTGCGGCCGGGCCGGCGGCGGCCGGGGCAGTCGCCCCACGAACGCCGTTGCGCGGAGGCGACGTGCGGCGGCGACCCGCTCAACGGAGCGACTGTCGTGGGGTTCTGCCCACCGCTGTGCGGGAAGGCGCGTCCCTTCAGGCGGGGGCGACCCACGGATTCCGAGCGCTGCTCCGTTTCGCCGGCATGCGACGCCCCGTCAGGGTCCCTGGGTGAGGCCCAGCATGTCGCTCAGCTCGCTCAGGCACTGCTCGAAGAGCGGTTGCATGTCGGTGAGGACGAAGTCCATCTGGTGAAGGACTTCCAGACACAGCAGCCCGTAGAGCCGGCTCCAGCAGGTCACGTACACGTGCACCGCTTCGGGGGGCAGCCGTCGGTCGATCAGGCGGGAGTACGCGTGCAGTTGCTCGGGCAGGCCCTCGGGCAGCTCGTTCAGTTCCGGCACGGGGAACGGACGGGTGTTCCACACCTCGACGATCATGTCGATGAAGACGCTCTCGAAGCGCAGGCCGGCCTGGTGCCGGGCGGAATCGGGCTGGTGCTGGGTGCCGCTGACGGGGCTGGCGAAGATCCACTCGAACTCGGCGGGGTGGGATACCGCCCAGGCGCGCATCGCGCGGCACGCGCCCAGGAACCGGTCCGCGGGCGGGGCGCCCGTGCGCTCGTCCCGGTCGTGTTCCATGGCTTCGGCCAGCTCCTGGAAGAAGCCCGCGGTCACCGCGTCCACCAGTGCGTCCCGGCTGGCGTAGTAGTGGTAGAGCGAGGGCCCGCTCATGCCCATCTCGCGGGCGACGGCGTTGATCGTGACTGCGGCCGGCCCCTTGGTGACCAGCAGTGTCCGAGCGCTCTGGTGAATCTCCCGCACGGTGGCCTCGCGCACCCGGTCGCGTCGGCCCTCGCCCGTCGGTCGCCGGTCCATGAACACCTGCCTTCATCGCATCGATCTAGAGGGTCTAGAATTACCTAGAACCTCTAGAGAGGTTGGGAACCGGGCCGCAAGGGCGGACGAGCCATGCACAGACAAGACATTCCACGACAGATCGTTCGGGTGAGGAGGGAAAAGGAGACATATGTCCACGCATTCGTGACTGTGCCGGTCTGGCGCAACCCGCGCGCCGATCAGGGGCGCCCGCGCCGCGATCATCTCACCCCACCCTGCGACGCACCGGCCACCAGGCGTTCCGAGCGCATGATCGCAGCGCTGTTCACCGCAGCGGTGCTGGCAGGCGCCGGCTTCGTCGTCTCATACGCGACGATCCCGAACGATGCATCGATCCTCGTCATGCCCATGGGGAGCATCAGGGCGCTGAACTTCGCGCTGGGCTTGACGCTGAGCGTCGCCCTGAGCTGCCTCGGTGCGGGTTTCCGCCGCTGGGCGCGCATGCAGATCTCCCGTGCCGCTGCGATGCCCCCCTTCCCACAACGAACAGATGAAGGCTGCCTCGAAGCGCCCGGCGACTTCGAAGAGCCCGTCGTCCCTGTATTCCGGGAGCGCGCTTGAGCACCGAATCCACCACCGAACCACCCGCGCGCAGCAAGGCTCCGGCAGGCGAGCGCCTCGCCGACTGGGCCGACGGCCGGCTGGGGATCTACACCCTCGCCAAGGCCAACATGCGCAAGATCTTCCCCGACCACTGGTCGTTCATGCTGGGCGAGGTCTGCCTCTACAGCTTCCTGATCCTCATCCTGACCGGTGTCTATCTGACGTTGTTCTTCCACCCGTCGATGACCGAGGTCGCGTACCACGGCAGCTACGTCCCGCTGCAGGGACAGATGATGAGCGAGGCGTACAAGTCCACGCTCGACATCAGCTTCGACGTACGGGGCGGGCTGCTGATCCGCCAGCTGCACCACTGGTCGGCGCTGGTCTTCCTCGCCGGGATGATCGTGCACATGATGCGCGTCTTCTTCACCGGCGCGTTCCGCAAGCCGCGCGAGGTCAACTGGGTCTTCGGCGTCCTGCTGTTGTTCCTGGGCATGTTCACCGGGTTCACCGGCTACTCACTCCCTGACGATCTGCTCTCCGGCACCGGCCTGCACTTCATGGAGGGCGCGATCCTGTCGATCCCGATCGTCGGAACGTACCTCTCCTTCTTCCTCTTCGGCGGCGAATACCCCGGGCACGACCTCATCCCGCGGTTCTACTCCATCCACGTCCTGCTGCTGCCCGGGATCATGCTCGGCCTCGTGGTGGCGCACCTGATCCTGGTCTTCTACCACAAGCACACCCAGTTCGCCGGGCCCGGACGGTCCAACAAGAACGTGGTCGGCATGCCGCTGCTGCCGGTGTACGCGGCCAAGGCAGGCGGCTTCTTCTTCCTGGTCTTCGGCGTCCTCGCGGTCATCGCGGGCATCGCCCAGATCAACCCGATCTGGGCCTTCGGCCCCTACCGGGCCGACCAGGTCGCGGCAGGCTCCCAGCCCGACTGGTACATGGGCTTCGCCGAGGGGCTGCTGCGCATCATGCCGGGCTGGGAGATCAACTTCTGGGGCCACACGCTGGCCTTGGGAGTATTCATCCCGCTCGCCGGCTTCGCCGTGGTCCTGGCGCTCATCGGGGTCTACCCGTTCGTCGAGTCGTGGGTCACCGGCGACAAGCGCGAGCACCACATCCTGGACCGCCCGCGCAACGCGCCCACCCGTACGGCCTTCGGAGTCGCCTGGCTGACGGCGTACTTCGTGACGATGGTCGCAGGCGGCAACGACATCTGGGCCACCCAGTTCCATCTGTCGCTCAACGCGATCACGTGGTTCGTGCGGATCTTCTTCTTCGCCGGACCGGTCATCGCCTTCGTCGTCACCAAACGGATCTGCCTCGGCCTGCAGCGCCGGGACAAGGACACGGTGCTGCACGGCCGGGAGACCGGCACCATCAGGCGCCTGCCGCACGGTGAGTTCGTCGAGGTCCACGCCCCCCTCAGCCAGGAGCAGCTGCACACCCTCACCGCGCACGAGCAGTACGAGCCGGCCGCGCTGACGAGCCCGCAGGTCGACGACAACGGCGGCGAGCGTCCGGTCACGCGAGCACAGAAGCTGCGCGTGCGGCTCAGCAAGGCGTACTACGGTGCGGACGGCCAGATCAGCAAGCCGACCGCCGAGGAATACGAGGAGATCACCAGCAGCCGCGGCCACCACTGACCGCTTACGCATGACGGCCCACCCGCGGCCGGCCTGCGGCTGGGCACCGCCACCAGCCGCAGGCCTGCCAGGCAGTCAGCCGTCGCACGAGATGCCATGAAACAGGGGCAGCCGGCCGACGACAGGCCTGGTCAGCAGGCCCGCCGACCACCCGGCGGCCCCGGCCCGTGGTGTCCCGCCGGCCGGATCCTGCCCGAGCGGCGGCCCTGCGTCACGTCCGGGAAGGAAACCGGCAGGCCGGCGTCGCCGGATTCCCGCAGGCCGATACACGAACGGCATCGCCTCGAGGTGCTCGCCCGGCGACGAGGCGGCCGGCGATCCTATTCCCGCGCAAGCCGGAACTCGGCCATGAGCAGGCCGGGCGCCCGCTCGACGGTGCCGACACGGGTGAAGCCGAGACGCTCATAGAGAGCGATCGCCGGACGATTGTCCGCGCCCGTGCTGACCAGCGCCTGCCCGGTGGGGGCCAGCTCCGTCAACAGGTGATCGAGCAGTCTCAGAGCCAGACCGCGGCGAAACCATGCCGGATCGACGCATACCCGGTCGATATCGATGCCGCTTTCCCCCGCCAGGCGCTGCCAGGCGACGAAGGCGGCAAGGTGACCGTCACGCGTCGTCATCCCCAGCCAACGCAACGGCTGGGCCTGCATCTCTTCCAGGCTCTCCACAAGAGCGGGTATTCCGTCAAAACCGATCAGCGCGGCCTCGACCGCATACGACCGGCGGCCGGTCAGGTGCACAGCCGTCGCCGTCGCCACGTCCGTCAGATCCAGCTCGCCGACGAACACGGCCGGACCGCAGTCACTGCCCCCGCGCCGCTCGAGATGAGACGCAACTCTGCTGTAAGAACGCATGACATGCCTTGCCGTAGAGGTCTGAAGGTCACCCGACAAGCCTGCGTCGCGGCCGGCATGCAGCACCTGAGCAAGAGGTACCCATGGGCCCACGACTCGCCGCTGCGCAGCCGGCCATCCGTTGTCCGAGCGCCTCACCGAGAACCGGTCACGGAGATGAGGGCGACCAGGAGGAGGCCGAGGGTGTGTCCACGGCAAGGCGGCGCTTGCGGCCGTTCGCGCCGGACCCAACAACCGCTGATCTGCCAGGAGTCTGGCTGCACCATCCGGAGAACAGGACAGAAGGGACGGCAGGTCATCTGTCCGACAGCCGTTCGTACAGGTCCCCTGCGAAACGCGTTCGATAGACGCCGTGGACAAGAGCGTCCGGGCACTGATACCCCGGTGCTCTGAGGCCGAGACCTCTGGATCCCACTGAGCCACTTCTCCGCTGAGCGGTGACGGGCTCCCGTGACACGCCTGCGCGGCGTCTGCCAGAACCCGAAACCGACCACGACCTCACAGCCCGCACCTCAACTCTGGGCCGCACCACCCTGAGCGGTTACTGATTCCCGGTCAGGCACTGACTGCAGCCCGGTACCCCCCGGGCCGCTGACGACCCTGGCAACGCCGCACCGAAACGCGGGGGCAGCCGTCGCCCTTTGCGGACGAGCCCCCCGAGCCCCCTGAACGTCGGAGGGACGACGCGATCAACTGCCGCTCGCCGGCGTGCGTGGCGCGACAGCCCGCAGCGAGTACATGATCGGCAGGTAGGTGTCGCTGAAGGGGAACCGGTAGAGACCGTCCGCGCCTCGAGGCAGGATGTGGCGGCCGTCGGATTCCGTCTCCGTATGCTCCGCCAGCCGTTCCACCACCAGGCCCGCCGACGCGGCGGCAGTCACGATCTCACCGATCGAGTAGGGGAACTGCACCGTCTGCCGCGCCTCCGTCACGACGCTCGGATCTGCATAAGTACCGGTCAGAGCGACATACTGAGCCTCGCCGCCGCCGTAGGGCCAGTCGGCCACGAAAGGTTCGAAGCTGAGGACGGTCTGGAAGGCCGGATGAATGTCCACCAGGACCAGCCGGCCTCCCGGCCTGAGCGCCCGCGCCGCCCCCCGCATCCACGCGTCGACATCCGCGATCCAGGACAACACGCCGTACGTGGCGACGACGACGTCGAACCCGGCCGCAAGACTGTCGGGCAGGCGCTGCGTGTCCGCCACGACGAAGTCCGCGACCAGTCCCGCCTTTTCGGCGAGCTCCTGGGCACGGGTGATCGCTACAGGGGAGAAGTCGACTCCGGTGACCCTCGCGCCCAGGCGGGCCCAGCTCAAGGTGTCCATGCCGAAATGGCAGTGCAGGTGAAGCAGATCCTTGCCCGCTACGTCACCGGCCAGTTCACGCTCGATGCCGCGCAGCGTCTGCTGACCGCCGAGAAACGCCTCCACGTCGTAGGACTGATCGTTGGCCGTCGTACCGTGGGTCTCGGCCAGGGAATCCCACAACGCCCGGTTGGCGGCAAGCCCCTCAGCGTGCCCGTCCCTGCGCGCGCCGGCCTCCTCCACGCCGAAGCCGTCCTCTGCAGCCATCGTGAACCTCCTGTTCCCGGCCGCACTCGCGCGCGGCTCCACGTGCCGGGATTCTGCAGGACGCAGGAGCATCCCGCATGAGTAGGACATACTCGGCTGGAGCAGACGCTGCTCGCCCAAGCGCGCTCAGCGCCCGATGGGGACAGCCGGACCGACACGCGCCTCGCCCTCGACGACCGTCCTGGTGGCCCGCCTTGTTCCGGGTTTGAGTACCGCTTGCTCAGTCGCCCCAGCTCTGCACGACGTCTCCTGGAAGAGTCACACAGCAGCTCTCCGAGGCCGTGATCACCATGACTTGCACCGCACCTCCCACCGCCGCCAGGACGACAGAAGACTCCTTCACCCTCACCGCGACCACAGCACCCTCGCCGGCTCGGACCGCCGGCGCGCGGAGGTTGCCGCTGCAGTGCGGTCCGCCCGTGAGCAGTCCCGTACCGCGCGCGCAAGGATGAGCCCGGCCACGGCGGCCATGACCGAACAGGCGCGCGACGCCTTCGCCTCCGCAATGCACCTCGCCCCGGTGAGCTGAGTCGGCGCCGCACTTCTGGCCGACGTCGTCGTCATGTCTTCGCTCCGCCGTGCGGCCGAGGCCCGTACGGAAGCGAGCGACCACGGGGAAACCGGTGGGAAGGGTGCCGTGATCGTGCCGGTGTGGTAGCCGGCCGCCCCGGCCATCGCCGACCGCCCGTCCATCCGGAAAGCCGCACCACCCCGGAGATCCGCGCAACGAGCAACCAGGAGGACAGCGATGCACGAGCCCGTGAAGGCAGCAGCCCTCACCCTGGCCGTAGCCGGCGTGCTGCTCGCCGCTCCCCTCGCCTCGATCGTCGCGGCGAGGGCGGCAGTCCCGGTTCACCTGCACGACGGCACCGGCTGCCACTATGACAACGCGGACGAATTCCCTCCCCGCGCGGCCGGCCACCCGGACGGCGCCACGGAAACGGTCACCCGGGCAACGGCCGGGGAAGACACGGTCGTCATCCGCCCCGGCAACGCGACCGGCCTGCCCTACGGCTGCTGGTGGGATCCCGACGAGACCACTCTGCATACGGCCGGCGATCGTCCCATGATGTTCGTCGAGGTCACCCGGACCGAATGATCCCCCTGGCGCATGACGGCCGCGCAGAGGCTCCGACCGGCGCTGAGTACCGAGGGTTTGCGTCCACCCCCTGTGAGCGGCTCGCCAGATGACCGTCAATACCCGACAAGGATGACCGACCCATGACTCTCGTCACGCTCAACGACCTGCACACCGCCCGTCAACGCCTGGAGCCAGTGCTCTCCCGTACCTCGCTGCTCAGGGCTCCATGGGCCTCCTGCGGGCATCGGTCTCTCTTCCTGAAACCAGAAAACCTGCAGATCACCGGCTCGTTCAAAATACGTGGCGCATACAATCGACTGTCGCGGATGTCCAAGGCGCAGAAGGCCCGCGGCGTCATTGCACGATCGAGCGGGAACCACGGCAAAGCACTTGCCTACGCGGCCCGGCAGGACGGCGTGAAAGCAACGATCGTCATGCCCTCCACGGCCGCCAAGGTGAAGATCGACGGGGTCCTGGAGTACGGAGCCGATGTGCGCTTCGCTTCCCCCGAAGAATGCCCGGCCCTCACGGAGCAGTTGGCCGCGGAACACGGCTATGTGACCGTGCCGCCCTTCGACGACCCGGACATCATCGCGGGCCAGGGAACCGTCGGCCTCGACATATCCGACGAAGCGGTGGCTGCGGGACTCGACATCGCCACGGTGCTGGTGCCCGTCAGCGGAGGCGGACTGATCTCAGGTGTCGCCGCTGCACTGAAGCTCACACACCCCGGAATCCGGGTGGTGGGCGTCGAGCCGGAACTGGCGGCCGACGCCGGAGAAAGCCTGCGCGCCGGACGGCGCGTGACCTGGCCGACCGAACGTGTCAGCCGGACCATGGCCGACGGCCTGCGCATGACGACCGTGGGGGAGCACACCTTCGAGCACATGCGCGTTTTCGTCGACGACATCATCACCGTCACCGAAGAAGAGATCTGCTCGAGCGTGGCCCTACTGGCACGGCGCGCAGGCATGATCGTCGAACCGTCCGGGGCGGTCACCACCGCGGCGTACCTGTACCACGAGCGCGACCTCCCCGCCGCCGGGGGGCACGTCGCGGTGATCAGCGGAGGGAACGTCGATCCCGACCTGTTCGAACTGCTGCGCAAAGAAGCCCCCTTGCCCTTCCAGACCTGCCGCGGGTGAAGCAAGGCCGAGGACGAAGCAGAGCACATGGCCCACGCCGGCGGACGAGCCGTCGGAACCGCGCCCCCGCCGCGCGCGGCCCAGGATGAGCACCCAATACTCAAGCCCCCTCGCACCCTCGTGCACAGGATGAACGCACGAGGTAAACGTGCGCGCCTCGTAGCTCAACGCGAAAGCCTCCAGATATCACCAGGAGCAGGAGAAATGAGCAAAATGAGAAGGGCCGCCATCATAACGACGGCAGCCATCGCCGCCGTGGCTGTGCCCTCGCTGGCACATGCCGCCCCCGGGGACGGCCCGTCCGATGGACACCGCATGCCCACCGCGGCGAGCCGGCACATGGACCCGGGCGGCGGCGGAGGCAAACTCGCAGCCGATGCCTCCGCAGCCGACTCCTCGGGTCTCGGCCGAAACATGGACCCGGGCGGCGGCGGAGGGTGACCGAGCACTGCCGAGGGGCAACCGTCGGGAAGCGCCAGGGCGAGCGCGGCGTGGACGAGGACATGACCAGCCGACGTCGTTCCTCGTCCGTGAGGTCGGCTACGCACAGAACGACGCAGACCGCATAAGGCGTCCACGTCATCGCGGCGACCACCTTCGACGCGCCGACGACCGGCCCGCCGACTCATGGCATACGGGCGATGGGCATGCCGAGCTGGGATCAGGCGTCACCGCCGTTCTTCCCGGGCCGCCCTCGCCCGTATCCCGCCCGCACAAACCCAGCGACACGAGTCACTCCCGAAGCGCTCGTGATCAGGCCTGCCGATGCGCCAAGGGCCAATCGACGGCCGGGCGCGTCCCGGCCTGCTTGCATACAGCCATGACCACCGATTTCCCGACCGGCTACGACATATCCACCGCCCCGGCCCCTCCCGACCGTGCAGTCGTCCACCAGAGGCTTTCCGAGGACTCGTACCGGGCCCCGGACGGACCCGGGAGAAGCAGGACGCGGCCATGGCCAACTCGTTGCACTTCGGGGACTACGACAGTGCCACCGGTGTTCAGGCGGGCTACGCCCAGGTGGCCACGGACCAGGCCACGCTCGCGTGGCTGTGCGACGTCTACATCGCTCGCGGCAGCCGGGGGAAGCGCCCGGGGCACGCTCTGGTCGCCGCCGTCTACGAGCATCTCACGCCCTATGGGCTGCGACGCGTGCTGCTGGCCACCGCGGACGCGCACGCGATCTACACGAAGTCGGGCTTCGCAACCCTGCAGAAGCCCGAGAAATAGATGACGCTCAGCGCACAGTAAAGGCCGCAACCGGTGCGCCCGGCGGGCACCGCCCACAGCGCAGGCGGCCCGCCGGCATGGACAGGGCGCCCAAGAGGCAGCACTACCACCGATCAAGCGGGCAGTACGCCTGCCCGCCGCCGACACCGACTTCCGGCCCGGCAACCACCTGGTGTGCACCCGGCCGGCAAGCCGATCCTGTGGCCCCTTGCGAACCCCGAACCCGACGAGCGCGAGTTCTGCGCGCTGCCGCAGAACAGCGCCCGACAGCAGCACACCAGGCGAAACTCTGCTACCGGTGTAAAGGCGATGCTCGAGGCTCACGACGGCGAATCCCAGCCTCTCGATCACCATGCCGCGCATGCGGTCCGGTAACATTGTCCGACCGGTCGCCCCTTGAGGGAGCAGTTGCATGCAGGGCTGGGCAGACAGATGGCCGCTCATCGGGCGGCAGTCACTCATGGATTCCTTCGCCCGGGACCTCTCCGACGGACACACCCGCGGCTGGATGATCTGCGGGCCCGCAGGAGTAGGAAAGACCCGCCTGGCCGACGAGTTCCTGGAACTGGCCACCGCCCACAGCGGACACCGCACTGCCCGGGCCGTAGCCGGCAAGGCCGCCGCGAAGATACCCCTCAGCGCGATCGCCCACCTGCTGCCCCCCGACGCCGACCTCGCAGACCCGGTCAGCGGCTTCCGAGCCGTCGCCCGCACCATGGCCGCAGAGCCGGGCAAGCCCACCGTGGTCTTCGTCGACGACATGCACCACCTGGACAGCTCATCAGCCGTCCTGCTCAGTCAGCTCCTGGACTCCCAGGTCATCGTCCTGGTCGGCACCGCCCGCACCGGTGAACCAGTCAATGACGCTGTCGAGGCCCTGCTTCGACGAGGGGACCGCGTCCGCCGCATCGACTTGTCCCACATGGACCGCACCCAGGTCGAGGCACTCGTCCAGCGCGTCCTCGGCGGCCTCGTCGGGCGCCGCACCCTGCACGCGCTATACACCGCAAGCGGCGGAAACGTCCTTTTCCTGAAGGAACTCGTCCTGGGAGCTGTCGAAGCAGGCACCCTCAGCCGCAACGGCGAAGTCTGGGAAATCCCCGATCACTGGCTCGCCGTCACCCCTCACCTCAACGACCTGATCACCGCCAAGATCACGGCGGCACCGCCCGCAGCGCTCCCGCTCCTGCAGGCCCTTGCCCTATGCGGCCCCCTGTCCGTGACCGACGCCGCATCCCTCATCGACCGCACTCACCTGACCGAAGTCGAGAGCTCAGGCATCATCCGGGTCACCCCCCACGGACGAAGAATCACCGTCGCGCTGTCCCACCCCCTGTACAGCGAGGTCATAGCCGCAGGTATCTCAGCCCTACAGCGCTACGACCTCGGTCTGCATCTGGCCGAGCGTCTCGAGACCCACGGGCTCAGACGCCGCGACGACGCCCTGCAGGTCGCCTCCTGGCGACTGGCGGCCATCGGCACCGCCGACCCCGCCCTCCTCGCCCAAGCCGCCGCCATCGCGATGAACGCCAACGACAGCGAACAGGTCATCCAACTGCTCACCGCGATCAAACCGGACCAGCACACCCTACAGACCCGGATCCTGCTGGGCAGAGTGCTGACGTACACAGGACACCTGGAACGCGCCGAAGCGGTGCTCGCCGAAGCCGATGCCCACGCCCGTGACGATCAAGAGAAGATCACCGCAGTAACCGCCCGGAGCATGAACCTGTTCTGGTCCAGTCCGCGACTCGACCAAGCACTCTCCGTATGCGCCCAGGCCCGCACAGTGCTGCGAAGCCGGATGGTGAAGCAACAGCTGCACTACTTGGAAGGAGCCTTCCAGGCTGTCTCCGGACTGCCCGAGGTCGGGCTCCAACTACTCGACAGCCTCCCCGGAGCCCCACATCAGGAGAGCCCTGACATCTGGCTGCTGGCGGCGACCAGCAAATCCCTGGGCCTGGCCGCTGTCGGCCGCGTAGCACAGGCCAGGGCACTGGCCGAGCACGGGCACACCATGCACCAGGCAATCGGCGGAGGAACCCTTCTGCCCCATCCCGCGATCCAACTGGCCCCGCTCGTGCTGGCGCTCTCGGAGGCCGGTCTGATCAGTGAAGCCCGCGAAACCTGCCTGAGCGCTTTCGACACGCTTCACGATTCGCCCTCCCCCCTCGGCCGCCAGTGGCTCGCCTACTTCATCGCGCGAACGGAGTGGCTGGCCGGGCACCCCTCCAGTGCCCGCCGCTGGTACGCGGAAGCCGCCGCCATCGCGCGAACGCACCAGCACACCAGGACCACCAGGCTCTACGTATCAGGACTGATCGCCTGCGCGGCACTGGCCGGCGACATCGACACCGCCGAGTCCCTGCTCCCGCAACTCGAACAACACGCACCCAGCGGCTTCATGGCCGGCGAGGAGACCCTCGGCACCGCCTGGCTGCACGCCGCCCAGGGCAAGCTCAGCCGCGCCCGCGACGTCCTGCGCACCGCGGCCGACGACGCTCGTCGCACCGGCCACCTCCTGTCCGAGGTCCTTCTACTCACCGACATCGCACGCCTCGGCGACGCCTTGAGCGTCCAGCACCGCCTCACCGAACTCGCGACCCAGTGCGACGGAGCCCTCACCCACACCCGCGCACGGTTTGCCACCGCCCTCGCCGACAACGACCCAGGCCGCCTCACGGAATGCTCACACGCTTTCCAGCAGATGGGCTCGCCCATCCTCGCCGCCGAAGCATCAGCCGCATCAGCCGGCGCCTGGACCCACCAGGGCGACCCCCGCAAAGCCACCGCCGACGCCACTCGGGCCGCAGCCCTCGCGACCCAGTGCGAAGACGCCCGGACCCCGCTCCTGTCCACGCTCGGCGCCCCATCCGTCCGCCTGACCAAACGCGAACAAGAGATCGCCCTGATGGCAGCCGCCGGGAATTCCAGCAAAACGATTTCCCAACACCTCACGCTTTCCGTCCGCACCGTCGACAACCACCTCCAGCACATCTACCTCAAACTCGGCGTACGCACCCGGGCCGACCTCGCGAAAGCCCTAGAATACGAAGCGAACCGCCAGTAGAACTCACCCGGATTTGACCCGAATATTCCGCCACTCAAACCGGGAACGTCTTGTTCCTCAGGCGGAACGGCGGCCTCACGCCGGACCCGCGACTGCTGTAGAACGACGGCCGAGAATGCACCGCAAGTCCGTCCAGCAGTGGGGCTACGCCTGATGCCGCGACCGCCACCCAGCTGCTCCCCGATCTGCGACGAGTCAACACTTGGCGCTGTGCTCACCCATGCCGTTGATGCGTACCTTCCGTACGGGACAGGGCGAGACCCTGCCGAGCGGCTGACAGAGCGGGGTGCTCGCAGGTGACGTGCGGGGCGAGGACGGCGATGGCCCGGGTGTAGTGCAGAGCGGCTTGGCCGAGTCCGCCGCGTTGGCGGTGGGCGGTGGCGAGATTGACCAGTGTGGTGGCCAGGTCGGGGTGGGAGTCGCCCAAGAGGCGTGCTTTGAGGGCGAGGACTCGGGTGTAACCGTCGATGGCGGCGGTGTGATTGCCTCGCCGGTGCTCGAGGGCGGCGAGGTTGTGCGTGATGACGGCAATCTCGTAGTGCTCGGCGCCGTGGACGCGCTGCACGACGGCGAGGGCAGCGCGCAACTGGGCTTCCGCATCGCAGGGGCGGCCACAACCGTCCAAAAGCGCGGCCCAGGCAGCCCGGTCGGCCGCGACGAGCAGATGGTCGGCACCATACAGACGGGTGCGGATGCTCACCGAACGGGCGGCCCACGGCTCGCCCTCGTGGTGGGCGCCGCGGGCGTGGGCCAGGCCGCCCAGGTTGTGGCACAAGGTCGCGACAGTGTCGTGGTCACTGCCGTAGGTGTTCTCGCAGATGGCCAGAGCCCGCAGATAGAGGGCATGCGACCGGTCGAAATGGCCGGTGTACTTACCCAGTACGCCCCACTCGTTGCACACCGCGGCCACATCCGGGCAGTCGACGCCGTAGATGCGTTCGGCGGCGTGGAGAGTCAAGGCCAGCAGGACCCCGGCTCGTCGGTAGTCCCCGCGCTCCCGCCAGAAGCGGGCCAGCGTGACCTGGGCGTCCAAACGCCCTGCGGGATCGCGACTGCGGGCGACGGCGGCCCGCAGGGCGGCTTCGGCAGGCTCGGATTCCCTGGGTGGAGTCATGACGCTGATTCCTTCGGCACGGGATGCGGCGACACGGCGACCGGAACCCGCAGGAGCGGTGCCGGCAAGAAGCGGCCTCTGCGATACCAGAGGTGACCTGCGGTCAGCGCCAGAGCGCCGGCGCAGAGAGGGAAGAGAGCACCGAGAGCGCCGGCGGCGAGCAAGACGCTGGTGGCGGCAGCCCCGATGGCGAAGCCGCCGGTCCAGGCGAGCATGTGGGCGCCGTTATAGCGGCCGAGCAACGCAGACGGAGCGATGTCGTTGACCAGAGTGGGCGGCACCGGGCTGAACAGGGTTCCGCCCACGGCGAGCACCGCCGCCGCGACGGCGAGGGCTGCCGGTGAGGGGCGGGAAACGGAGATGACGGTCCAGGCGAGGGCCATGCACATGAGTGCGGCGGCCAGGACGCCGGCCCGGCTCCGTCCGGGCAGCCGACGCTGGACGGGAATCTGCAGAATCGCGCTGGTGACCATGAACGCGGCGAACATCCAGCCCAGCTCGGCCTGCGTACCGGCGTCGGTGGCAAGGGTGGGAAGCCCGATCTGCAGCTGGGCGAATCCGGTGGCGACGGTGAAGGCCACCAAAAGGCATATCCGCCGCAGAACCGGATCCGCCGCCACTGCGGCATACGTGCCGCCCTGACCCGCGCTCCCGGCGGAGGCCGATTCCTTCTCCAGCTCCATCGCACGCTGGGGCGAGGAGGCGACCCGTACGGCGACGAGCAGGGCGAATCCGGCGAAGGAGAAGCCGTCCAGGACATACAGCAGCTTCAGCCCGCTGCCGGCGCCCAGCACGACGAGCGTGAGCGAGGCCGCTGCGGCACCAAGAGCGCCCCCGAGGTTGACGGCAGTGTTGCGCCAGGCGAACGCCGCCTGGCGCAGAGGGCCGGGTGCCGCCTGGGCCAGCATTGCGTCCAGTGCTGGGGCCAGTACGGTATAGCCGGCGGTGTGGGCGAGCACCGCCGCGGCGCCCGGCAGCGGACTGGTGGCGGCCGCCATCCCCACCGAGCACACCGCGGTCACCACCAGGGCTGTGACCACGACCGCCTTCGCCCCGATCCGGTCGCACAAGGCGCCCCCGAGGGTGGCACCGGCCAGCGCCATGACGGCCCGTACGACGAGCAGCAGGCTGACGACTCCCATCGGGGTGTGGCATGCGTCGTGCAGGTAGACCAGGAGAAACGGGACGGTGGTACCCGACCCGACGCTGGACAGCAGTTCCCCGCCCACCACGACCCGCGCCGTCGAGGGAAGACGGGGTGTTCTTTCGGCGCGGGACGAGGACCGGACTCGGAGGCGGGCACGATCACGGATCGCTTCGGACATCGGCACTGCGGGGCCTCCTATAGCCCCGCGTGCCGTCGCTGGCTGCCGCTGTCCTCAGGATCAGTGGGCTAGTGTCGGGGGCGGGCCTTGTCGAACAGAGAAATAAGCGCTCGCGAGAAAGTCCTCGACAGTGGCGAAGCGGCGTTCCAGGACCGCGCCCCGCAGGGCGTCGCGGCGGCCCTGCCGCCGGGCGACGTGCGCCAGGATGTTCTCGCTCCACAATTGGGCCGTCTGCAGGCTGGGCCACTGCAGACGTAGCATCCGGCGGGAATCGCCGGCAGCTCACCAGCCGCTCACGCAGTACCCGAGGGCACCGAGCTGACGGTGCGACACGGTCAAGGAGGCAGCTTTCGACGGAGGCACCCCATCGATCCAGCCGGGCCCAGCGTCCGCACGGGGCGAGCAGGGCGAAGACGCGCAGCGGTTCCGGTGCCGCTCTTCAACAGGAACCGCACGTTGTGCCCCAGCGTCACCACTGCGCGACACCTGCCATGGCGCCCGGTCGATCCGCCGTTCGACCAGTGGAAAACGCAAGGGACGCCCCGGCCTGATCCGCGAGCTGTGAACACCGGCCGAGGACGCCCCACACGCACGCAGGGCACCATCAGCAGACGATCACGACCCGGTGGAACGTGTCGTCAGGTCGCCTGAGGCGAAGCCCAGCTCGATGCTCTCGGCCGCATCAGCGTCAAGGCCGACGGGCACGATGATCTCGTTGTGGTTGTAGCTGCCCGTCTTGCTGGCCCAGACGATTCCGGCCTCGGCAATGTCCTTCATGGCATCTCCTGTTCTCGTTTCCTGGGTCCCCGCGCGTGCGCGGCGATGTGGATGCATGAAACGTATGAGGGTGCCCCGCGTCCTTGACTGAGTAATCGGTACTTCATTGCCCTTGACGTTGTGAGGTCGCACCGTTGTTGCGGTGACCGCACGCGGTTGACCTGCGGTGCCGCAGATAGATTGCGACGGTTCTGGACCCTGCTCGGACCGTTTGACCTGATGTCCTGCAGGTTGAGCGAGACTGCCGCAGTTGCAGTGAGAACGCCTGTTGCGGGGTGCTGGGGCGCGGAAGGTGATCATGGGCGCAGCTCGGGGAATGCCTCCTCCCGGGCGTCCGGCCATCCTCTGCCTGAGGGCGTCGACCTTCTCTTCGGACATGCGGAGATCTTGCCAGGAACTCACCGGCGTCGAGGTTCAGTTCGCGGACCCCGACCCGGCGAACCAATGCGGTTAGAGCACTAGTACTGCAACGGTGCTTGTTCTGAGTGCTGGGCAGTTTTCAAGGGCTGTGTCCACGGCGCTTGTAGTGACTGAGCCGTGCTTGATATTGCCGTCTCCGGCGCCATGTCGACCAGTGGAGGATGTGGTCGACCGGGGTGAGACGGCGGTCGGTGAGCCGGGTGATCAGGCGTCTGATTTCGGCGAGGCTGAGGTGGATGAGCTGGGAGGATCCGTTTCTGCTTTGTCCGCGTTCAGTTCTCGGGCTCGCAGGACGGTCAGGCAGGCGTGGGCGGCCATGGCCAGGGTCATGTGGCGGTGCCAGCCGGGGTAGCGGCGGACCTGGTAGTCGTCCAGGCCGCACTCCTGCTTCGCGGTCTGGAAGCACTCCTCAACAGCCCAGCGGCTGCCTGCGATGCGGATCAGCTCGTCCAGTGTGGTGTCGGCCGGGCAGTAGGCGATGTAGTAGGAGATTTCGTCGGGTCTGCTGACGCTGCGGCGGGCGAGAACCCAGTGCCGGCGGTCCTCGCGGTGCCAGGGCCTGACCTCGACGCGGGCCCAGTCGTAGATGCGCCGGCCGTGAGCTCCTTCACCGCAGGAACGGCGTTTCCATTTCTGCCGTGGCAGGCCGGGGAACAGGTCATGGACGGGGTGGTCGATGGACCAGCGGGTGACGACGGTGTCGTGCCGGGTGGTGGCCATGACGTGGAAGACATCAGCC
>NZ_JBIRUL010000042.1:0-50393 GCF_044335095.1 Streptomyces sp. NPDC020597 | reverse complement strand
GGGGCGAGCCCCCCCCCCCCCTCATCTTCATATTGCACCGGCCCCCCCCCCCCGGGCGGGGCGCGGAGGGGCTGCGGTTTTTTTTGCGTGGCCCGGCGGGGGGGGGGGGGGGGGGCCCCCCCCCCGCCCGGCCGGGCTCTTCGTGGAGGTGGAGCGTGAGCGAACCGCGGTCCGCGCCGACGGTCGGACAGGTCGTCCTCGGTCGGCGTCTTCTGGACCTGCGGGAAGGCGCCGGGCTCAAGCGCGAGGAGGCGGCCCGCATCCTGCGCGTCGCGCCCGCCACCGTCCGCCGTATGGAGATGGCCGAGGTCAGCCTCAAGATCCCGTACCTCCAGCTGCTGCTGAAGGCCTACGGGGTCACCGACGAGGAGGCCGAGGGATTCGTCCAGCTCGCCGAGGACGCGAACAGGCCCGGCTGGTGGCAGCGGTTCCACGACGTCCTGCCCGGCTGGTTCTCGATGCACGTCAGCCTCGAGGGCGCAGCGGCCCTCATCCGCCAGTACGAGCCCCACTTCGTCCCCGGACTGCTCCAGACCGAGGACTACGCGCGGGGGGTCCTCAAGTCCGGCGCGATCGGCCAGACCCGGCCGGAGGACATCGAGCGACTCGTCGCGCTGCGCATACAACGCCAGGATCTGCTCACCCGCGAGGACGCGCCCCGGTTGTGGGTCGTGATGGACGAGACCGTCCTGCGCCGACCGGCCGGCGGTCCGGAGGTGATGCGCGCGCAGATCGACAAACTGCTCGAAGCCGCGGCGCTGCCGAACGTGACGCTGCAGGTGGCCCCGTTCGCGAACGGGCCGCACCCGGGCACGTACGGGCCCTTCGTGCTCTTCCGGTTCGCCATGCCGGAGCTTCCGGACATGGTCTACAGCGAGTACCTGACCGGCGCGGTCTATCTCGACGCGCGTACCGAGGTGGCGACCCACCTCGAGGTCATGGACCGCATGGCGGCGCAGGCCGCTACAGCACATCGCACGAAGGAGATCCTCCGGGATCTCCGCAAGGAGTTGTGAATGGATCGCATCAAGCCGCGCAAACGGGTCTACAACGGCATGCCCGCGCGGGACTTGGGCAGCGAAGGCTGGCACAAGCCGTGGAGCGGCGGGAACGGCGGGAACTGCCTGGAGGCGATGAAGCTCGCCGACGGCCGGATCGCCGTTCGTCAGTCCACCGACCCGGACGGTCCGGCGTTGATCTACACCACCGACGAGATGACGGCCTTCATCGAGGGAGCGAAGGCGGGAGAGGCGGACTTCCTGTTGTCCTGACGTGACTGCCGTGACGTTTCTTCGATGCCGCGGCCGTCGAACGATTGTCTTTTTCCTGCTCAGCTTCCTAATTTGGTACTGAATTGATCATCATTGACCGCGTCGGGCGCTTACGGAGCGTCATATGACCGGGCAGCCCCCGGTCTCTGTCGCCAAGACCCAAATCGACGCCGACGCCGACCTCGACACCGACCTCGACACCGACACCGGCATCAATACCGACACCGACATCAACACTGGCATCGACATCGACCAGCCTCGTCCCGCACGGAGGTGCGATCGGTAGGTTTCCGCCCGGCCTTCGGTGGTGGAGGGCGGGCCGCCGCTCCGCGCGTCGACGACGGCCCGCCGTGCCTCATCCCTCGGCGGGGCGTCGCCGCGGGGCGGGCGGGAGCGCCTGGCACAGCGCGTCCAGCGCCGCCTCGTAGGCGTGGTCCGGCGGTGTCGCGTACCCGACGACGAGTCCGTCCCGCGCCGCCATGTTTGCGGCGGGATGACGGAACGCCGCCAGGCCGTCCAGTGCGACGCCCTGCCGGACGGCGGCCTTCAGCGCCGACCGCTCGGTGCCCGGCGGCAGCCGCAGCACCGCGTGGAGACCGGCCGCCACCCCGGTGACCTCGACGTGCGGCGCCTGTGCGGCGAGCGCCTCGACCAGCCGGTCCCGGCGGCCGCGGTACCGCTGCCGCATACGTCGTACGTGACGGTCGTAGGACCCGGACGCGATGAGGTCGGCCAGGCCGAGCTGGTCCAGGACGCTGGCCCACGCCTCCCGCTCGCCCTTGGCCGCGAGGACCCCGTCCACGTACCGCTCGGGCAGCGCCATCCAGCCGAGGCGCAGCGCGGGCGACAGGCTCTTGCTGACCGAGCCGATGTAGATCACCCGCTCGGGATCGAGTCCCTGGACCGCCCCGACCGGTTTGCGGTCGTAGCGGAACTCCCCGTCGTAGTCGTCCTCAATGACGATCCCGCCGCGCGTGCGCGCCCAGTCGATCACCGCCGCCCGGCGGTTCGCGTGCAGCGGGCCGCCGGTCGGGAACTGGTGCGCCGGCGTGAGCAGCACCGCCCGCTCGCGTCCCAGGGGTTCGACGCATGCCCCGTCCTCGTCCAGGGGAAGCGGCGTCGTCCGCACGCCCGCCGTCGCCAGCAGCTCCCGGTGGAAGCCCAGCCCGTAGGCCTCCACGGCCAGCGGACCGCGCAGCACCCCGCTGCCCGGGGCGAACAGCAGACGCAGTGCGTGAGCGAAGCCCGAGCAGATCACGAGGTGCTCGGGCACGGTGCGCACCCCACGCGCGCGTGCCAGATACTCCGCCAGGGCCTCCCTCAGTTCCCGGCGTCCGGCGGGGTCGCCGGGGCCGAACGCCTCGGCGGGCGCCTGCTGGAGGGCGCGCCGGTAGGAGGCCAACCAGGCCGTACGCGGGAACGACGACGCGTCCGGAACGCCCTGCCGCAGATCGTGCCGGGGGCCACGCGCGCGTGCGGGCGTCCTGACGGCGACGCGCGCGGACCGGCGCAGCGGCTCGGCCCGTTCGGCCACCCGGGTGCCGGAGCCCTGCCGTGCGGTCAGCCAGCCCTCCGCGACCAGTTCCGCGTAGGCGTCGGCCACCGTGTTGCGGGCGACGCCGAGGTCGGCGGCGAGTGAGCGGTAGGGCGGCAGACGGGTTCCCGGAGGGAGCCGTCCGCCGCGCACGGCCTCGCGCAGCGCCCGGATGAGCGCGGCTCGCCGCCCGCCCGGCCCGGAGAGCTCCAGATGCAGGTCCGCGCCGATCCGCTGACCGGCATCGACCCATGAATCTGCCATGGGAATGCACTCTACCGACGGTCTTTCCTCTCCCTGGGCTGCCGGTCATGGGATCAAGAGGGGCTTCGGCCGCGGCCGTCGTCCCCGACCGGTCCGCCGGCAAGGAGTACCGCGCGCTCGTCGGATTCGGCGCCGCCGCCCGCGAGAGCCTCGGCCTGCGAGAGCCTCGGCCCGGCCCTCGCCGAACGGGTCCGGATCGATCCGCGTCTCGCAGCCGGACGACTAGACGCTCATCGGCCGGTCGAACGGGCCGATCGGCGCGGGCAACCGGGAGACGCCCGTCAGACGACGATCGACGGCCGCCGCCACCGCCCGTCCCTCGGCGATGGCCCACACGATCAGCGACTGGCCACGGGCCGCGTCCCCCGCGGCGAAGACGCCGGGGACGTTCGTCGCGAAGTCGGCGTCCCGCGCGATCGTCCCGCGCGGGTCCAGGGCCAGCCCCAGCTGTTCGACGAGTCCGTCCTCCCGGTCGGGTCCGGAGAAGCCCAGGGCGAGCAGCACCAGATCGGTGCGGAGCGCGCGGGCGGTGCCCGCCACCGGCCTGCGTCGCGCGTCCACCTCCGTGAGATGCAGGGACCGCACATGACCGGTCTCGTCCCCGGTGAAACGGAGCGTGGACGCGGCGAACAGCCGGGCGTCCGCGTCCGCGAACGGCGCGGACCGCAGATCGCGCGCCTCCTCGTGCGCCGCGGAGAGGCGGTAGATCTTCGGATACGTCGGCCAGGGGTCGGCGTCCTCGTCGCGCTCCGCGCCGGGCTGCGCGTAGATGTCCAGCTGGGTCACGGACGCCGCGCCCTCGCGCACCGCCGTGCCCAGGCAGTCGGCGCCCGTGTCGCCGCCGCCGACGATGACCACGTGCTTCCCTGCGGCGGACATCGGGGACGTCTCCAGATCTCCCTCGCACACCCGGTTGGCCAGCGGCAGATACTCCATCGCCTGGTGTATGCCGGTCAACTCCCGCCCCGGGACGTGCAGTTCACGCCAGTCGGTCGCCCCGGTGGCGATCACCACGGCGTCGTAGCGGGACCGTAGATCCGCGGCCATGACGTCCCGCCCGACGGTGGTCGAGGTGCGGAACTTCGTGCCTTCGGCCCGCATCTGCTCGATCCGTCGTTCGAGGTGCAGCTTCTCCATCTTGAACGCGGGAATGCCGTACCGCATCAGTCCGCCGACACGGTCGTCCTTCTCGTAGACGGCGACCGTGTGACCGGCCCGGGTCAGCTGCTGTGCGGCGGCCAGTCCGGTGGGCCCGGAGCCGATCACGGCCACCGTTCTCCCCGACAGCCGGTCCGGCGGCCGCGGCGGTGTCAGACCGTCGGCCCAGGCCCGGTCGGCGATGGCCGCCTCGACGTTCTTGATGGTGACGGCGGGCTGGTTGATGGCCAGGACACAACCGGCCTCGCAGGGCGCCGGACACAACCGGCCGGTGAACTCGGGGAAGTTGTTCGTCGCGTGCAGCCGCTCGGCGGCGGCCCGCCAGTCCTCCCGCGACACCAGGTCGTTCCACTCCGGGATCAGATTGCCGAGCGGGCAGGCTTCGTGGCAGAACGGCACGCCGCAGTCCATGCACCGGTCGGCCTGCTCGCTGATGAGGGGCAGCAACGCCCCGGGGACGTACACCTCGTCCCAGTCCGCGACCCGTTCACCGACCGGCCGACGGGGCCAGTCCCGGCGCGGTGTGTGCATGAATCCCTTGGGATCGGCCATGGGCGTGCCCCTCGCGTGCGCGTACGACAGGCCGAGCGTCGTCGGGCGGCACTCTCTTCGCCACGATACGTTCTGCCGGCCCCCCGCGCAGAGGGGGGTGACAGAGATGATTCGGTCGGGTTCGGTCGGATCCGGACGCAATGCGATCGGAACGGGGAGTACGTCGGTCAGACGAGGGCGAGGAGGTACACGGCCGCCGAGGCCGCGGACGTCAGCGTGCGCACATGGTTCCACCGCGTCCACTCACGCAGGTAGACGGGCCAGTACGCGACGGCCTCCGGCGTGCCCGGGTCCTTGCTCATCAGCGCGTCGTTGCGCGGCACGTTCGCCACGACGGTCACCCCGAACGCCCCGCACAGGTACAGCGCGCTGCCCACCAGCAGGCGGGCGGCCCCGTGGTCCGGCCACAGCACGAACGTGACGACGGTGATCACCGCGCACAGCGCGGCGGAGCCGAGGAACAGGATCATGAACACCGGTGTCGTCGCCGAGGAGTTGATCGCGTTCATCGCGGCGACGCCCTGCGCGGGCGGCAGCGCGGCGAGTCCTCGCATCACCAGGACGGAGAAGGCGCAGAAGACCCCGGCCATCAGCCCCGTCGTCAGCGCGCCCAGCACCGCGAGCAGCACATACGGTCCCTCGATCATGACAACGTCAACTCCCCCCGTCGAGCGTGATCCTGCCCGGTACCGCCCCTCACCTCAAGTGAGAACCCGGTCGTGACCGTCCCCCCGGCCCCCGGCCGCGCTGCCGTCCCGGGCCGCCCGCACGTTCCGCACGTCCCGGTCCTCGCGCCAGGTGCGGATGACGGCCTCCACGTCCGCCGCGATCCGGCGGCGTGCCTCGTGCCGTGGCACGCCGCTCATCAACAGCCGGTCGTACGGAGTGTCGAGGTGCCGGACGGACGCCCTCACCGCGAAGACGACCGCCGCCTCGGACAGCGCCCGCCCGGCGGCACTGCGACCGACCCGGCCGCTGCCCCGCAGGGAGGCATGCGCGGCGATCCCGAGCGCCCGGTCCGCCGGACAGCCGGGGAACACCCGCAGGATCTCGGCCGCGAACGACTCCGCGAAGTGCGCGTCCTGCGCCGACCGCAGCCGGGCGTCGCGCGCCCGGCGCCGGCGCCGGGCCTCCGCGTCCGCCAGGCACCGCTCCTCGGCGCGGGCGAGCGCCGCCTCCTCGACCAGGACGCCCTGTCGTTCGTACCGGCCCTTGCGCCGGTTGAACCGGACGACCACCACCGACAGCCCGCTCTCCTCCCGCGACCTGCGTGTCAGCGCCGTGTCACCGCGCGGCAGGAACACCAGGTGCCCGAGGTCGGCGCAGTCCAGACAGCGCGGGGCGGCGTCCTCCAGGACCAGCATCGGCAGCGGCCCACGTCGGCAGCCGGCGCACTGTTTGCGCCGCAGCGGCTGGACGGCCAGGAGGCCGGACCCGATACCGACCACAGGGCCGGGTGCGGGCCCGGGTGCGGATTCGGGGCCGGGGCCAGGTCCGGGGCCAGGCCCGTCCGGGATCCCGGGTCTGTTTCCGGTTCCCGCTCCGGGCGCGGGGAGGGCTGCGCTTGCCATAGGGGCTTCATGCCCCGTCCCCTGCGCGGTGGCACCTCCCCGTCACCTGCCTTCTCCCCCCTTCCCACGCCACCCGCGACGAGCGCGCCGCCCGCCGCCCGCCCGCCGGAATCCGGGTCCCGGGTTCCGGGGACCGCCCGCAGGCCGTCGCCGCGCGTGCCTGACGCATCATGGCCGTGTGCGACTCGAAGCGATCACCTGGGAACGGCTCGGCGACCTCCTCGCCGAGCGCCTGCTCGACCTGGAGCCGGACGACGGCAGCCCCTGGCGCCGTATCGCCTTCGACGGCGCGCCGGCGGCCCGCCCCGGCGATCTCGCCGAGCGCGTCGCGCAAGCGCTGCGCACCCGCGGTCGGCCCTCGTGCGTCGTGGACACGCACGGCTTCCTGCGCCCGGCCTCCCTCCGCCTGGAGTACGGCCGCCACGACGTGGACGCCTACTTCGACGGCTGGTTCGACACCGGCGCTCTGTGGCGCGAGGTGTTCAATCCGCTCGACGCCGACGGCGACGGCCGGATCCTCCCCGACCTGCGGGACCCCGTCACCGACCGCGCCACCCGCAGCGACTACGTCCCCCTGCCCCGCGGAGGGTTTCTGCTGCTGCACGGCCCACTCCTCCTGCGGCACTGGTTCCCCTTCGATCTGACGGTCCACGCCCTCCTCTCCCCGGGCGCCCTGCGCCGCCGGACCCCCGAGGCCGACCACTGGACGCTGCTCGCCTTCGAGCGGTACGCCCAGGAGACCGACCCCGCCGCCACAGCGGATGTGCTGGTGCGCGCGGACGACCCCCGCCACCCGGCCTGGGGCGGCTGACCACCGGGGCCCGGGCCGCAGGCTTTCGCGCGGCTGAAGACGCTCCCGGCCGCGACGGCACCGACGGCAGCGCCGGCAGCGACGGCACCGGCCCCTGTGCCGGTGAACCGTGCGGAGTTGAGATGCGGGCGTCCCACGGCACGGCGAGAATGAAGGGCGCCGGGACTGCGTCGCCCCCCGCGCCGCGCCGGCCGTCCGGCACCGGGAGGTACGTCATGACCACCGCCGGAGACATCATGCACCGGGGCGCCCAGTGGATCCCCGCCCACGAGACCCTCGACCGCGCCGCCCAGTTGATGCGTGAGCTGAACGTCGGGGCGCTGCCGATCAGCGACGAGAACGAGCGGCTCTGCGGCATCCTCACCGACCGGGACATCGTCGTCGGCTGCGTGGCCGTGGGCCGCGACCCCGCCCGGGTCACCGCCGGGGACATGGCGCACGGCACCCCACGCTGGATCGACGCCGGTGCGGACGTCGGCGAGGTGCTCCAGGAGATGAAGGACCACCAGATCCGCCGGCTTCCCGTCATCGAGAACAAGCGCCTGGTGGGCATGATCAGCGAAGCCGACCTCGCCCGGCACCTGACCGACGACCAGATCGCCGCCTGGGCGGAGAGCGTCTACGCGAGGAGCGGACCGGCCACGGCATGACGGCCGACGTCGCCCCGGACCGCCGCGGTCAGAGCCACCCGTTGCGCCGGAAACCGCGGTGCAGGATCCGGCAGCCGACGGATATCAGCACGATGACCAAGGGGTAGCCGAACTTCCAGTGCAGCTCCGGCATGGTGTCGAAGTTCATGCCGTACACCCCGCAGACCATCGTCGGCACGGCGATGACGGCCGCCCACGCCGTGATCTTGCGCATGTCCTCGTTCTGCGCCACCGTGACCTGCGCCAGGTGCGCCTGCAGGATCGAGTTGAGCAGTTCGTCGAAGGCCGCGATCTGCTCCGTGGCCCGCAGCAGGTGGTCCGAGACGTCCCGGAAGTAGGCCTGTATCTCCGGGTCGACCACCCGCATCGACCGGTCCGCGAGGTCAACCAGCGGACGGCCGAGGGGGACCACCGCCCGTTTCAGCTGCAGGAGTTCCCGCTTGAGCTGATAGATGCGCCCCGGATCGGCCCGCGCGCCGTTCTCCGCGAACACGTCCGTCTCGACCTGGTCGATGTCCGCCTGCACAGCGTCGACGACGTGGAGATAGTCGTCGACCACGTGGTCCGCGACGGCGTGCAGCACCGCCGACGGCCCCTTGGCCAGCTGCGCCGCGTCGGACTCCAGCTCCTCGCGCAACGGTCCGAGCGAGCCGTGCCGCCCGTGCCGCACCGTGATCACGAAGTCCTGTCCGACGAACACCATGATCTCGCCGGTGTCGACCACTTCGCTGGTCGCGGTGAGCTCCTCGTGCTCCACGTAGCAGACCGTCTTGAACACCGCGAACAACGTCTCGCCGTACCGCTCGACCTTCGGCCGCTGATGGGCTTCGACGGCGTCCTCTACGGCCAGCGGATGCAGGTCGAAGAGCTGGGCCACACCGGCGAACTCGTCGTTCGTCGGCTCGTGCAGACCGAGCCACACGAAGCCGTGCCCGGTCCTGCGCATCCGCTCCACCGTGTCGACGAGATCCACGCCGTGCTCGGTCCGCATGCCGTCCCGGTACGTCACGCAGTTCACCACCGAGGACCCCAGCGGGGACCGTGCGTGATGACTCAGGTCGACCCGGGGGCGTCGCCGCCCCAGCCTCGCCACCCCGCGCAGGCCGCCGACCCTCCCGAGGCCCGTGACCTTCCGCAGATTCCCCGCCATGGTCATCCGGGTCTCCTTGCGTGATTCTCCCCGCGCCGCGACCTGCGCCCTGCCGCGCCAGTCTGCCAGGCCCGCGCACACCGTGGGCAAGCCTGTGGAAAGGAAGGATTCCGCTTGGTTCCCGGCTGTGGACGACGGGACTTCGGGCTGCTCAGGAGAGCTGAGCCCGCCTTCCCCGACACGGGATCCCGGCCGCGTCGACCACCTCCGGCGGGTCGCACGGCTGGGATGATCGACGTATGACGCGATCCGACGCATACCTCCTCGACAACCGGCAGCCCGAGGCGGGGGAACGCTTCGACGCCTTCGCCTCCCTCTTCGACCCCACCACGTTCCGTCATCTCGAAGGGCTCGGGGTCGGGCCCGGCTGGCGCTGCTGGGAGGCCGGTGCAGGCGGCGCCTCCGTCGTATCCTGGCTGGCGAAGAAGGTCGGTCCGACGGGCAAGGTCCTCGCGACCGACATCGACACCTCCCGCCTGACGTCCGCGGCCCGCCCGCCGGTCGAGGTCCGCGTACACGACCTCGGCTCCGGCGAACCGCCCATGGAGGGCTTCGACCTGGTGCACGCCCGGCTCGTGCTGGTCCACGTACCGGAACGGGAGCGGGCGCTGCGGTCGATGGTGGGCGCTCTGCGCCCGGGCGGACGGCTGCTGATCGAGGACGCGGACCCCGCCCTGCAGCCTCTGCTCTGCCCCGACGAGCACGGCCCCGAGCAGCAGCTCGCCAACCGTCTGCGGCACGGCTTCCGTCAGCTTCTCGCGGGCCGGGGCGCCGACCTCTCCTACGGGCGCAAGCTGCCGCGTCTGCTGCGCGAGGCCGGACTGCGCCGTGTCGAGGCCGACGCCTACTTCCCCGTCACCTCGCCCGCCTGTGCCGTCCTGGAGTCCGCGACCGTGCGCCAGATCCGCGAGCAGCTCGTCGGGGCGGGCGTCGCGACGGACGAGGAGATCGACCGGCATCTGACGAACGTCGCCGAGGGCAGCATGGACCTGGCGACGGCCCCGATGATCTCGGCCTGGGGACGCAAGGAGTAGCGGGGCCTCGGGAGCCGCCGACGGACGAAGGCGCGCCGCGGAAATGAGGCGCGCAAGGCCGGGGCAGACGTCGGCGGGAGCGGACGCCGGCAGGCACGGACGCCGGTGCGGACGGATGCCGGTGCGGACGGATGCCGGTGCGGACGGACGGCTCGGCGCGCCCGCTGGGAGCGCCCGGCACAAGGGTGAAGGCCGCGCGGCTTCAGCCCGCCCGGGAGGTCCGGTCGGTCGTCGTCGCCGTGCTCTCCCGCGGTGCCGGCGGTCTGCCGCCCACCCGTTCCACGGCGCGGGCCCCCGCCCGGCATCCCTCGACCGCCGCCGCCCCGGCGTCGGCGCCCGCGAGCAGCGCGGCGAGGAACGCACCGGTGAAGGCATCGCCGGCGCCCGTCGTGTCCCGGGGAGTCGCGGGAGCCGCGGGAACACGGGCGATGACCGTGCCCCTGCGGGCCACCAGCGCGCCGTCCGCCCCCTGCTTGGCCACCACCAGCGGCACATGGCGGCTCAGCTCGGCCGCCGCGTCGGCCCCGTCGGGCGCCCCGGTGAGCAGACGCGCCTCGTCACGGCTCGGCAGCAGCACGTCCACGTCCGCGACCAGGCCGAGGAAGCGGGGAAGACCCAGTTCCACCAGAAAGCCCGCCGACGCCGGATCGAGGCTCACCGGGATTCCCCGCGCGCGTGCCGACCCGGACGCCGTACGCACCAGTGCCCGCCCCGACTCCGAGAACAGCAGATATCCGGAGAGGTGCAGCCGGCCGACGCCGTCCAGCAGGGAGTCCGACCAGTCGGCGGGGGAGAGGCGCAGGGAGGCGCCGCTGTCGGTGAGGAACGTCCGCTCCGCCGCCGCGTCCGTGTTGACCAGGCAGATCACCGTGCCGGTCGACGCCTGCGGATCCACGACGAGAAGGGGCCGCACCTTGCCGGCGGTCAACGCCCGTTCGTGCCAGGTCACCGACTCCGCGCCCACCCGGCCGAGCAGCCGGACGTCCGCACAGCCCCAGTGGGCGGCCCAGCACGCCACGTTGGCGCCCGCGCCGCCCGGCAGCGTCCGGATCACCGCGGCCGTGTCCGTGCCCGAGACCGGCGGACCGCTGTGCCGGGCGACGACGTCCGTCACCACGTCCCCGACGACCAGCAGCGCCCCGCCGCCCGCAGGACCCGCCGGTGCGCGTCCGGACGGGCCCTCGGACAGGGCCGTCGCCGCCGAGCCGGCCGTCGCCCCGGATCCTCCGGCCGCCATGTCCGCGCCGGATGTCTCCGCCGCCCCGGCGGCCGGCCTCGCGCCCGCGGGCGCCTCCGGGCCGCGGACCGGTCCGGCGGGATCGCCGGCCGCACCGTCCGGTTGTGGCGTCATGCCCCGGCCCACGCCGCAGCGATCCGCGCCGCCAGGCGCACGTTGCCGCGCACCGCCGCCAGGTTGGCGCTCAGGGACGCCCCGTCGGTGTGCCGGACCAGGTAGTCGAGCAGGAACGGCGTGACGCCCTGGCCAAAGACGCCGGCCTCCTCGCACGCGTGCAGCGCGTCGGCGAGCACACGCGCGTGCAGCGCGGGATCCAGCTGCTCCTCCTCGGGCACCGGGTTGGCGACGATCAGGGCCGACCGGGGCGCGCCGAGCGCGTCCTGGGCCCGCATCACGTCGGCCACCTGCTCCGGAGCGTGCACCGTCCAGTCCACCGGATGACCCGAGTCCGACAGGTAGAACCCGGGGAAGCGGTCGGTGCCGTACCCGGCGACGGCGACGCCCAGCGTCTCCAGCCGTTGCAGGGTCGCGGGCACGTCCAGGATCGACTTGACCCCCGCGCAGACCACGGTGATCCGGGTGCTCGCCAGCAGCCCCAGGTCGGCCGACTCGTCCTGGGTGACCGTCCACTCCCGGTGCACCCCGCCGAGGCCACCCGTCGCGAACACCCGCACGCCCGCCAGCGACGCCAGCAGCGCCGTCGCCGACACCGTGGTCGCCCCGCTCGTACCGGAGGCCACTGCCAGCGGCAGGTCGCGATGGCCCAGCTTGCGGAACCCGTCCTCGTCGGCGACCCGCTCCAGCTGCTTGTCGTCCAGGCCCACATGGGGCCGCCCGTCCAGCACGGCGATCGTCGCCGGCACGGCGCCCTCCGCGCGGACGACGGCCTCCAGCTCCCGCGCCACCTGAAGATTGCGCGGGCGCGGCAGCCCGTGCGAGATGATCGTCGATTCCAGGGCCACCACGGGTTGACGCGCGTCGATCGCGCTCCGTACCTCCTCCGACACCACCAGCACCACGCGCCCGCCTCCTGTCCGTCGGTCTCCTCTCATCTCTGGCGGGCGGCGCGCCCGGTCAAACCCTTGCGTCCTGTGGGGCAGGACACCAGCCTGGAAGGCATGACGGAGCACAAGGCACGTATCGACCACGTCGTCCTGTGGGTGCGCGACCCGGCGGCCGCGGCCGCGTTCTACGCACAGGCCGTGGGGCTGACGCCCGTCAGGCTCGCCGAGTTCGTCGCCGGCGAAGCGCCCTTCCCCTCAGTCCGCGTCAGCGAGGACTGTCTCCTCGACCTGATGCCGTCGTCGGCGGCGGAGCGCATGACGATGCTCCCCGGCGCCGCCGACAGCGCGGGGCACCCCGTGAACCACGTCTGCCTCGCCCTGCCGAGGGCGGACTTCGACGCCCTCCACACCCGTCTGGCGGAGCGCGCCGTCCCGGTGTCGGACCTCGCGCACGGCTCCTTCGGCGCCCGCGGGGACGCCACGCGCAGCTTCTACTTCCGCGACCCGGACGGCAACGTCGTGGAGGCGCGGCACTACGACTGACGAACCGTGCTTTCGCCGCCGCGGTTCCGGGTGAACAGCGCCAGCGCGGCCAGCGGGAGGAGCAGGGTCGCCGCGGCGACGTTGAGCCATCCGTAGCTCGCCCGCGCCACCACGAGCCCGGCGATCGCCCCGCCGACACCCGCCGAGGCGTTCATGGTGAGGTCGGAGATCCCCTGGGCGGCGGCCCGCGCGGACTGCGGCAGCGCGTCGGTGAGCAGTGCCGAGCCGGAGACCAGCCCGGCCGACCAGCCGAGGCCCAGGACGAACAGCCCGGCGGCGGTCTGCCGGTGGTCGTCGCCGGCCGTCCCGGCCAGGAACAGGGCGACCGCCAGCAGCCCGGCCGCGAGGCCCGTCACCGAGAAGCGCCCCACCCGGTCGGCGAGCCGCCCCATCAACGGCGCGAACGCGTACATGCCGGCGATGTGCCCGCTGATGACCAGCCCGATCAACTCGATGCTCGCACCGTGGTGGGCGAGGGCCACCGGGGTCATCGACATGACCGAGACCATCGCCGTGTGCGACACGGCCACCGTCACCAGCGCCAGCCGTGCGTGCGGTGAGGCGGCGACGGCCGTCAGACCCGCCCGCAGGGAACGGCCCTGCGGGGACTGCTCGTCCTCCGGCGCGAGCGCGCGGGCCGTCAGCAGCGGGTCCGGGCGCAGCAGCACCGCCACCACCAGCGCGGCCGTGACGAAGATGCCGGCCGCCCACAGGAAGGGGCCCGCCGCCGCGGGTATCCCCAGCCCGGCGACGCTGCGGCCCGCGGGCGCGGCGATGTTCGGGCCCAGGACCGCACCGATGGTCGTCGCCCACACGACGTGGGAGATGGCCCGGGCGCGACGCTGCGGCTCGGCGAGGTCGGCGGCGGCGAACCGGGCCTGCAGATTCGCCGAGGAGGCCGCGCCGAAGGCGGCCATGCCGCACAGCAGCAGCGGGAAGCTCCCCAGCCGCGCCGCCACCACGACGACGCCCGCTCCCAGCGCGCCGACGAGGTAGGCCAGCACCAGCCCCGGCCGGCGGCCGCGCGCGGTCATCAACGCGGCCAGCGGCATCGACAGGACGGCCGTGCCGGCGACGGTCGCCGTGGGCGCGAGCCCGGACAGCGCCTCGGTGCCGCTGACCTGCCGGGCCAGGACGGCGGCCAAGGCGATGCCGGTGGCGACGCCGAGCCCGCCGAGGATCTGGCCGGCGATCAGCACGGCCATCGTGCGACGGCGCAGGGCGGACAGGCGCACCGCGTCCACAGGCGGCGCCGCGGCGCGCTCGACGGCGGTCACATCGGACTCCTCTCCACGGCACAGGTCCGCGCCGGCGCGCGGGAGATCCGCACCACGACAGGAACCTGCGCCACCGCGTGGCCGTGCGCGGCGGGCCGGCCACGCGGACAGACGGACATGCGGGTCACCGGCGCAGTCTCCCCCCTCGGCGCGGCGCCGCCCAGACCGCGGGGCGCGGCTCGGACCGCCGGTGCGAACGCTTCAGAACAACGGCTCGGGCAGGACGCCCTCCAGAGCGAGCAGCTTCCGCTTGGTCTCCCGACCGCCGCCGAAGCCGCCGAGGCCGCCGTCCCTCTCCACCACCCGGTGGCAGGGCACGACGACCGGCAGCGGATTGGACCCCATCGCCGCGCCCACCGCCTGCGCCGCACCCGGCTGCCCCACCCGCTCCGCCAGATCGCCGTAACCCACGACGGCCCCGTAGGGGACACCGGCCGCCAGCTCGCGCAGTACCTGTCGGTTGAAGCCCGAGATCAAGGACCAGTCCAGGGGCAGTTCGAAGACCTGCCGCTCTCCCGAGAAGTAGGCCTCGAACTGGCGTATCGCCTCGGCCAGCAATGGGGACCCTGGCGCCTCGACGGGCTCCGCGCCCAGCCGCTCCGCAAGCCTGGCCAGCGCCCTGTCGCGCACCGCGTCGGTGGCGTGGAAGACGACGTTGACCAGCCCCTCGGTGCTCGCCGCCAGCATCAGCGGCCCGATGTCGGTGCGCACGACGGCCCACACGACCCGCTGCCCGTACCCCGCATTGCTGTCCATGCGACCACCGTACGGGCAGCCACCGACAACGCCCGTGGGGTCGCACGTCAGTACCAGTACAGTGCCCTGCGCACCACGTCGGGCCGGTCGGTGATGACGCCGTCGACGCCGTACCCGGCGACTGCCCGGGCGGTCTCCGCGTCGTCGACGGTCCAGGCGAAGACCTTCATCGGCCGCCCGTGCGGCCCGGTCAGCTCCTGCACGGCGGCGACGTACGCCTCGGAGAGGGCGGTGTAGGACGGGTTGATCTGGTCGGCGAACACCGAGAACCGTGGCAGGTCCGACAGGGCCGGCATGCCGAGCAGACCGGTCCGCACCGCGGGCGCAAGCCGGTGGACGGTCCGCAGGCAGTCGGCGCTGAAACTCTGCACGATCAACCGGTTGGCGAGGTGGCGGTCGTCCACCCACCCCTCGTCGCCCAGCAGCTTCAGGACGTCCTGCTCGATGCCCGGGTAGAGCTCCGGATTCTTGATCTCCAGGAGCAGCTTCTGGTGGTTTCGGTCGACCCGGTCGACGTACTGCGTCAGCGTCGGCACGCGCACGCCCGCGTAGGCGGGATCGAACCAGCTTCCCGCGTCGAGCCGCGCGATCTCGGCGGCGGTGAAGTCCTTCACCCTCCAGGGAGCGCGGCCCGGGAAGACCTCTTCGACGTCGGTCGTCCGGCGCAGGCTGTCGTCGTGGACGACGACGAGCTCGCCGTCCCGGGTGCGCTGGACGTCGTTCTCCACCCACAGGGCGCCCAAGGACGCCGCCCGGTCGACGGCGTCGAGGGTGTTCTCCGGGGCGAGGGCGGAGGCGCCCCGGTGGGCTATCACCGCGGGCCGCAGAGCGATGCCCGCGCGGGCGCTGTGGACGGGGAGCAGGAGCGCCACGGCGCCCAGGATCGCGGTGGTCGTGACGGCAACTACGCGTGTGTGCATGCGTACTCCTCGCGTCGAGCGATCACATACAGCTCAACTGTGACAGCGAAGGGTCCACACCGGAGGGAGCGCGGGACGGTCACACAAGGGGGGAAGACGTCCCGACGTCGCTCACTGATGCCGCACATGTGGGGCAAGGACGTGTTTCTTTGCCGGAAAATCGTTCGACCATTGAGGTGGGAGTCATACTTTCCTTCAGCCTTGACCGCGCGCAGCGGCCCGGAAGGCCGCGTTCCAGAGACATCGGGCAAGATCCGCAACAGGGCGAAGGGCAACCGCGCATGCACGGCACGGTCGACGGTTTCAGCTACGGTCTCGTCACCCCGCTGGTGGCCTACGTCATGGCCTGCCTCGGCGGCGCACTGGGTCTGCGCTGCACCACCAGAGCCCTGCTCGTCGCCCACTCCTGGCGGCCGGGCTGGCTCGCCCTCGGCTCCGCGGCGATCGGCTCCGGCATCTGGACCATGCATTTCGTCGCGATGATGGGCTTCACCGTCCGTGGCGCCCCGATCCACTACGACAAACCCATGACCTACGGCAGCCTGGGCGTCGCCGTGGTCATGGTGGGCGTCGGGATCTTCATCGTCGGCTACCGGGGCGCGACCGGAACCGCACTGTTCACCGGGGGCACCCTCACCGGTCTCGGCATCGCGTCCATGCACTACCTGGGCATGGCCGGGATGCGTCTGAACGGCACGTTCGAGTACAACTCGCTCACCGTCTACGTCTCCGTGGCCATCGCCATGGCCGCCGCCACCGCCGCCCTGTGGGCCGCGGGGCAGGTCAGGGGCTTCCTGTGGAGCGTGGGCGCCGCCCTGGTCATGGGGCTCGCCGTCACCGGCATGCACTACACCGGCATGGCCGCCCTCAGCGTCCATCTGCACACGGGCGGCGCGCCGACGCCCGGCGACTCGCCCGCGACCCTGCTCGCACCGATGCTGATCGGCCCCTTCGCGTTCCTCTGTCTCGCCGGCGCCGTCGTGATGTTCGACCCGCTGATGATCACGGGCAGGCCCGACCGGACGGCTGCCCCGCACAGACCCGGAGTCCCTGCGCACCCGGTCATCGGGCCCCCGGCGCGCAACGCCCGCCTCCGCGGCCGCCGGAACACGGCCGGGCAGGAGTCCCGCACCCCGCAGAACCGCTGAGCCGGGCACCCGCGAACGCTCCGGAACCGCTGATCGGACCCCGTTGTCAGTGGGGGGTCGTACGGTGGATGGCATGCGGCCCGTTTCCCACATCGAACGCACGGTGGCGCCCTTCGAGGTCGTCAGTCCCTACCAGCCCAGCGGCGACCAGCCGACGGCCATCGCCGAGCTCGCCAAGCGTGTCGAGGCGGGCGAGAAGGACGTCGTCCTGCTCGGCGCGACCGGCACCGGAAAGTCCGCCACCACCGCGTGGATGATCGAGAAGCTCCAGCGCCCCACCCTGGTGATGGCGCCGAACAAGACCCTGGCCGCCCAGCTGGCGAACGAGTTCCGCGAACTGCTGCCGAACAACGCGGTCGAGTACTTCGTCTCCTACTACGACTACTACCAGCCCGAGGCGTACGTCCCGCAGTCGGACACCTATATCGAGAAGGACTCCTCGATCAACGAGGAGGTCGAGCGCCTGCGCCACTCCGCGACCAACTCGCTGCTCACCCGTCGTGACGTCGTCGTGGTCGCCTCGGTCTCCTGCATCTACGGCCTCGGCACCCCGCAGGAGTACGTGGACCGCATGGTCCCCCTGAAGGTCGGCGACGAACTCGACCGCGACCAGCTGCTGCGCCGCTTCGTCGACATCCAGTACACGCGCAACGACCTGGCGTTCACCCGCGGCACCTTCCGGGTGCGCGGCGACACCATCGAGATCTTCCCGGTCTACGAGGAGCTCGCCGTCCGCATCGAGATGTTCGGCGACGAGATCGAGGGCCTGTCCACGCTGCACCCGCTCACCGGCGAGATCATCAGTGAGGACCAGCAGCTGTACATCTTCCCCGCCACCCACTACGTGGCGGGCCCCGAGCGTCTCGAGCGGGCCGCGAACGACATCGAGAAGGAGCTCGGCGAGCGTCTGGCCGAGCTGGAGAAGCAGGGCAAGCTGCTGGAGGCCCAGCGCCTGCGCATGCGCACCACGTACGACCTCGAGATGCTCCGCCAGATCGGCTCCTGCTCCGGCGTCGAGAACTACTCGATGCACTTCGACGGCCGCTCGCCCGGCTCCCCGCCGAACACCCTGCTCGACTACTTCCCGGACGACTTCCTGCTCGTCATCGACGAGTCCCATGTCACCGTGCCGCAGATCGGCGCCATGTACGAGGGCGACGCCTCCCGCAAGCGCACCCTCGTCGACCACGGCTTCCGGCTGCCCTCGGCCCTCGACAACCGGCCGCTGAAGTGGGAGGAGTTCCAGGAGCGCATCGGGCAGACCGTGTATCTGTCGGCGACGCCCGGCAAGTACGAGCTCTCGCGCGGTGACGGCGTCGTGGAACAGATCATCCGCCCCACCGGCCTCATCGACCCCGAGGTCGTCGTCAAGCCGACCGAGGGGCAGATCGACGACCTGGTGCACGAGATCCGGGAGCGCGTCGAGAAGGACGAGCGGGTCCTGGTCACCACGCTCACCAAGAAGATGGCCGAGGACCTCACGGCCTATTTCCTGGAGCTCGGCATCCAGGTGCGCTATCTGCACAGCGACGTCGACACGTTGCGGCGCATCGAGCTGCTGCGCGAGCTGCGCGCCGGCGAGTTCGACGTGCTGGTCGGCATCAACCTCCTGCGGGAGGGCCTCGACCTGCCCGAGGTGTCCCTGGTGGCGATCCTCGACGCCGACAAGGAGGGCTTCCTGCGCTCCGGCACCTCGCTGATCCAGACCATCGGCCGTGCGGCGCGCAACGTCTCCGGTCAGGTCCACATGTACGCCGACAAGATCACCCCGGGCATGGAACGGGCCATCGACGAGACCAACCGCCGCCGGGAGAAGCAGGTCGCCTACAACACGGCTCACGGCATCGACCCGCAGCCGCTCCGCAAGAAGATCAACGACATCGTCGCGCAGATCGCGCGCGAGGAGGTCGACACGGAGCAGCTGCTCGGCTCCGGCTACCGGGCGAAGAAGGACGGCCGTGCCACCAAGGCCCCGGTGCCCTCCCTCGGCGACAAGGCGGTCAAGGGCGCGAAGTCCGGCCAGGCCAGGGGCAAGGCCGCGGCGACGGTGCCGACCGACCGTCCGGCGGCCGAACTCGCCGAGCAGATCGAGGAGATGACCGAGCGCATGCGGGCCGCCGCGGCGGACCTGCAGTTCGAGGTCGCCGCCCGCATCCGCGACGAAGTCTCCGAGATGAAGAAGGAATTGCGCCAGATGAAAGAGGCGGGTCTGGCCTGACGGACCCGTGCGACTCCTGTGCCCCGGCCCCGCACGTGCTGTGTTGCAAGACCGACACAAAGTGCGGGCCTGGGTGCGGCACTGTCAGTGCCCTTGCGTAGGGTTTCCGTCAACCGCGGGCGCCGCGGCAACAGGGGACAGCTCGAGAGGGGAATCAGCGCGTGACCGTCAACATGACCAAGGGTCAGGCCATCAGTCTGCAGAAGAACGACGGGGGCAGCCTGACCGCGGTGCGCATGGGTCTCGGCTGGCAGGCGGCCCCGCGGCGCGGCCTGTTCGGCTCCCGGACCCGGGAGATCGACCTCGACGCCTCCGCCGTCCTGTTCGCGGACAAGCAGCCGGTCGACGTCGTCTTCTTCCGCCACCTGGTGAGCGACGACGGCTCCGTCCGTCACACCGGTGACAACCTGGTCGGCGGCGTCGGCCAGGGCGGCGACGACGAGGCGATCCTCGTCGACCTGGCCCGTGTGCCGGTCCACATCGACCAGATCGTCTTCACCGTGAACTCCTTCACGGGCCAGACGTTCCAGGAGGTGCAGAACGCCTTCTGCCGCCTGGTCGACGAGACCAACGGCCAGGAGCTGGCGCGCTACACGCTCGCGGGCGGCGGCGCGTACACGGCGCAGATCATGGCGAAGGTGCACCGGGTCGGCGGAGGCTGGAACATGACGGCCCTCGGCACCCCGGCCAACGGCCGTACCTTCCAGGACCTGATGCCCGCCATCCTGCCGGCGCTGTAAGGCCGTCGGCCGGCGAGCGGCATCACCACAACACCACACGTGACGCAGGGGGACGACAGGCGATGACGGCCGAGCTGGTGCGGGGGCAGAACCACCCGCTCTCCCAGGTCCGGCTCGAGATCCGGATCTCGGCCGGCAAGCCCGTCGTGGCGACGGCCGTTCTCGGCGACGAGAGCGGCAGGATCCACGGCGTCGAGTGGGTGGCCCATCCGGGCGTGCCCACACTGCCCGGCCTGGAGGTCTCCCGCCAGGCCGCGGCGGACCACCGCCTAGCGGTGGACCTGGACGCGATGCCGGAGGCCGTGCACCGCGTCGGCGTCGTGCTGGCGCTCCCCACGGGCGTGGGCGGCCCGGCCGGCTTCGGCTCGGTGGCGGCTCCCTTCGTCGCGGTCACCGGCCTCGACGGGGCCGAGATCGCCACGTTCACCCTCACCGGCCTGGACACGGAATCGGCGGTCGTCGCGCTGGAGTTGTACCGGCGCCGGGGCGCCTGGAAGGTGCGCGCCGTCGGCCAGGGCTATGCGGGCGGCCTCGCCGAACTCCTCACCGACCAGGGTCTGCCGCAGGCGCACCGGCTCGCGGCCGAGATCAACGAGGCCGTGGTGCGGGGCCTGGCCCGCTCGGTGCCCGCCCCGCCGCGCACGCCCGACGGCGACCGCTCCCGGCAGACGGCGGGGTCCGCGCTCGGGCCGGAGCAGAGCGGCTCGCCGTACGGCTCTCAGAACACTCCCGGACAGGGAGCGCACGGCGCTCAGGGCATCTCGGGGAGCCCCGAGCCCGCGCAGTCGGCGCAGTCGGCGTCCGCGTCCGCCGTCGGTCCGATCGATTACAGCCATCCGCGTCGGCAGAACACGGCTCCGCCTCCGCCGCCGCCCACCGCGCCCCCGGCACAGCCCGGGGAGCCCGCCCGGCCGGTGGCCGGCGACGCGACCGGCTGGTCCATGGAGGAGCGGCTCTACAACCAGGTCTGGGGCATGTTCGAGGACTTGGCCCGCAGCACCGCCGCATACCGCAGCGCGGTCGACTTCGCCGACACGCGGATGGAGAAGGAGCTCGACCAGGTTCTGTCCGACCCGCGCAGCAGGATCGGCGGCCAGGGCGACGCCGCCCGCGAGGCGGCGCAGGCCAAGCACAGCCGGCTCGTCGACCAGGCTCGGGAGGCCCTGGATCGCGACCTCGGCCAGCTCGGCGCCGAGGCCGACGTCGTCGAACCGGCGCTGCCCGCCGCGTACGCGCGCTGGGACAACCCTGTCTGGCACGCCTACCGCGTGCCCATGGAGATGCCCATGGCGCTGCGTCTGGGCGACCTCCACGTGCCCGAGAGCGAACCGCTGCGCATCCCGATGCTGGTCCGGCTCCCGCTCGAACGCGGGCTGTGGATCGACAGCGGCCGCACCGGCTCCTCCGACGGGCTGTTCGCCGACTCGCACGACATGCGGCGCCTGGCCATGGAGTCGGCCGTGGCGCACACGGCCCGGCTGCTCGCGGTGCATCCGGCCGGCGAGTTCACCGTGCACGTCCTCGACCCGGCCGGTTCGGGCGCGCGGGAGCTGTCGCCGCTGGTGCGGTCCGGGGTTCTCGCGGCCCCGCCCGCGGCCGGGGCGGCGGGTGTGGCGGCGATCCTGGGGCAGCTCACCGAGCGCGTCGACCTGGTGCAGATGGCGGTGCGCGGCGGAGTGGCCGACTCGCTGCCGCCGGGATTCGACACGGCCCAGCAGTTGCTGGTCGTCAACGACTTCCCGCACGGTTTCGACGACCGTGCCGTGACCCAGCTGCGCTACCTCGCGGACGAGGGCCCGGCCGTCGGCGTGCACCTGATGATGGTCGCCGACCGGGAGGACGCCGCCGGTTACGGTCCGTTGCTGGACCCGCTGTGGCGCGGGCTGCTGCGGCTGACCCCGGTGGCCGACGACCACCTCGCAGACCCCTGGGTGGGCCATGCGTGGACATACGAGCCGGCTCTGGTGCCGCCGGGCAGTCAGGTCCTCCAGCAGGTGCTGACCCAGGTGGCGGCGGCCCGCACCAATTATTCGTAAACTCCTCTGACCAGCGGACTTGGCCTTTCTTTTGCCAACCGCTTTACCTTCTCTTGGTGATTGGGGTACTCTTCTTCTCACGGAGGGGAGTACTCCCTGCTGCGGTGTACCCGTCAATACGGATCAGGCCTGATCCCGGGGCGCCGGCCCGTTTCGGGTGGAAGAGACCTCCGGCAGCGCGACGGCGCTGTTCACCTGCCGTTACGTACTGCCGGAGGCGCAGTGGATGTTTCCGTGAACCTGTGGGTTCTGACCATCGTCGGCCTGGCCGCCCTCATCGCGGTCGACTTCTTCATCGGCCGCAAACCGCACGACGTCTCGATCAAGGAAGCGGGGATCTGGACGGTCGTCTGGATCGCCCTGGCCGGGCTGTTCGGCCTCGGCCTGCTCCTCTTCTCCGGGGGGCAGCCCGCCGGGGAGTTCTTCGCGGGCTTCATCACCGAGAAGTCGCTCAGCGTCGACAACCTCTTCGTGTTCGTCCTGATCATGGGCAAGTTCGCGGTCCCGTCGCAGTACCAGCAGCGGGTCCTGCTCGTCGGCGTTCTCATAGCCCTGGTCCTGCGGGCGATCTTCATCGCGGCGGGCGCCGCGATCCTCGCCAGCTTCGCGTGGGTCTTCTATCTCTTCGGCGCCTTCCTCATCTGGACGGCCTGGAAGCTCATCCAGGAGGCCCGGGCCGACGACGAGGACGAGGAGTTCGAGGAGAACAAGCTGCTCAAGGCCGCGGAGCGCAGGTTCGGCGTCGCCGACCGCTACCACGGCACGAAGCTGTGGATCGAGCAGAACGGCAAGCGGATCATGACCCCGATGCTGGTCGTGATGCTCGCGATCGGCACGACCGACGTGCTCTTCGCCCTCGACTCCATCCCCGCCATCTTCGGGCTGACGCAGGACCCGTACATCGTCTTCACCGCCAACGCCTTCGCGTTGATGGGGCTGCGCCAGCTGTACTTCCTCATCGGCGGTCTGCTGAAGAAGCTGGTCCACCTCAGCTACGGCCTGTCGATCATCCTCGGCTTCATCGGCGTGAAGCTGGTGCTGCACGCGCTGCACGAGTCCGGGGTGCACGTGCCCGAGATCAGCATTCCGGTCTCGCTCGGCGTCATCTGCTCGGTCCTGATCGTCACCACGATCACCAGCCTGCGGGCCTCCCGGAAGCAGGCGGCGGCCGAGGAGGCGCAGACGGCGAGCGAAGGCGCTCCGAAGGACACCATCGGAGCCTGACCACGCACGACGTAGGAACAACCACCCCCGGGAGCGGTGCGCGGCGAATTGCCGAGCACCGCTTCCGGTGCTTCTTTGGTAGCCGGGCGTTTCCACTCGGGGACGCCGCAGCCGGGGGGTGGAGGCACCATGAGCACAGCGCAGAAGTTCGTGCAGATCGTCGACTTCGAGACCGACCGCATCGAGGAGATGCGCGCACTGGCCGAGGAAGGGGAACAGGGATTCGCGGGCCGGGAGGACGCCCCGAGGCGCCGGCTCGTCCTCAGGGACAGGAACCGGCCGAACCACTACCTCGTGGTGGTCGAGTTCGACTCCTACGAAGCGGCCATGCGCAACAGCGAGTCCGAGGAGACGGGCAAGTTCGCGGAGCGGATGGCCGCGCTGTGCACCCGGCCCCCGTCCTTCATCGACTGCGACGTCGTGGACGCCGCCGAATTCTGAGGACGCCGCCGCACCGGGCCGTGCCGTAGGGCTGGGGGGCGTGCGGTAGGGCTGGGGGCGTGCGAGCCGGAGTGCGCGGCCCGCACGGCTCTGCGACGATCACTGCATGATCGCTCGGCTCAGGTCGGTCACGACCCGGTGGACGGCCCTCGTGCCGGCGCTGGCGGTCGTGCTGCTGGTCCTGACCTGGGGGCGCGACCTGCCGGGTCCGCTGGTGGCGCTGGCGACCCTGGTCCTCGCCGGAGCGGTCCTGGCAGCCGTGCACCATGCCGAGGTCGTCGCCCACCGGGTGGGCGAGCCCTTCGGCTCGCTCGTCCTCGCCGTCGCGGTGACGATCATCGAGGTGGCGCTGATCGTCACCTTGATGGCCGACGGCGGCGACAAGAGCTCGACGCTGGCCAGGGACACGGTCTTCGCGGCCGTGATGATCACCTGCAACGGCATCGTCGGCCTCAGTCTCCTGGTCGCCTCCCTGCGCCACGGCACGGCGGTCTTCAACCCGGAGGGCACGGGAGCCGCCCTGGCGACCGTCGCCACCCTGGCCACACTGAGCCTCGTCCTGCCGACCTTCACCACCAGCAAGCCGGGCCCGGAGTTCTCCAGCGTCCAGCTGACGTTCGCCGCCGTCTCCTCGCTGGTCCTCTACGGCCTCTTCGTGACGACGCAGACCGTACGGCACCGCGACTACTTCCTGCCGGTCACCCGCCAGGGAGACGTGATCACCGTCGACGACCACGCCGCCGTCCCCACCTCCCGGACCGCCCTGATCAGCCTCGGGCTGCTCGGTCTCGCCCTGATCGGCGTGGTGGGGCTCGCCAAGGGGGTCTCGCCCACGATCGAGTCCGGGGTGGAGGCGGCCGGGCTCCACCCCGCGGTCGTCGGCGTGGTCATCGCACTGCTCGTGCTGCTCCCCGAGACCATCGCCGCACTGCGCTCAGCGCGCCGCGACCGGGTGCAGACCAGCCTGAACCTGGCGCTCGGCTCCGCGATGGCCAGTATCGGCCTGACCATCCCCGCGGTCGCCCTGGCCTCGATCTGGCTCTCGGGCCCCCTCGTCCTCGGGCTCGGCTCCACCCACATGGTGCTGCTGGCGCTCACCATCGTGGTCAGCTCGCTGACGGTGGTCCCGGGAAGAGCCACCCCGCTGCAGGGCGGCGTCCACCTGGTGCTGTTCGCCGCCTACCTGGAACTGGCGATCAATCCGTAGCGCCGCGGTCCGCTCCCGCGGTCCGCTCCCGCGACCGCGGATCGGGTACGACGTCGGGGGCGTCCTCCGGACTGCTCGTCGAAGCGCTCGGCGCCCTCTTCGCCCAAGCTCAGTCCACGACGGCCCGTGCTGCCGCCGTGGCCGGCACCGGACGCGTCTCCGGCAGCAGCGCGAAGCAGCAAAGGCTCAACAGCGCGATCCCCGTCAGATACGCCCCGACACCCCACGGGACGCGCCCCGAGCCCTCCGCGAGGGCCGTCGCCACAACGGGCGTGAGCGCCCCGCCGAGGACCCCGCCGAGGTTGTAGCCGACCGACGCGCCCGTGCAGCGCACGCGCGGCGCGTACAGCTCCGGGAGATAGGCCGCCACCACCGCGAACATCGTGACGAACGCGACCAGCGCGCCGAGGAGGCCGAGGAACATCGGCAGCGGCTCGCCGGTCGAGAGGAGCGCCACCATCGGGAACATCCACAGTGCCGCGGCCCCACAGCCGGCGAGACACAGCGGCCGCCGCCCGTGGCGGTCGCCGAGCAGAGCCATCAGGGGCGTCAGCGCCCCCTTCACCAGCACCGCGGCCATGACGCAGGTCAGCATGACGGTTCGGCTCACGCCCAGCCGTTCCGTCGCGTACGCCAGCGACCAGGTCGTCACGGCGTAGAAGACCGCGTACCCGACGGCGAGCGCCCCGCCGGTCAGCACGACCAGCCGCCAGTGGTCGCGCAGCAGCTCGGCCAGCGGCACACGCGCGTGGTCGTCGATCTCCAGGAACCGGGGGCTCTCGGGCAGCGACGACCGGAGCCACAAGCCGAGCAGGGCGAGCACCCCGGCCGCCCAGAAGGGCGCCCGCCATCCCCACCGCGCGAACTGCGCGTCGGTCAGCGCCGCCGACAGCACCAGCACCGACCCGTTGGCGAGCAGGAAGCCCACCGCCGGCCCGACCTGCGGGAAGCTCGACCACAGGGCGCGCCGCCCGGCCGGTGCGTGCTCCGCCGTCAGCAGCACGGCCCCGCCCCACTCGCCGCCGAGTCCGAGCCCCTGCAGGAAGCGCAGCACGAGCAGCAGCAGGGGGGCGGCCGCGCCGATCGCGCCGTACGTCGGCACACAGCCGACCGCGACGGTCGAGGCGCCGGTCAGCAGCAGGGAGACGACGAGGACGGGGCGTCGTCCGTGCCGGTCCCCGACGTGGCCGAAGAGCACCGCTCCGAGCGGCCGGGCCACGAAGCCCACGCCGAAGGTCGCGAACGCGGCCAGCGTCCCCGCGAGCGGCGAGAACGCGGGGAAGAACAGGGGCCCGAGGACGAGGGCGGCCGCCGTCCCGTAGACGAAGAAGTCGTAGAACTCGATGGCGGTCCCGGCGAGCGAGGCGGCCGCGAGCCGGAGCATGGAGGGCGTCCCCGCGGTGGGTGCGTCGTGCATGCCGCGTCAACCCGCCACGGCGACCACCGGTTACGGGGCGCACGGGATCACGGCCCGGTGCCCCGTCGGCTCAGTAGGTGACCGTGATGCGCCGTGCCGGACCGTCCACGCGGACCGTGCCGCCGTAGGGGATGACGAGCTGGGGGTCGGTGTGGCCGAAGTCGACGTCGAAGACCGCAAGAGTGTCGGGGGCGTAGGCGGTTAGGGCGCGCTCCACCGCCGCACGCTGTTCGGCGGCGTACCGGGCTCCCGCCTCGGGCGAGTTGGGATGCTCGAAGGACCACGTCCTGGCGCGGCCCATGAGCAGTGCCGGGAAGCGCCGCAGCAGGTCGCGCTCGCCCATGCTGCGCAGCACCCGGTAGACGTCCGTGGCGCTCGGCAGCTCTTCCGAGGTCTCGAGGATCAGCACGCCGCCGTCGTAGGCCGACGGGTCGGGGGAGACCTCGCGGTCGGCCATCAGCAGCCCGGACAGGATCTCCAGGCAGCCGCCCCAACTGCGGCCCTCCACCACGCGGTCGGGGCCCCGCCAGATCCAGCCGCCCTTCTTCGGGGTCTGCGGCTCGGCCGCGAAGGTCGCGGGGTCGGCCCAGTCGCCGTTGACGTCGCCCCACCGCTCGGCGGGCCGCAGCTCGTAGGGGCCCGAGGTGAACAGCGCGGCCCGCAGGGAGTCGGCCGTCTGCGGGTGCATGGCTCCGGGCCGCCCGAACTCGACCATCACGCTCGTGCCGTGGTAGCCGACGACACCGGTGTTGTACAGGAACGCCAGAAGGTTGGTGTTGTCGCTCATCCCGAAGAACGGCTTGGGGTGAGCCCCGATCAACTCCCGGTCCAGATGGGGCAGCACGGTGATCTGGTCGTCCCCGCCGATCGTCGCGATCACGGCGGTGATGTCCGGGTCGGCGAACGCGGCGTGGATGTCGTCGGCGCGTGCCTGCGCGGTCGCCCCCATCGTGCGCGTGGTCGGGTACTCGACCGGCTCCAGGCCGAAGTCCTCGCGCAGCCGGGTCAGGCCCAGTTCGTAGGGGCGGGGGTAGAGCGCGGGCAGGCCGCTCGAGGGCGAGAGGACGGCTATGCGGTCTCCCGGGGACGGCTTGGGAGGATAGGCGGGGATGGGCATGCCCGGAGCGTACGGCTTCTCGTGCTGATCTTTCACCGTGATAGACCGGGGTCGAGCGCGGCCTCGGACGGCCGCCCCGACGGACCGGAGGAACCGTGCCCCGCAGCCTGGCCCAAGCCCCGATCATGATCCTCAACGGCCCCAACCTGAACCTTCTGGGGCAGCGCCAGCCGGAGATCTACGGGTCCGACACCCTGGCCGACGTCGAGGCGATGTGCGCCGAGGCGGCGGCGCGGCACGGCGGCGCGGTGGACTTCCGTCAGTCCAACCACGAGGGCGAGCTGGTCGACTGGATCCACGAGGCGCGGCTTAACCACTGCGGCGTCGTGATCAACCCGGGCGCGTACTCGCACACGTCGGTCGCGATCCTCGACGCGCTCAACACCTGCGACGGTATGCCGGTGCTGGAGGTCCACATCTCCAACATCCACCGGCGTGAGTCGTTCCGGCACCACTCCTACGTCTCGCTGCGTGCGGACGGCGTCATCGCGGGCTGCGGGGTCCAGGGGTACGTGTTCGGCGTGGAGCGGGTCGCGGCGCTGGCGGGCCCGGGCAAGGCGGACACGTAGACGCAGGGACGCACGCGTCGGGACGACCGGCAGCGACGACGGCAGGGAGGACGGTGGGGGCGAAGGCGAGGGCGGCAGCGGGGCCGGACACCCGCCCGCGTAAGGACCGGCCGCCAGGCGTACGCCCCTTACGCCCGTTACCGCGCGCCGGGCCGCCGGGCTCCCGGTCCGCCCGGCTCCCGGGCCCCCTCGGGACCGGTCTGCCGCCCGGAGCCGCCACTTCCCGGGGAGCCCGGGGAGAGCCGCCCGCGTCAGAGCCGGCCCGCCTCCACGATGCGCCGAAGGAAGCGCTGCGTACGCTCCTGCCGCGGGGCGCCGAAGACCTCCTCGGGGGCGCCGCGCTCCAGGACGACACCGCCCTCCAGGAAGCAGACCTGGTCGGCGACCTCGCGGGCGAAGCCCATCTCGTGCGTGGCCAGCACCATGGTCATGCCGTCGCCCTTCAGGTCGCGGACGACGTTCAGGACCTCGCCCACCAGCTCCGGGTCGAGGGCCGCGGTGATCTCGTCGAGCAGCAGCAGCCGGGGGCGTACCGCGAGGGCGCGCACGATCGCGACCCGCTGCTGCTGGCCGCCGCTGAGCCGGTCGGGGTACTCGCCCGCCCTGCCGGCCAGCCCGAGCCGCTCCAGAAGCTCCCCGGCGTGCTCCTCGGCCTCCTTGCGGGCCACGCCGTGCACACGGCGCGGGGCGAGCGTGATGTTCTCCAGGACCGTCATGTGCGGGAAGAGGTTGTACGCCTGGAAGACCACGCCGATACGGCGCCGCACCGCGTCCTGGTCGACGCGCGGGTCGGTGATCTCCTCGCCGTCCAGCCAGATCGCCCCGTCGTCGACGTCCTCCAGCAGGTTGGCGCAGCGCAGCAGTGTGGACTTGCCGGAGCCGGAGGCGCCGATCAGCGCGGTCACCGTGTGCGGGGCGACCTCCAGGTCGACGTCCCGCAGGACGACGTTCCCGCCGAAGGTCTTGCGGACGGACTCCATCCGCAGCACGGGTGCGTCGACGGGGGCGGCGGGTGCGTCGCTCATGTCGTTCCTCCCTGGGCCCGCTGACGGTCCATCCGGGCCGTCACCCAGTCCGTGAAGCGGGTCATCGGAATGGTCAGGGCCACGAAGACCAGCCCCGCGACGATGTACGGCGTGTAGTTGAGGCTGCGGCCCACGATGATGTCCGCCGCACGGACGGCGTCGATCGCGCCGCCGATCGACACGAGGCCGGTGTCCTTCTGCAGCGACACCAGGTCGTTCAGCAGCGGAGGCACCTGACGGCGCACGGCCTGGGGGAGCACCACGTGGCGCAGCGCCTGCCGGTTGCTCAGCCCCAGTGAGCGGGCCGCCGCCCGCTGCGAGGGGTGCACGGACTCGATGCCGGCCCGGAACACCTCGGCGACGTATGCCGAGTACGTCAGCGTCAAGGCCGTGCCGCCCAGCAGCACGGGGTCGACGGTGACGCCCTGAAGCCGCAGTGCGGGGACGCCCAGCACCACGATCATCAGGTTGATGATCAGCGGCAGACCGCGGAAGAAGTCCGTGTACGCCGCCGCCAGCGCCCGCAGCGGGAAGAACACGGGACCGCGCAGGGTGCGGGCGACGGCGATGAGCATGCCGAGCACCAGCACGGCCGCCCCGCAGACCAGCAGCAGCCGGACGTTCAGCCACAGCCCGTCGAGGACCCTGGGGAACGCCTCGCGCGCGTACTGCCCGTTGAAGAAGGTCTCCCTGGTGCGCGGCCAGCCCGGCGCACCGACCACCACCAGGTACAGGACCACGGCCGTGACGAGGGTGGAGAACGCGGCGAGAGCCGTCGCGCGACGTGCCCGTGTGCGCCGGTAGCGCTCGCGTTCCCGCCGGCGCGGCGACGGGACGTAGGCGTCGTCCGCGGTCGCGCCGCGCCCGGGCATGCCGCTCGGGTCGTCCGTCCCTTCCCGGCCGGAGTCGTCCTTGGTGAGCGTCACTTGAGCACCGGGGCGTCGACGGCGTCGGAGAGCCACTGCTGCTCGATCCGCGCCAGTGTGCCGTCCTTGCGCAGGGCGTCCACGGCGCCGGTCACGCACGCGGTGAGCGCGCTGCCCTTGTCGAGGACCAGCCCGAACTGCTCCGGTGCGCCGCCCCGGTTCTCGAACTGGCCGACGATCTTCGCGTCGGTCACCTCGGCGGCGGTGATGTAGAAGGCGGTCGGCAGATCGACCACGATGGCGTCGACCTGGCCGTTCTTCAGTGCGGACTTGGCCTGGTCGTTCTTCGCGTACACGGCCGCCTGCCGGGTCGGCTTCACCACGTCGTCGATGTAGTCCAGGCTCGTGGTGCCGACCTGCGCGCCCAGCTTAAGGCCCCGGAGACCGGCGACGCTCGTCACCTGGGCGGCCTTCGAGCCCTTCAGCGCGACGACGGCCTGGCGCACGTCGTAGTAGCCGGACGAGAAGTCCACGGCCTTCTTGCGCTCGTCGCTGATCGACACCTGGTTGATGTCGAAGTCGAACGTCTTCTCACCCGGTGCGAAGGCCTTGTTGAACGGCACGCTCTGCCAGACCACGGCGTTCTTGCCGTAACCGAGCTGTCCGGCCACGGCGTAGGCCACCGCCGACTCGAAGCCCTGGCCGTCGGCCGGCTTGCCGTCCTTGAACCACGGTTCGTAGGCGGGCTCGTCGGTCGCGATCGTCAGCTTGCCGGGGGTCTCGGTGGCCAGTTCGCCCTTGGCGCAGGCGCTCGCGCGCGAACCGGAGGCGGAGGGGGCCGCTTTCTCCTCCGGTTGCGGGGCGCAGCCGACGGCGGTGGCGAGGAGGGCCACGGTGGCGCCGGCGACGGTGCGGCGCAGGACACGGGGGGCGAGGTGCATGGCCGGAGAGTGGCAGCGAAAACCCTGGTTTGTCGAGGTCACGCCGGATTCTGTCCGCATGGTGGGAACGGGTGTTGCGTTCTTGTGAACCAGGACGGACACCGCTGTGCGAGGCGCGGGCGGGCGGCGCCCTCCCGACCCGGTGCGGGGGTTCGCCCGGGCCGCCGGTCGAGGGCGGGGAACGTGGACCGGCGGCCCATCCGCGCCGGAGCCGTCATCCCGCGCGGGGCTGCAACCAGTTGACCGCGCAACCACGCATGGGGGGAGCGCGCGTGAAGCGCCGGCGCGTGCACGCGATTCACACGGGGCGCGCGTTCAGAGCCGCGCGCCCCGTGCGGGGAGGGGTCACCACCCGCGCGCGTGCCACTCCGGAAGATGGGGCCGCTCGGCGCCGAGCGTCGTGTCGTCACCGTGTCCCGGGTAGACCCAGGTCTCGTCCGGCAGCACGTCGAAGATCTTCGTCTCGACGTCGTGGATCAGACGGGCGAAGGCCTCCGGGTCCTTACGGGTGTTGCCCACGCCGCCCGGGAACAGGCAGTCGCCGGTGAAGACGTGGGGGTGGCCGTGCGGGTCGTCGTAGACCAGGGCGATCGAGCCCGGCGTGTGCCCGACCAGATGGCGTGCCGTCAGCTCCACGTTCCCCACCCGGATGACGTCCCCGTCGACGACCGGGACGTCGGTCGGCACCGGGATGCCGTCGGCGTCCTCGCGGCCGGCGAAGGTGCGCGCCCGCGTGGCCTCGACGACCTCGGCGAGCGCCTGCCAGTGGTCGCCGTGCTGATGGGTGGTGACGACGGACGCGATGCCGTCGTCGCCGATGGTGCCGAGCAGTGTCTGCGCGTCGTTCGCCGCGTCGATCAGCAGTTGCTCGTCGGTGGCCCGGCAGCGCAGCAGGTAGGCGTTGTTGTTCATCGGGCCGACCGCGATCTTCGTGATCATCAGGTCCTTGAGCTCGTGCACGTCCGCCGGGCCGCCGACCGTCACCTGTCCGCTGTACGTCATGGCCGCAGCCTATAGCGGCGGAAGGGCCGGGAGCGGCCCGCCCTCGGCGGTCAGCCCGGCTCCGTCACGGCGTCCGGCGAGCCAGCCGAGGAGGTCCGCGGGCGTACCGGTGACGGTCACCTCGGGCTCGTCGGCCTTGCGGCCGGTGAGCCATACGCGCGTGCCGTCCGTGAGGCGGGTCGGCGGCACGTCGGGACGGCCGGTGAACCGCTCGGCGAGGAATCCGGTCTCCCGCTCGGTGAACTCCGCCGGCAGGTCCTCGAGCTCGTAGCCCATGCCGAGGTCCACGGCGTGCAGCTCGACCTCCACCCACCGCCGGAAGGGCACGCGGGCCGCCGAGTCGACGACGCCGTTGCGCAGCTCCACCGTGCGCGACCAGTCCCCGGGCGCGGCGCCGGCCGCCTGGAAGCGGGCCGCGCTCTCCCGGACGTCCGCGAGCTGGACCTTCAGGGGGCGCGGGGCGTCCCGTTCGATGTCGGCGTCGCGCACCTGTGCGTCGGCGTACATGGGCCGGCCCTCGAGGACGTTCACCAGGGCGTCGGCGTTGCGGGCGAGGTGGGCGAGGACGTGTCCGCGGCTCCAGCCGGGCAGCCGTGACGGCTCGGCGACCGATGCGTCGTCCCATCCGGCGACCGCGAGGAGCAGTCGCTCGGTCGCGGCGTGTACGGACTCCAGGTCATGAGCGTGATCAATCATGGTGCTGACCCTAGCCTCGCCACTCGTTCGGGTGAAGGAGGTCGGTCGAGACCGCTAATCGAATGCACGTGCTATATGGTCGGTGGCGGCGTCGGGCATGCTGGAAGGCCGGGGATTGTTGTGAACCGGTGAACCCCGGCTGAATCCCGACCGGCGTTGTCAGTGGCTCCCCCTAGTCTGAGGAAGACGGGGGCCCCGCCCCTGTCACTTCTCTCAAGAAAGGTGCGGACCGGCGTGGCCGACCGTCTCATCGTCCGTGGCGCGCGCGAGCACAACCTCAAGAATGTCTCGCTCGACCTGCCACGCGACTCGCTCATCGTCTTCACGGGCCTGTCGGGGTCGGGCAAGTCCTCGCTGGCCTTCGACACCATCTTCGCCGAGGGCCAGCGGCGCTACGTCGAGTCCCTCTCGTCCTACGCCCGGCAGTTCCTCGGGCAGATGGACAAGCCGGACGTCGACTTCATCGAGGGCCTCTCCCCGGCCGTCTCGATCGACCAGAAGTCGACCTCGCGCAACCCGCGCTCCACCGTGGGCACGATCACCGAGGTCTACGACTACCTGCGGCTGCTCTTCGCGCGGATCGGCAAGCCGCACTGTCCCGAGTGCTCCCGGCCGATCACCCGCCAGTCGCCGCAGGCCATCGTCGACAAGGTGCTGGAGCTGCCGGAGGGCAGCCGCTTCCAGGTGCTCTCGCCGCTGGTGCGCGAGCGCAAGGGCGAGTTCGTCGACCTCTTCGCCGATCTCCAGACCAAGGGCTACAGCCGCGCGCGCGTGGACGGCGAGACGGTCCAGCTCTCCAGCCCGCCCACGCTGAAGAAGCAGGAGAAGCACACCATCGAGGTGGTCATCGACCGCCTCACGGTGAAGGGGACCGCCAAGCGCCGCCTCACCGACTCCGTCGAGACCGCCCTCGGGCTCTCCGGCGGGATGGTGGTGCTCGACTTCGTCGACCTCGCAGCGGACGACCCCGAGCGCGAGCGCATGTACTCGGAGCACCTGTACTGCCCGTACGACGACCTGTCCTTCGAGGAGCTCGAGCCGCGCTCCTTCTCCTTCAACTCGCCCTTCGGCGCCTGTCCCGAGTGCTCCGGCATCGGCACGCGCATGGAGGTCGACCCCGAGCTGATCGTCCCGGACGAGGACAAGTCCCTCGACGAGGGAGCCATCCACCCCTGGTCGCACGGTCACACGAAGGACTACTTCGGCCGTCTGATCGGCGCCCTCGCCGACGCGCTCGGCTTCCGCACCGACATCCCCTTCGCGGGTCTGCCCCAGCGGGCCCGGAAGGCCCTGCTGCACGGCCACAAGACGCAGATCGAGGTCCGTTACCGCAACCGGTACGGCCGGGAGCGGGTGTACACCACGCCCTTCGAGGGCGCCGTCCCGTTCGTCAAGCGCCGGCACGGCGAGGCCGAGAGCGACGCCAGCCGGGAGCGCTTCGAGGGCTACATGCGCGAGGTGCCCTGCCCCACCTGCCAGGGCACCCGGCTGAAGCCGCTCGTCCTCGCGGTCACGGTGATGGGCAAGTCCATCGCCGAGGTCTCCGGGATGTCCATCAGCGACTGCGCCGAGTTCCTGGGCGAGCTGAAGCTCGACGCCCGCGACAAGAAGATCGCCGAACGGGTCCTCAAGGAGGTCAACGAGCGGCTGCGGTTCCTCGTCGACGTCGGCCTGGACTACCTCTCGCTCAACCGCGCGGCCGGCACGCTCTCGGGCGGCGAGGCCCAGCGCATCCGGCTGGCCACCCAGATCGGCTCCGGCCTCGTCGGCGTCCTGTACGTCCTCGACGAGCCGTCCATCGGTCTGCACCAGCGTGACAACCACCGGCTGATCGAGACCCTGGTCCGGCTGCGGGACATGGGCAACACGCTCATCGTCGTCGAGCACGACGAGGACACCATCAAGGTCGCCGACTGGATCGTCGACATCGGCCCCGGCGCCGGCGAGCACGGCGGGAAGGTCGTCCACAGCGGCTCCCTGAAGGAGCTGCTGGCCAACACGGAGTCGCAGACGGGGCAGTACCTGTCCGGCAGGAAGGCGATCCCGCTGCCGGACGTCCGGCGCCCGCAGGACCCCTCGCGCCGGCTCACCGTCCACGGCGCCCGTGAGAACAACCTGCAGGACATCGACGTGTCCTTCCCGCTGGGCCTGTTCACCGCGGTCACCGGCGTCTCGGGCTCCGGCAAGTCCACGCTGGTCAACGACATCCTGTACACGCATCTGGCCCGCGAGCTGAACGGCGCGAGAAGCGTCCCGGGACGGCACACCCGCGTGGACGGCGACGACCTCGTCGACAAGGTCGTGCACGTCGACCAGTCGCCCATCGGCCGCACCCCGCGTTCCAACCCGGCCACCTACACCGGCGTCTTCGACCACGTCCGCAAGCTCTTCGCGGAGACGACGGAGGCGAAGGTCCGCGGCTACCTGCCCGGCCGCTTCTCCTTCAACGTCAAGGGCGGCCGCTGCGAGAACTGCGCCGGCGACGGCACGATCAAGATCGAGATGAACTTCCTCCCGGACGTGTACGTCCCGTGCGAGGTCTGCCACGGCGCCCGGTACAACCGGGAGACCCTGGAGGTCCACTACAAGGGCAAGTCCATCGCCGAGGTCCTGAACATGCCGATCGAGGAGGCGACGGAGTTCTTCGAGGCCGTTCCCGCGATCGCCCGCCACCTCAACACCCTGAAGGACGTCGGCCTCGGCTACGTCCGGCTCGGTCAGGCCGCGACCACCCTGTCGGGCGGCGAGGCGCAGCGCGTGAAGCTCGCCAGCGAGCTGCAGAAGCGCTCCACCGGCCGCACGGTCTACGTCCTGGACGAGCCGACCACGGGCCTGCACTTCGAGGACATCAGCAAGCTGCTGAAGGTGCTCTCGGGTCTGGTCGAGAAGGGCAACACGGTCATCGTCATCGAGCACAACCTCGATGTCATCAAGACCGCGGACTGGGTCGTCGACATGGGCCCGGAGGGCGGCGCGGGCGGCGGACTCGTCATCGCCGAAGGCACGCCGGAGGAGGTCGCCGCGGTGCCGACCAGCCACACCGGGAAGTTCCTGCGCGAGATCCTCGGCGCCGACCGGATCAGCGACGGGGCCCCGGTCAAGGCCCCGCGCAGGACCGCGGCGAAGAAGACGGTCGCGGCCGGGGCGACGGCGCGCAAGACGGCCGCCACCGCCACGACCGCCTCGAAGACGGCGGCGAAGTCCGCTGCCGCCAAGTCGGCCACGACGAAGGCGACCCCCGCGAAGAAGACGACCCGGGCCCGCAAGGCCTGACGCGGGCACGCGGCGCGTGCGGGGCCCGGCCCCGCCGCGTGCAAGGGCGAAGGACGGCGCCCCGCGGGGGGATCCCGCGGGGCGCCGTCGCGTCCCTCGGCCGTGCGCCGCCCGACGGCGCGGTCCGCGCAAGGTTCAGGCCCGCACGGCCGCCGAGAGGCCGCGGGCCGCCGACCGGCCGGCGCCGGCGCCGGCGCCGACCGACCTCGCCGTCGCCGCGCTCACCCGCTCGGCCCGGCGCAGAGTCGCCCCGGACCCGTTCAGTCCCAGTCCCAGCCGATGCCCACCATCCCCGACCGCACCCGCGGCTCCACCAGGTGCACCGAGCGGTGCCGGCCGCTGAGCGGCAGTTCCTGGCGGCCGCCGCGCGGCGCCGCCGCCGAGTGCTGGGTGAAGCGGTGGCAGCGCACCGGAAGCGCGTTCTCCGTGAAGCGGATCTGCAGGGCGTACTGGCCGCCGGCGGCCCCGAAGCCGCGCACGTACTCGCGGCACACGTCGGCCGTGCCGTCCTCGACGCCGTAGCGGAAGAGGAACGTGTCGCCGGCCCGCAGCCGGGTGTCGAACAGGAACTCCGCCGCCAGCACGCCGGTGTCGTGGTGGCGGCGGACGCGGCCGGCCCGGCAGTTCTCCAGCGCGTGCACGGTCATCCGCTCCGGTGAGCAGCCCGGGTCGCCGTGGTGGACGGCGACGAAACGGTCGACGCCGTCGCGGTGGGCGCGCACGATGTGCTGCGACTCCCGGCTGGAGAGCTCGCGGCGTGCCCCGATGCGCACCCGCTCATGGTGGCCGAGCGTGTGCAGCCCGCCGTCCATGGAGCACTCCAGTTCGGTGAGCAGCTGTTCGAGCGCCCCGGAGGCCTGCAGCAGCGAACGGTAGGAGCGGCCCGCGGACGCTTTCGCCGACGTGGGCCCGTTTTCGTCGTCGGACTCCGCCAGCAGCCGGATCAGGGACTCGTCCGGCAGCTGCAGGATCTCCTCCAGCGCCCGCACGGCGCGCAGCGACTCGGGGCGCTGCGGCCGCCGGGCGCCCTGCTGCCAGTAGCTGAGGCTCGTCACGCCCACCCTGACCCCGTAACGCGACAGATGATGCTGGACGCGCTGCAGCGGCAGTCCGCGGGCGGCGATCGCGGCCCGCAGCGCCACATGGAAGGGGCCGCCCTGCAGGGCCGTGTCCAGTTCCGCGGCGGGGGCCCGGCCGGCGGCGTCCGCGTGCTGTGGGGCGTGCGGCATGCAAGGGGCCTTTCTGTGAAAGCTCACGACGGCTGGTCGGACCGTTCGTGCGAGGGGCCGGGGCTGCCGGCCGCGCGGAGCGTCTTCACATCCGTAAGTCGGCGTTCAGGCCCCGAGTTCCCCCGCATTGAAGCGTGTTGACCAAGTCCCGACAACACCTGATGCCCGAGTGGCATGTGCGTTTGGCCGAGTCGACGCCCTTGACCCCGCCGCCGCCGGGCCCGCGCGTGCACGGGCCCGGGCAGCCGCCCCGGCCGTTGTCCACAGCCCCGTCGGAGTGTCACCCCGCGCCAGTAGGGTGTGAGACATGGCCGATCCCTCCAGCTACCGCCCCAAGCCGGGACAGATCCCGGACTCTCCCGGGGTGTACCGGTTCCGCGACGAGCACCGCCGGGTGATCTACGTCGGAAAGGCGAAGAGCCTGCGCCAGCGCCTGGCGAACTACTTCCAGGATCTGGCGGGCCTGCACCCGCGGACCCGCTCGATGGTCACCACGGCCGCCTCGGTGGAGTGGACGGTGGTGTCCACGGAGGTCGAGGCACTGCAGCTGGAGTACTCCTGGATCAAGGAGTACGACCCCCGGTTCAACGTCAAGTACCGCGACGACAAGAGCTACCCGTATCTCGCGGTCACGATGAACGAGGAGTACCCGCGCGTGCAGGTGATGCGCGGCCACAAGAAGAAGGGCGTCAGGTACTTCGGGCCGTACGCGCACGCGTGGGCGATCCGGGACACGGTCGACCTGCTGCTGCGGGTGTTCCCCGTGCGCACCTGCTCCGCGGGCGTCTTCAAGAACGCCTCGCGCACGGGCCGGCCCTGCCTGCTCGGCTACATCGGCAAGTGCTCCGCGCCCTGCGTGGGCCGCATCGGCGCCGACGACCACTGGGAACTGGCCGACGAGTTCTGCGACTTCATGACCGGCCGTACCGGCACCTACCTCCGCCGGCTGGAGAAGCAGATGACGGAGGCGGCCGAGGAGATGGAGTACGAGCGGGCCGCCCGCCTGCGCGACGACATCGAGGCCCTGAAGAAGGCCATGGAGAAGAACGCGGTCGTGCTGGCGGACGCGACCGACGCCGACCTGATCGCCGTCGCCGAGGACGAGCTGGAGGCGGCCGTCCAGATCTTCCACGTCCGCGGCGGGCGGGTGCGCGGCCAGCGCGGCTGGGTGACCGACAAGGTCGAGGACGTCACGACCGGCGCCCTCGTCGAGCACGCCCTGCAGCAGCTGTACGGCGAGGAGCGCGGCGACTCCGTCCCCAAGGAGGTCCTGGTCCCCGCCCTGCCCGAGCCCGTGGAACCGGTCCAGGAGTGGCTCACCGGGCGCCGCGGGTCGAACGTGTCGCTGCGCATCCCGCAGCGGGGCGACAAGAAGGCCCTGATGGAGACCGTCGAGCGCAACGCGCAGCAGGCGCTCGTGCTGCACAAGACCAGGCGCGCCTCGGACCTGACCACGCGCTCGCGTGCGCTGGAGGAGATCGCCGAGGCCCTCGACCTGGACAGCGCCCCGCTGCGGATCGAGTGCTACGACATCTCCCACCTCCAGGGCGACGACGTGGTGGCCTCCATGGTCGTCTTCGAGGACGGCCTGCAGCGCAAGAGCGAGTACCGCCGCTTCCAGATCAAGGGCTTCGAGGGCCAGGACGACGTCCGCTCCATGCACGAGGTGATCACCCGCCGCTTCCGGCGCTACCTCGTCGAGAAGGAGCGGACGGGCGAGTGGACCGACACCGCCGGCAGCCCCGCCGACCCGCAGACGCCCGCAGCACCAGGGACGCCCGCCGCCGCGGGCGCCCCCGGGTACGACGCGGGGGAGCTCCTCACCGATGCCGCCGAAGCACCCCTGACCAGCAGCCTCAAGGACGAGGACGGCCGGCCGAGGCGATTCGCCTACCCGCCCCAGCTCGTCGTCGTCGACGGCGGTCAGCCGCAGGTGGCGGCCGCCCGGCGGGCCCTGGACGAGCTGGGCATCGACGACATCGCCGTCTGCGGCCTCGCCAAGCGCCTGGAGGAGGTCTGGCTGCCGGGCGACGACGACCCGGTCGTCCTGCCCCGCAGCAGCGAGGGCCTCTACCTGCTCCAGCGCGTGCGGGACGAGGCCCACCGCTTCGCGATCACCTACCAGCGCGCCAAGCGCGCCAAGCGCTTCCGCTCCGGGCCGCTAGACGAGGTGCCGGGCCTCGGGGAGACCCGCAAGCAGGCGCTGATCAAGCACTTCGGCTCGGTGAAGAAGTTGCGGGCCGCCACGATCCAGGAGATCTGCGAGGTCCCGGGTATAGGCCGCAAGACGGCCGAGACCATCGCCGCGGCCTTCGCCCGGGCGGCGCCGCCCGCCCCCGCCGTGAACACGGCCACCGGAGAGATCATTGAGGAAGAGGAACCCGGCGCCACGCCGGATTCCCCCGGAGACCCCGTCACCGCGGGCGCCCCGGAAGAACGACGGGGGCAGGAGACATGACCGAGCACGACGCAGACCCCACGGACCGGCGGGATCAGTCGCCCACTACTGTGCCGACAGCCGCCCCAGGGCAGGGCGGGGATCCCGACGGGGATCCCGCCCGGCGCCCCGCGGCCCCCGACAGCCCGCAGCAGGAAGCACGCCATGAAGACGGAGCACAGGTGAGTACCGACGTCTCGCCGCCCGGGATCCCCGAGGCGGCCATCCCCGAGCTGGTGATCATCTCCGGCATGTCCGGGGCCGGCCGTTCGACCGCGGCCAAGTGTCTGGAGGACCTCGGCTGGTTCGTCGTCGACAACCTGCCGCCCGCCCTGATCCCGACGATGGTGGAGCTGGGCGCCCGTTCCCAGGGCAACGTGGCGCGGATCGCGGTCGTCGTCGACGTCCGCGGCCGGCGCTTCTTCGACAACCTCCGCGAGTCGCTCGCCGACCTCGAGACCAAGGGCGTCACCCGGCGGATCGTGTTCCTCGAGTCCTCCGACGACGCCCTGGTGCGCCGTTTCGAGGGGGTGCGGCGCCCGCACCCCCTGCAGGGGGACGGCCGCATCGTCGACGGCATCGCCGCCGAGCGTGAGCTGCTGCGCGAGCTGCGCGGCGACGCCGACCTGGTCATCGACACCTCCAGCCTCAACGTGCACGAACTGCGCGCCAAGATGGACGCCCAGTTCGCCGGCGAGGAGGAGCCCGAGTTGCGGGCCACCGTCATGTCCTTCGGCTTCAAGTACGGCCTGCCGGTCGACGCCGACCTGGTCGTGGACATGCGCTTCCTGCCCAACCCGCACTGGGTTCCGGAGCTGCGCCCCTTCACCGGGCTCAACGAGGAGGTCTCGGCGTACGTCCTCAACCAGCCCGGCGCCAAGGAGTTCCTGGACCGGTACGCGGAGCTCCTCCAGCTGGTCGCCGCGGGCTACCGCCGGGAGGGCAAGCGCTATGTGACCATCGCGGTCGGCTGCACGGGCGGCAAGCACCGCTCGGTGGCCATGTCGGAGAAGCTCGCCGCGCGCCTCGCGGCCGAGGGCGTGGAGACGGTGGTCGTACACCGGGACATGGGACGGGAATGACGGGACGTTCTCCACGGCTCGGCCGGCTGCGCAAGGCGGCCCCGGAGGGGCGCACGGGCCGGCCGGCCGACGCCCGCGGCGGCAAACCGCGCCGCCGCGGCGCCCAGCCCAAGGTGGTCGCCCTCGGCGGCGGCATGGGCCTGTCCGCCTCGCTCACCGCACTGCGGCGGATCACCGGCGACCTCACCGGCGTGGTCACGGTGGCCGACGACGGCGGCTCCAGCGGCCGTCTGCGCGAGGAACTCGGCGTCCTGCCGCCCGGCGATCTGCGCAAGGCGCTCGCCGCGCTGTGCGGCGACGACGACTGGGGCCAGACGTGGGCCCGGGTCATCCAGCACCGCTTCCAGTCACAGGGCGAGATCAACGGCCACGCGGTGGGCAACCTGCTGATCGTCGCCCTGTGGGAGCAGCTCGGCGACCACGTCCAGGCCCTGGACCTGGTCGGCCGGCTGCTGGGTGCACAGGGCCGCGTGCTGCCCATGTCCGCCGTGCCGCTGGAACTCCAGGCGCTGGTGAAGGGGCACGATCCCGCGCGGCCCGAGGACGTCGACACGGTCCGCGGACAGGCGACCGTGGCGCTGACGCCGGGCGAGGTGCAGTCCGTGCATCTGGTGCCGCACGACCCGCCGGCCGTCCCGGAGGCCGTCGAAGCGGTCCTGGACGCCGACTGGGTGGTGCTGGGCCCCGGCTCCTGGTTCTCCTCGGTCATGCCGCATCTTCTGGTGCCCGATCTGCTCGACGCGCTCATGGAGACGAAGGCGCGCCGGGTGCTCTCCCTGAACCTCGCTCCGCAACCCGGGGAAACCGACGGCTTCTCCCCGCAGCGTCATTTGGAGGTTTTGGGACGACACGCCCCTAAACTCGCCCTGGACGTGGTGCTGGCCGACGAGGCAGCCGTGCCCGACCGCGACTCGCTGGCCGACGCCGCCCAGAGGTTCGGAGCCGCGGTCGAGCTGGCGCCGGTGGCCCGGCCCGACGGAACCCCGAGGCACGACCCGGAGCTGTTGGCCGCCGCGTACGACCGTATTTTTCGGATGCATGGAAGGATCGGCCCATGGCGATGACGGCAGCGGTGAAGGACGAGATCTCCCGGCTCCCCGTCACCCGGACCTGCTGCAGAAAGGCGGAGGTCTCCGCCATCCTGCGGTTCGCCGGCGGCCTCCACCTGGTGAGCGGGCGCATCGTGATCGAGGCGGAGCTGGACACGGCGATGGCGGCCCGTCGGCTCAAGCGGGACATCCTGGAGATCTTCGGGCACGGCTCGGAGCTGATCGTGATGGCTCCCGGCGGCCTGCGGCGCGGTTCGCGCTATGTCGTGCGGGTGGTCGCGGGCGGTGACCAGCTCGCCCGGCAGACGGGGCTCGTGGACGGCCGCGGGCGCCCCATCCGGGGTCTGCCCCCGCAGGTGGTCTCCGGCGCGACCTGTGACGCCGAGGCGGCCTGGCGCGGCGCCTTCCTGGCGCACGGCTCGCTCACCGAGCCCGGCCGCTCGTCCTCCCTTGAGGTGACCTGCCCGGGCCCCGAGGCCGCGCTCGCGCTGGTCGGCGCGGCCCGCCGGCTCTCCATCGCGGCGAAGGCCCGGGAGGTGCGCGGGGTCGACCGGGTGGTGGTACGCGACGGCGACGCGATTGGCGCCCTGCTCACCCGGCTGGGCGCGCACGAGTCGGTGCTGGCCTGGGAGGAGCGGCGGATGCGCCGCGAGGTGCGCGCCACCGCGAACCGGCTGGCGAACTTCGACGACGCCAACCTGCGCCGCTCGGCCCGCGCCGCGGTCGCTGCCGGCGCGCGCGTCCAGCGCGCCCTGGAGATCCTCGGCGACGAGGTTCCCGAGCACCTCGCGGCGGCCGGCCGGCTGCGTATGGACCACAAGCAGGCCTCCCTGGAGGAGCTGGGCGCGCTCGCCGACCCGCCGCTGACGAAGGACGCGGTGGCCGGGCGGATCCGCCGGCTGCTGGCGATGGCCGACAAGCGGGCCTCGGACCTCGGCATCCCGGGCACGGAGTGCAACCTGAGCGAGGAGCTCGCCGACAACCTGGTGGGCTGATCGATCGTCACAAAGCCGGTGGAGGCGTCTGATCGGGCGACTCCACCGGCTTTTGTCTGGCTATGAGGCGCTCTTGACTGGATCATGAACTGTCATGAGCCTGGCAGAGTTCGCTGCTGTGGCGAACTCACGCTAGGGGGGTTCATGAGACCTAGAGCGAGATCGATCCTCGCTGTCGGCGCACTCCTGCTCGGCGGAGCGGCACTCGCGCCCATCGCCCAGGCGCAGCCCGCACCATCACCGAAGCCCGATCCGGCCGAGGTCAAGGTGTTCCGGGCCGAGGTCACCGGACAGCAGGTACCCCTGCTGCTGGCGGCCGGCCAGGACGGACACGAACTCAGCGAGCAGGTGCCCGCCAAGGGCACCGCGACCGTCGAGGTCTACCTGACCGACGATCAGGCGAAGAAGCTCGGCAAGCAGGGTGTCCGGCTCGCCGAGCACACGATGTCGGCCACGTCCGAGAAGCGCGTGGAGGCCGCCGCCCAGGGCGTGTTCCGTCCGTACAGCGGAAGCGGCGGTCTGCGGGAGGAGATCCTGCGCACCGGCCGGGAGAACCCCGGCCTCACCAAGGTCGTCTCCCTCGGCAAGACCGTGAACGGCCAGGACATCCTCGCCCTCAAACTGACCAGGGACGCGAAGAAGTCCGCCGACGGCTCCAAGCCCTCGGTGCTGTACATGTCCAACCAGCACGCGCGCGAGTGGATCACCCCCGAGATGACCCGGCGGCTGATGCACTACTACCTGGACAACTACCGGACCGACAAACGCGTCAGGAAGATCGTCGACTCCAACGAGCTGTGGTTCGTCCTGTCGGCCAACCCCGACGGCTACGACTACACCTTCAAGAGCGCCGACAACCGCATGTGGCGCAAGAACCTGCGGGACGTCAACGGCGACGGCGCGATCTCCACCGGCGACGGCGTCGACCTCAACCGCAACTTCGCCTACAAGTGGGGCTATGACAACGAGGGTTCGTCGCCGAACCCCACCAGCGAGACCTACCGCGGCGCGAAGCCCGCATCGGAGCCCGAGACCAGGGCGCTCGACGCCTTCGAGAAGCGCATCGGCTTCACCTACGGCATCAACTACCACTCCGCCGCGGAACTCCTCCTCTACGGGGTCGGCTGGCAGGTCGCCACCGACACCCCGGACGACGTCGCCTACCGGGCGCTCGCCGGCACGCCCGAGAAGTCGGCCGTCCCGGGCTACCACCCGCAGGTCTCCTCGGAGCTGTACACGACCAACGGGGAGGCGGACGGCCACGCGTCGAACGTCAACGGCATGGCCATGTTCACCCCCGAGATGTCGACCTGTCAGACCGCTTCGAACGTGGACCCCGACGACCAGTGGAAGAGCGGGGACTGCCTGTCGGTCTTCACCTTCCCTGACGACGAGAAGCTGATCCAGGCCGAGTTCGCCAAGAACGTCCCGTTCGCGCTCTCGGTCGCGGAGTCCGCCGCGCGCCCCGACCGGCCGAAGTCCTCGGTCGGCCTGCCCGCCGCGGACTTCACCCCGGCGTCGTTCACCACGTCGTACGCGCGCGGCGCCGACCAGCAGGTCTCCGTCGTGGTGCGCAAGGCGATCCGCGACAAGGAACTGAAGTACCGCGTCAACGGCGGCCGTACCCGGGACCAGGCGCTCAGGCACTGGAAGGGCGGCGAGACCTACGGCGGCGAGGACAACCTCTACTTCGACGCCTACCGGGCCAGGGTGAAGGACGGCAGGCCGGGCGACAAGGTCGAGGTGTGGTTCACCGGGAAGGCCGAGAACGGCAAGAAGGTCTCCAGCGGGCACTTCACCTACACGGTCGCCGCGCGGCCCCAGGCCGACACGCTGGTGGTCGCCGAGGAGGGTGCGACCGCCACGCAGGCGCAGACCTATGTGGACGCGCTGAAGGCCAACGGCCGCAAGGCGGTCGTCTGGGACGTCGCCGCCCAGGGCGCGCCCGACCCGCTCGGCGTGCTGAGCCACTTCCGCACGGTCGTCCACTACACGGGTGCGAGCACTCCCGGCAACCCGACCCAGCTCGCGCTGCGCGCCTTCCTCAACGAGGGGGGCAAGCTGATCGAGGCGGGCGAGCTGGCCGGCGGCAGCGTCGCCCTCGCGGACGGCACCCCGTCCAACGACTTCAGCCAGTACTACCTGGGCGCGTACTCCCGCACCTCGACCCCCGGAGCCACCGGGTTCACCGGATCCGGCGGACTCGGCTCGCTGAGCGCGGCCCTCGGCCCGGCCACCGGCAACCCGCTCGACAAGGCCGGCACCTACGCGGTCACCTCGGACGAGCTGCCCGCGGCCGGCTACCCGCAGTTCGCGAGCGCGGGCGCGGGCCAGTTCGCCGGCACGGTCAACCCCTACGGGCCCTACGCGGGCTCGTACATGGCCGCGGCCGTGCACACCGACGACGCCTACAAGCGCCTCACCCGCACCATCGACCTCAGCGGCGTCGCCGCGGCGAGCAGGCCGACGCTGCGCACCCAGCTGCTGTGGGACACCGAACCCGGCTACGACAACGCGATCGTCGAGATCCACACGGTCGGCGGCGACGACTGGACCACGCTTCCCGAGGCGGGCGGCGCCACCCGCACCGCGGTGCCCGCGGAGTGCGGGGCCGGCTTCTACGTGGGTGAGCACCCATGGCTCGAGCACTACCTCACCCTCGGCACGAACGAGTGCTCCGCGACCGGGTCCACCGGCGCCTGGAACGCCCTCACCGGCGCGTCCAGCGGCTGGCAGCAGGTGAACTTCGACCTGAGCGCCTACGCGGGCAAGAACGTCGAGGTCTCCCTCGCCTACGTCACCGACCCGGGCAGCGGCGGCCGGGGCGTCCTCGCGGACGACGCCTCGCTGGTCGTCGGCGGCGGCGCCGTCGACACCGAGGGCTTCGAGACGTCGCTCGGCGCCTGGAAGGTCGGCGGACCGCCCGCCGGCAGCCCGGCCGTCCTGAAGGACTGGGCGCGCACCGGAGTCCTGTTCCAGACGTACGGAGCGGTCACCACCGACGACACCGTGCTGCTCGGCTTCGGCCTGGAGCACGTCACCGCCGCGGCCGACCGCAAGGCGCTCATCGGAAAGGCCCTGGCCTCACTTGCGCGATGACACGCCCAAGTCAACCATTCGTGACGGTTCGTAACCGGATCGAGTGATCGGGCCCGTCCGGCCCGTGCGGTCCGTACCCCTACTGGCGGGTACGGACCGCCGTGCCGTGTATGGGCGAACTCGATGTCACTCCGGCGGCCCCGGAGAGGTAGGGTCGTGGGTGGTCGGGGACATCCCAAATACAGCTCGCCGGCACCTCGTGGCCGGCGTACCAACGAGGAGATCGGTTCGTGACGATCCGCGTAGGCATCAACGGCTTTGGCCGCATCGGTCGTAACTACTTCCGCGCGCTGCTGGAGCAGGGTGCTGACATCGAGATCGTGGCTGTCAACGACCTGGGTGACACCGCGACCACCGCTCACCTGCTCAAGTACGACACCATCCTGGGCCGTCTCAAGGCAGAGGTGTCGCACACGGCGGACACGATCACCGTGGACGGCCACACGATCAAGGTGCTGTCCGAGCGCAACCCCGCCGACATCCCGTGGGGCGACCTCGGCGTCGACATCGTGATCGAGTCGACCGGCATCTTCACCAAGAAGGCCGACGCCGAGAAGCACATCGCGGGCGGCGCCAAGAAGGTCCTCATCTCGGCTCCGGCCAAGGACGAGGACATCACGATCGTGATGGGCGTCAACCAGGACAAGTACGACCCGGCGAACCACCACGTCATCTCCAACGCCTCCTGCACCACCAACTGTGTGGCGCCGATGGCCAAGGTCCTCGACGAGAACTTCGGCATCGTCAAGGGTCTGATGACGACGGTCCACGCGTACACCAACGACCAGCGCATCCTGGACTTCCCGCACTCGGACCTGCGTCGCGCCCGCGCCGCCGCCGAGAACATCATCCCGACCACGACGGGCGCCGCCAAGGCCACCGCCCTGGTCCTGCCGCAGCTCAAGGGCAAGCTCGACGGCATCGCGATGCGCGTCCCGGTCCCGACCGGCTCGGCCACCGACCTGGTCGTGACCCTCCAGCGCGAGGTCACCAAGGACGAGGTCAACGCCGCGTTCAAGAAGGCCTCCGAGGACGGCGACCTCAAGGGCTACCTGGCCTACACCGAGGACCCGATCGTCTCCTCGGACATCGTCAGCGACCCGGCCTCCTGCACCTTCGACTCCTCCCTGACCATGGTCCAGGAGGGCAACTCGGTGAAGATCCTCGGCTGGTACGACAACGAGTGGGGCTACTCCAACCGCCTCGTGGACCTGACGGTCTTCGTCGGCAACCAGCTCTGATCCACCGAGCAGGCACGTTGATGTGAGAGCAGGGCTCGGGCGGCGCAACGACGCGCCGCCCGGGCCCTGACTCACGTGCAGACCAGCCCTCTTAGGATCACGAGCACCACCAGCCCTCCCGGGAGCCCACTCAATGAAGACGATCGACGAACTTCTCGCCGAAGGCGTCGCAGGCAAGCGCGTCTTCGTGCGCGCCGACCTGAACGTGCCGCTGGCCGGCACCACCATCACCGACGACGGCCGTATCCGCGCCGTGCTGCCCACCGTCAAGGCGCTGGCCGAGGCGGGCGCCCGCGTGGTCGTCGCCTCCCATCTGGGCCGCCCCAAGGGCGCTCCGGACCCCGCCTTCTCCCTCGCACCCGCCGCCGCGCGCCTCGGTGAACTCCTCGGCGCCGACGTGGCCTTCGCGACCGACACCGTCGGCGACTCCGCCACGGCCACCGTCGCCGGCCTCGCCGACGGCCGGGTCGCGGTCCTCGAGAACCTGCGCTTCAACGCCGGCGAGACCTCGAAGGACGACGCCGAGCGCGCCGCCTTCGCCGACCGGCTGGCCGCCCTCGCCGACGTGTACGTGGGCGACGGCTTCGGCGCGGTGCACCGCAAGCACGCGTCCGTGTACGACCTCCCGGGCAAGCTGCCGCACTACGCCGGCCACCTGATCGCCACCGAGGTCGGCGTCCTGAAGAAGCTCACCGAGGACGTCGCACGCCCGTACGTCGTGGCGCTCGGCGGCTCCAAGGTCTCCGACAAGCTCGCGGTCATCGACGAGCTGCTCGGCAAGGCCGACCGCATCCTCATCGGCGGCGGCATGGCCTTCACCTTCCTCAAGGCCCAGGGCCACGAGGTCGGCGCCTCCCTCCTGCAGGAGGACCAGATCCCGGCCGTCACCGAGTACCTGGAACGCGCCGAGAAGCAGGGCGTCGAGCTGATCGTCCCGGTCGACGTCGTGGTCTCGCCCGGATTCCCGGACCTGAAGGCGAAGACGCCTGCCGAGCACGCCGCCGTCGACGCGGACAAGATGCCCGAGGGCCAGCTGGGCCTGGACATCGGCCCGAAGACCGGTGAGCTGTACGCGGGCAAGCTCGCCGACGCCGCGACCGTGTTCTGGAACGGTCCGATGGGCGTCTTCGAACACCCCGACTTCGCCGAGGGCACCAAGGCGGTCGCCCAGGCCCTCGTCGACTCGGACGGTTTCACCGTCGTCGGCGGCGGAGACTCCGCCGCGGCCGTGCGCACGCTCGGCTTCGACGAGAACGCGTTCGGCCACATCTCGACCGGAGGCGGCGCCTCCCTCGAATACCTCGAGGGCAAGACGCTCCCCGGCCTCGCCGCACTGGAAGGCTGACCCCGCATGACCACTCGTACGCCGCTGATGGCGGGCAACTGGAAGATGAACCTCAACCACCTCGAGGCCATCGCGCACGTCCAGAAGCTCGCCTTCGCCCTGGCCGACAAGGACTACGAGGCCGTCGAGGTCGCCGTCCTGCCGCCCTTCACCGACCTGCGCTCCGTGCAGACGCTGGTCGACGGCGACAAGCTCAAGATCAAGTACGGCGCCCAGGACATCTCGGCGCAGGACTCCGGCGCCTACACCGGCGAGATCTCCGGTGCGATGCTCGCCAAGCTGAAGTGCACGTTCGTCGCGGTCGGCCACTCCGAGCGCCGGCAGTACCACGACGAGACCGACGAGCTGGTGAACGCCAAGGTCAAGGCCGCCTACAAGCACGGCCTGACCCCGATCCTGTGCGTCGGCGAGGAGCTGGACGTCCGTGAGGCGGGCCATCACGTCGCCCACACCCTCGCGCAGGTCGAGGGCGGTCTGAAGGATCTCCCCGCAGAGCAGGCCGAGTCCGTCGTGATCGCCTACGAGCCCGTGTGGGCCATCGGCACCGGCAAGGTCTGCGGCGCCGAGGACGCGCAGGAGGTCTGCGCCGCCATCCGCGCCAGGATCGCCGAGCTGTACAGCCAGGAACTGGCCGACCAGGTGCGCATCCAGTACGGCGGCTCCGTCAAGTCCGGCAACGTCGCCGAGATCATGGCGCAGGCCGACATCGACGGCGCGCTGGTCGGCGGCGCCTCGCTGGACGCGGACGAGTTCGTCAAGATCGTCCGCTTCCGCGACCAGTGATCCGAGCTGTGAGTATGCGGTAGCGGCGATCCGTCGTACCCTTGCGGGGGCATAGCGCCATGCGGCACGCCACGCGGCGCAGCCGCACGGACGACGGCGCTGTGCCCCCGTTGTCCGTTCCGGTCCTTATCCGAATCCGAGGAAGTTGGTCCAGCCGTGGTTTTGGGGTTCTCGATCGCCCTGATCATCTTCAGCCTGCTGCTGATGCTGCTGGTGCTGATGCACAAGGGGAAGGGCGGCGGCCTCTCCGACATGTTCGGCGGCGGCATGCAGTCCTCCGTCGGCGGTTCCTCGGTCGCCGAGCGCAACCTCGACCGCATCACCGTCGTGGTCGGGATGCTGTGGTTCGCCTCCATCATCGTCCTCGGCATCCTGATGAAGACGAACAACTGATCAGCTTCTCACAGGCACGCACATTCCGGTACGTAAGGCCCCATGTTCGGTACGCGCAGCAGAGCGCGGCCTATCATGGGGCTTGCGTCCAGGTGTGGGAGCTGTAACTCCAATCACTGGACGCGCGTTGGGCCTTACGTAGACTGAGGCGCTCGCAGCGAAGCGAAACGCCGACTCGCTTCGCGGCACCATCACGCAGGGAGTTACGACCGTGGCAAGTGGCAACGCGATCCGAGGTAGCCGGGTCGGGGCGGGGCCGATGGGCGAGGCCGAGCGGGGCGAGTCCGCGCCCCGCCTGCGCATCTCCTTCTGGTGCTCCAACGGACACGAGACGGTGCCCAGCTTCGCCAGCGACGCGCAGGTGCCCGAGACCTGGGACTGCCCGCGCTGCGGGTTTCCCGCCGGGCAGGACCGGGACAACCCCCCGGACCCGCCGCGCACCGAGCCCTACAAGACGCACCTCGCCTATGTGCGGGAGCGGCGCAGCGACGCGGACGGCGAGGCGATCCTCGCCGAGGCGCTCGCCAAACTGCGGGGCGAGATCTAGTGATGTAGACCGGCCGGGCGCCCGAGGGCTCCCGGCCGGACCTGTCTCACGCGCGGGTCGTGCCCGCCCTCCTCCGCACGCCCGCGCAACGGCCTTGCGGGCTGTCCTCTGCCGTTCGCCGCGGCCTCTGCTCCTCGCACACGCCGTCGCCGCGCTGACACCCGGACGCCTCCGGCACGTACTTCTTGTTGCCCCGCGGGCGACGGCACGTCCGCTCGTGCCACCTCCTGATCAACTAGGTTGGGAGCGGCGGGGCAAAGGCGTGCGAGGCAGCACGGACAGGTGAGGAAGGGCTGAAGTCCGAGATGAACGCAGACGGCCGTACCAGGCTGAACCAGACGCCCGAGTGGACCGCTCTGGCCGAACACCGCGAGGCGCTCGGCGAGGTGCGGCTGAGGGAGCTGTTCGCCGACGACCCCGACCGCGTGGCCGGTCACACCCTGCAGGTCGGCGATCTGCGCATCGACTACTCGAAGAACCTCGTCACCGACGAGACGCTGCGACTGCTGCGTGAGCTGGCCGCGGCCGTCGACGTGTTCGG